>CAVHJI010000192.1:0-2019 GCA_963636255.1 Bacteroidaceae bacterium | reverse complement strand
CTTTTCCTTGTCATATAGCTCTGGTTGCTTCTGCCAACCACCGGCGTTCAGCTTCGTCGAGATGTGACGATAGTTTGTCGTAGACCATTCGATGATATTGGTTGAGCCAGTCAGTCTCATCGTCATTGAGCAACTCTTTCTTTATTGGAGTCGTGTCGATGGGGCAGAGGGTCACTGCTTCGAACTTCAGATAACGTCCGAACATGCCGTCGCCGGCAGGGACCGTCAGCAACAGATTCTCCGTGCGTATTCCGTGGCTCCCGTCCTTATATATACCAGGCTCGTCGCTTGTGACCATCCCTGCTGCCAATGTCGCGGGATTATGCTCCATGCGTATGCTCTGCGGACCTTCGTGCACATTCAGGAAAGAACCCACGCCATGACCTGTCCCGTGCAGATAGTTCATCTGCCGCTTCCACAGAGGCATGCGTGCAAGCACATCCAGCTGGTCGCCGCGTGTGCCTTCGGGAAACACTGCCATTGCCAAATCAATGTTGCCTTTCAGCACGAGTGTGTAGTCTGTCCTTTCCTCGTCGGTCAACGGGCCGAGGGTTATTGTACGTGTGATGTCTGTCGTACCATCAAGATACTGCGCTCCGGAGTCTATCAGCACGAAGCCCTTTGGCTGCAGCGGCACGTCGGTCTCTGCAGTTGCCTCGTAATGGACAATCGCACCATGTGCTCCATAGCCTGCAATCGTGTCGAAACTTTCTCCTATATATAATGGTTGTCCCGAACGAAGCTCACACAGTTTGTCGGCGATGCCTGTTTCCGTGACTGGCTTCCGTGCTTTTATTGACTCTTCAAGCCATATCTGGAACCTTACCAGTGCCACGCCGTCGCGTGTCATTGCATTGCGCAACCCGTTCATTTCCACTTCATTCCTTACTGCTTTTAGCATCGGAATCGGGTTACTTGCTGTAGCTACGGCATTGTCTGTCCGTGCATTGTATATGGCATAGCTCGTCTTTTGACGATCCATTATCATGGGCACGCCGTTCAACTCCTGCCGCAGATATGCTTCTGCTTCATCATAAGGTCTCACATCCACGCCGGCAGACGCGAGGTGTTCCGCCACTTTGGCGTCCACTTTCCTGTGGTTTACGAACAGTAAAGCACTGCTTTTCCCGATGTAAAGATGCGATGTCACCACGGGATTGCAGTGCACATCGTTGCCGCGCAGGTTTAGTGTCCAGGCAATCTCGTCGAGAGCCGACACCCATATGCCGATTCCCGTGTCGGAACTTATCGCCTTGCGCACGAGTCCAATCTTGTTGGCAGCCGATAGTCCTGCATATTTCGTGTCGAGCACGTAGGCTTTGTCCGTCGGCATCTCGGGACGTCCTGTCCAGATGTCGTCCATAGGATCGGGTGTGCTCTTCGTATTGATGTGCTTCGCGGTGAGAATGCTCTTCAGACTTTCTATCTCTGCCTCGGCAAACAGTCTGCCGTCGAAGCCTACGACGCATCCTCCCTCAAGACTGTCGCATAGAAACTCCCCGATGGAGGGCGTGCCTTCAATCTTTAGTTTGTAGAGCTTACAGCCGCTGCCCCGCAGTTGTTCCTCGGCTTGAAGAAAGTAACGCGAGTCGGTCCATAGTCCTGCCTCATTGGCAGTCACCACAGCCGTACCCGCCGAACCGGTGAATCCCGTCAGCCACTTGCGCGACTGCCAGTGGTCGGCAGTGTATTCGCTCATGTGCGGATCGGCTGTCGGGACGATGAAGGCATCCAGGCCGTGCCGCCCCATCCATTCCCTCAACCTCTCTATATGTGCTCTTGGCGTTTCTGATGTCTCCATTTGTCTGTGCCCTCCTTCCGAACTTGATTTGCAAAGATAGTAAAATATCGTGACTGGAGTTAACCTGCAAAAACGCTACATTGGTGTTACAGTCGCCACACGCGCCTCAAGTCGTTTCATCTCGTTTCGGTATGAGCATTCCGTCGTTCGATATGAACACTCACAACCCTCGATGTGAGATGACTTATTATCTCCTCTGGCACGATTTAAGCTATCTG
>CAVHJI010000191.1:0-2045 GCA_963636255.1 Bacteroidaceae bacterium | reverse complement strand
CTGTTGAGTCGGGCTTTGCCCTTGGCCTGACGTGCCTTGGGTGCCATGCGCACCCATTCCAGTTCGCGTTGCAGCGTCTTGCGTCGCTTGCTCTCGGTCTTCTCTTCCTGAGCCATGCGCTGTGTCTTCTGCTCGAGCCAGCTGCTATAGTTGCCCTTCCAAGGAATGCCTTCACCACGGTCGAGTTCGAGAATCCAGCCTGCCACATGGTCGAGGAAATATCGGTCGTGGGTTACGGCTATGACCGTTCCCTGATACTGCTGCAGGTGTTGCTCCAGCCAGTCTATGCTCTCCGCATCAAGATGGTTGGTCGGCTCATCGAGCAACAGTACATCAGGCTTCTGCAGAAGCAGGCGGCACAAAGCCACACGACGACGTTCGCCACCGCTGAGATGTGCACACGACTGGTCACCATCGGGACAGCGCAGTGCATCCATAGCTATGTCCAGCTTCGAGTCAAGGTTCCATGCGTCGGTACTGTCTATGATGTCCTGCAGCTCAGACTGGCGTGCCATGAGCTTGTCCATCTTCTCGGGGTTCTCATAATACTCGGGTTCTCCGAACTTGAGGTTTATCTCCTCATACTCCTTCAGCGTGTCGACCACGTTCTGCACGCCTTCCTGCACCACCTCTTTGACCGTCTTCTCCGGGTCGAGGTATGGGTCCTGCGGCAGATAGCCTACGGTATAGCCCGGGGAGAATACTACCTGACCCTCATACTGTGTGTCTAGTCCTGCTATGATCTTCATCAGCGTAGACTTGCCCGCACCATTGAGACCGATGATGCCAATCTTGGCACCATAGAAGAATGAGAGGTAGATGTTCTTGAGTACTTGCTTGTTGGTCTGGCGGATCGTCTTGTTCAGCCCGACCATTGAGAAGATAATCTTCTTGTCGTCAGTTGTTGCCATTAGCTCTTTCTTTTGTCTTTGGTTTTCGAATAGACCGCAAATGTAAGCAAAAGGCACAGATTTTGCTAACTTTGCGGCTCCATAAGCAAAAGGCACGCGCCTCATACAAGATGATTATCGTAGTCACCGTACTGATTTACTTCGCACTGCTGTTTGTGCTGAGCCGGCTGACAAGCCGCGGAGCAACAAACGAGACCTTCTTCCGTGCCGACCGCAGTTCGCCATGGTACATGGTAGCCATAGGCATGGTGGGAGCATCAATATCGGGTGTCAGCTTCATATCCGTACCGGGCATGCCGGTGAGCATCGGCATGAGTTACCTGCAGATGTGCCTCGGCTTCATACCGGGATACTTCGCAGTGGCGTTCATCTTGCTGCCCATCTACTACCGCATGAACCACTCCACTATATATATATACCTGAAGGAACGTCTCGGATACCGTTCCTACAAGACTGGAGCTGCATTCTTCCTCTTGAGCAAGATGACACGCGCCGCCGTGAGCTTCTACATGGTGTGCATGATACTGCAGGACTTCGTGTTCGGCACCGTAGGCGTGCCTTTCGCAGTGACAGTGGCAGGCATGGTTGGACTGATATGGCTATACACACGCAGTGGAGGCGTTAAGACACTGGTATGGACAGACACGTTCCAGACGTTCTGCCTGTTTGGTGCGCTCATACTGATAATCATTGGCGTGGGACGTGAGCTGGACATGAGTCTTGGCGAGAGCATACGTGCCATCAGCGACAGCCCTTATAGCCGCATATTTGTGTTCGACGACCCCATGTCGAAGCAATACTTCTGGAAGCAGTTCCTCAGCGGTATGTTCGTGGTGATTGTGATGACAGGACTGGATCAGGACATGATGCAGAAGAACCTGACGTGCAAGACGCTGCGCGAAGCGCAGAAAGACATGTGCACCTATGGTCTCTGCTTCGTGCCTGCCAATCTGCTGTTCCTCAGTCTGGGTGTACTGCTTATAATGCTGGCACAACAGCAAGGCATGGAACTGCCTGCAAGCACCGACGACCTGCTACCCATGTTTGCAGCCACCGGACAGCTAGGCACTACGGTGACAGTGCTCTTCACCATCGGCATCGTAGCTGCATGCTTCAGCAGTGCCGACTCTGCAC
>CAVHJI010000190.1:0-2107 GCA_963636255.1 Bacteroidaceae bacterium | reverse complement strand
TGAGGGGTGTCGGGGAAATGCCCCTTTCTCTTGTAGCGAAGAATCATTTTTTTCAAGAAGGTTGAGAAGGCAAAACTTGAACAAGGCTTGTGGGGGCAAGCCTCGCGCTCTTTGACATGTTGGACAAATTTCCATACCGCATCTGTCGGTGTTGAGCGTTTTTCGTACATTTGCGCCACGATGAAGACGTTGAAGGAAATAATGCTGCTGGGAATGTTGCTGCTGGCATGTGCCAGTGGTACGGTCAGAGCACAGACAGCACAGGACGACAGCGTACGCGTCAGCCTGCTGACATGCGGTCCCGGCACGGAGATATACAACCTCTTCGGCCACACAGCCATACGCTATCAGGATGCGGGCAAGGGCATCGACTACGTGTTCAACTACGGCATGTTCAGCTTCAGCACGCCAAACTTCGTACTGCGCTTCACACTGGGACAGACGGACTACATGTTGGGGGTCGAGGATGGCACGGACTTCATCAGGCACTACCGTCACAGCAACCGCGACGTGCGCGAGCAGGTGCTCAACATGACGGCTCAGGAGAAGACCCTTCTCTACGCACTGCTCGTCGAGAACTACCAGCCCGAGAACCGCACATACCGCTACAACTTCTTCTACGACAACTGCTCCACACGTCCGCGCGACAAAATCGAGGCAGTGGTGACAGGAGGCATAAACTATCACGCCGACATGCTGACGCCGGTCGAGGGGATCACGTTCCGCAGCATGATACACCGTTATACCGCACATCAACACTGGTCGCAGTTCGGCATAGACATGCTGTTGGGTAGTCAGGCAGATGAACCCATCACGCGACGACAGATGACATTCATCCCATTCTGCCTCGAGGAGAACTTCGGACAAGCCACACGCCAGGACGCCACGACGGGACAGGACACGCCATTGGTTATCGGCAATCGGACACTGAACACAGCCGACCCGACGTTAGACTCCGACACTATAGCCGATGTGCTCACGCCGATGCGCACCATGCTGTTGGTGATGATCGTCGTGACGGCAGCCACAATATACGGGCTCAAGCGGCGGCGCAGCCTGTGGGGGCTGGACGCGATGCTGCTTGGGGCGGCAGGCATAGCAGGCTGCATGCTGGCATTCATGGCTCTGTTCTCGGAACATCCGGCAGTGGGCCACAACTGGCTGCTGTGGGTCTTCCAGCCACTGCACCTGTTGCTTTTGCCATGGGTCGTCGTGAAGGTCAGGGCGATGAAGCGCAGTGCCTACCTGACAGTCGTGTTTGCCGCTTTAACATTATTTATGCTGTTATGGGGACTGATTCCACAAGATTTGAACCCAGCAATACTACCTTTGGCACTGTGTTTGTGGATGCGGGCGGCAAGCAACCTGGTGTTGTCCTACAAGAAGACTGAGAACGACAACGGCACAAAGCCCCGCAGAATGAAGGCTACGAAATGAAGAGAGGACTACTGACATCGATACTGCTGCTGACCATAACCGGTCTGCAGGCGCAGAACGCCGTAAGGCCGCGGCTGGTGGTGTCGCTATGCATCGACCAGCTCCGCACCGACTACGTCGAAGCCTTCGCCCCGCTCTATGGCAGCCAGGGCTTCAAGCGGCTGGCGGCAGAAGGACGGGTGTACAGCCAAGTGAGCTTCTCGTTCAACGCTCCCGACCGCGCCTCGGCAGTGGCTGCCATCTACAGTGGCACGACGCCGTCGGTGAACGGCATCACCGCCGCACAATGGATGGACGCCTCGGCAGGAAGGGTGACGAGCTGCGTGGACGACCCCGACTTCATGGGCAACTACACCAGCGAGAGCAGCTCGCCGCAACAGTTGCTGGTGTCTACCCTACCCGACGAGCTGAAGGTGGCGACACGCGGACAGGCACTGGTCTACAGCATCGCACCGATGCGTGACGCCGCCATTCTCTCGGCAGGACACGCAGCCAACTGCGCCTTCTGGCTGAACCAGAACACGGGCAAATGGTGCAGCACGACATTCTACAAAGACTTCCCGTGGTGGCTCAACCAGTACAACGAGCAACAGGGTACCGACAGCCGCGTGCGCAACATGGTGTGGACGCCAGTCTTCCCGGCATCGAGCTACCAGTTCCTGCCAGGGAC
>CAVHJI010000189.1:0-2114 GCA_963636255.1 Bacteroidaceae bacterium | reverse complement strand
GTGGTATGCCCACGGACACCAGTTGGATGATGCCTACAACAACGTCATACTGCACGTTGTTGAGGTTTCCGACGCACAGACCGTGTGTCACAATGGCAACGTTGTGCCGCAACTCGTAATGCAATGTCCCGACGGCATCATCAGCCGCTATGATGCACTCCGGCAGAGAGACCTTTATCCGGCATGCTTCTCTGTCAACAATCACTTGCCGCGTCTGAAGATTCACTCATGGCTGTCTGCCCTACAGGTGGAACGGCTACAGCAAAAGTCGGAACTGCTGAACACCAGACTCGCACGTTTCGGCGGCGATTGGGAGCGCGTGCTCTTCGTCACAATAGCCCGCAACATGGGCTTCGGGCTCAACGGAGATGGGTTTGAGGACTGGGCATCACGGCTTGACTATGGTGCACTGCGCCATCATCGCGACAATCCACTGCAGATTGAAGCTGCCTTTATGGGAATGGCAGGACTTCTTCCTGCTGACGATGGGACGGCAGCACCGGACAGCTACTGCCACCAGCTGAAGGACGAATTCCGTTTCCTCAGCCATAAGTTTGGCTTTGTTGCCCCACTGGCACCAAGCCGTTGGAAACTGTTGCGACTGCATCCGCGCAACTTCCCATGCCTGCGCATCTCGCAGTTGGTACACCTGTTCTGCAAGGAAGAGTCACTGCTTTCACGGGTGCTCGGGACAGAGAGTCTCGACGGCATCCGAAGTCTTCTCGACCTCAGAGCCTCGACATATTGGGACACGCACTATAGCTTTGGCAATGCCGGCAATCGCAGTGCCAAGACCTTGGGGCAGCGCAGCTGTGATCTGATAGTCGTCAACAGCATCGTACCCTTCCTCTTCGCCTATGGTCGTCATAAGAGTCGGGAAGAACTGTGCCAGCGTGCACTTGGCTTCCTCATGCAACTCAAGCCCGAAGACAACCGCGTCACACGTCTGTGGGCACGTTCCGGCATAAATGCAGAGAATGCAGCAGACTCACAGGCACTTATGCAGCTGCAACTGCAATACTGTGACCGCCGCGACTGTCTGCGCTGTCGCTTTGGTTACGAGTACCTGAAGAACAGATAGGTCTATGTCTATTCAGAGATGTGCGTCTCGAGGAACTTCAGACTTCCACTTACCAATACGTTGCCGGCAACAGCCGGAATCAGCAAGGTGTCGCCTGCACAGAAGGTCTCGGGTGCTGAACCGTCGACACTGATTGTACCATTTCCGGCAACGCCTATAAGGACGACGAAGCTGTCGAGAGAACTGTAGTCGATGGTCTTTGTCTCGTTGATGTCGTAGAGTGATGTGACGAACTTACGGCAGGAGACAAGCTCTACCCTCTCGTTCTTGCATGGCGTGTAGTGCGTCCGATAGTCGTCGTCGCCGCTGTAGTCGATGCAGTCCCATGCCTCAGCCATGTGCAGCTGGCGATAGTTGCCGTCCTTGTCCTTGCGCTTGAAGTCGTAGATGCGATAGGTGACATCGCATGTCTCCTGTATTTCTGCCAAGAAGATGCCTGCACCTATGCTGTGTATCCTGCCGGCAGGCAGATAGAAGACATCACCCTGACGGACATCATAGCAGTCGAGCACATCGACAATGCTGCCGTCATTAGCCATGCGTTTATAGTCCTCAGGCGTTATCGACCGCTTTAGACCGTTGTAGAGCGTGGCACCTGGTTCGCTGTGCATCACATACCACATCTCAGCCTTGCCATGGTTCAGGCCACGCCGATGGGCTGCGTCGTCATCGGGATGCACCTGCACAGAGAGCTGGCTGCGTGCATCGATGAACTTGATGAGCAGTGGAAACTCATTGCCAAACGCCTCATAGCAGGCTTTGCCCACAAGCTTGTCCTTCAAGAGTGCAACAAGCTCACTAACGTTCATGCCTGCATACTCTCCGGCACTGACCTTAGTCTCATGACCCGGCACGCAAGATATCTCCCAGCTCTCGCCGACAGAGTCGAGCGAAGAGTCCAGCTTCTTGAATGGGATAATCTTGTTGCCGCCCCATATCGCTTGCTTCAGCAATGGGACAAACCTGAATATCTTTGTTTCTGACATAATCGAAATTTGTGGCACCTAAGGCGCCAGTGTTATGTGTGATGTGT
>CAVHJI010000188.1:0-2176 GCA_963636255.1 Bacteroidaceae bacterium | reverse complement strand
CTTCCGCAAGCAACGGGAACGATGGACTTGGAGCAGCTGGCAGAGCACATGTCCGTGGCGTGAGCCATATATTCAACGCACATTGCGTCCGACAGAACTTTTAGGGTGGGGGACCTGACGTTCTGTACGCGATTTGCACTACCTTTGCCGACCGAAAAAAGACGGAGATTATACACTATGCAGAAGAAACCGCTATTGGGATTGACGCTACAGGAGCTGAAGGATGTGGCAGCCGGTCTTGGCATGCCGGGATATGCCGCCAAGCAGATGGCTGAATGGATCTACGGCAAGCACGTGCGGAGCATCGATGACATGACGAACATCGCACTGCGCTATCGCGAGTTGCTGAAGCTGGACTACGAGGTGGGCGGGGAGGAGCCTGTCGACGTGATGCGCAGCAAGGACGGGACCGCCAAGTACCTGTACCGCACGCCAGAGGGCCACTACGTGGAGACGGTGTTCATCCCCGACGACGACCGTGGCACCGTGTGCGTGTCGTCGCAGGTGGGCTGCCGCATGAACTGCAAGTTCTGCATGACCGGCAAGCAGGGGTTCAGCGGGAACCTGACAGCCGGACAGATACTGAACCAGATACACTCGCTGCCGGAGTTTGACAAGCTGACCAACGTGGTGATGATGGGCATGGGTGAGCCGCTGGACAACACGGACAACGTGCTGCATGCCCTGGAGATTATGACGGCACAGTGGGGCTACGCCTGGAGCCCGAAGCGCATCACACTGTCGTCGGTGGGCGTGCTGAAGGGACTGCCGCGCTTCCTCGACGAGAGCGACTGCCACCTCGCCATAAGCCTGCACTCGCCAGTGCCGTCGCAGCGCCACGAGCTGATGCCTTCCGAGGGTGCGTTCCCGATAACGAAGGTCATCGACCTGCTCCGCAACTACGACTTCTCCAAGCAGCGCAGGCTATCGTTCGAGTACATCGTGTTTCGCGGCGTCAACGACTCGATGGTCTATGCCAAGGAACTTGTCCGTCTGCTGCGCGGACTGGACTGCCGCATAAATCTGCTGCGGTTCCATGCCATCCCGGGCGTGGATCTCGAAGGCGCTGACATGGACACCATAGTGCGCTTCCGCGACTACCTGACACACCACGGCGTGTTTGCCACCATACGAGCATCGCGCGGCGAGGACATCTTTGCAGCCTGCGGAATGCTGTCGACCGCCAAACAGGAGCAGGGTGCCGATGGCGCAGACAACGGGCGCTTATAGGTTTTATTAACTATCGCACGTGACAAAACGGCAGTCGATGTCGCCGATTATTATTACCTTTGCATTTGTTGGCAAATGCTGCGGCGTGTGCCGGCAGTGACATATTGAGAAAGGCAATAACCCTAGGAGGATACAGACAATATGAAGAAAATGCTATTCGTGATAGTGGCAGTGCTGTGTGCAGCCACACTGGTATGCTGCGGAGGCAGCGGCGACGGTGACAACTCATCGGGTCAGGGAACGACAAGCCGCAAGCGGTCGGTCCTGAACATATTCACGCCGACATCGAGCGGCAGGGCATACGAGCTGCTTGTGGTCATCGACGACGAACTGTGGGAACGTCCTGCGGGACGAGCCCTGTTCAATGTCCTCGACACCGACGTGCCCGGACTGCCACAGTCGGAGCGCTCGTTCCGCATCATGAACACGGTGCCCGATGGCTTCAACTCCACGCTGAAGATGCTGCGCAACATCATACGTGTGGACATCGACCCGCACCGGTACACGCAGGCGAAGTTCCGCGCCGAGAGCGACACCTATGCTTTCCCGCAGAACATCCTCACCATTCAGTCGCCCGACGAAGCGTCGATGGAGGCCTACGTGACGAAGAACGGACAGGCCATAATAGACTACTTCACGCATGCGGAGATGAACCGCCAGGTGATGATGCTCGAGAGCCGCCACAACGACTACATATCGAAGACGTGCGAAGAGATGTTCGGGTGCGACGTGTGGGTGCCGGGCGAGCTGCAGTCGTACAAGAAGGGGAAGGACTTCTTCTGGGCAGGCACCAACGCCGCCACTGCCGACCGCAACTTCGTGATCTACTCGTATCCCTACACCGACAACCGCACATTCACCAAGGAGTTCTTCGTGCAGAAACGAGACTCAGTGATGGCTATAAACATCCCCGGAGCACGCGAAGGCTCGCACATGACCACCGACA
>CAVHJI010000187.1:0-2203 GCA_963636255.1 Bacteroidaceae bacterium | reverse complement strand
GGGCTACGGACAGACACGCAGCGACGTGGCTCCGTTCAAGAAGAACGACTTCGCCCTGTTCCCCTCTGCCTCCATCGGTCTGACATTCGACGACGGCAACGAGCTCAAGCTGAACTACTCACGACGCATAAACCGCCCCTACGGTCCGCAGCTCAACACGTTCGAGAACATCTCCGACCCGTCGGAAGTGCACCTCGGCAATCCGCTCATACAGCCCGAATACAGCAACGCCCTCGAGCTGACCTACATGAAGGAATGGAGCCGCCACACCCTCACCGTGTCGGGCTACCTGCGCTCGAACACCGACATGATCAGCCACGTCAGCTTCCTCGCTCCTATGGCTTCCGACCCGAACGTCAACACCATGTACTACGGACATGCCAACGTAGGCAACATGCTCAATGCCGGTGTGGAGATCATCTCGCACAACACCATCACCGACTTCCTGACGCTGACCACCACGGCAAACGTCTACAACAGCCACCTCAAGTCATGGAGCGCAGACTATCCGCTGCACGACAGCTTCTATGCCGTCCACGGCGACAGACAGAACCGACTGGTGTGGAACATCCACAGCATGGCATCCGTCCGACTGCCGTGGAGCATGACCTTCCAGGCGACAGGTCGCTACAGCTCGCGCAGCGTGACGGCACAAGGCACGCTCGAGGACAACTGGGATGTGGAGGCAGGACTGCGCAAGACCATCGGAGCATGGAGCCTGTCGCTGACATGCAAGGACATCTTCAACTCCAACAAGACGCACAACATCCTCTACGGCAACGGCTACACACAGTCCATCAGCAAGTGGAGCGAAGGACGAACCCTGCGTCTGTCGGCAACCTTCACCTTCGGCAAGACCCACAGCCACGACGACCACGACCACGAGCATGAGCATCACAACGAAGTCGACACCGGCGGCTATGGCAACGAGGAGGCACACCATCACCACCACTAAACGTTGAAGGTTTTTACGTGAAACGTGTTATGTGTTGCGTGACAGTGCAAGAAGTGCACCGAGCATAACACATAATATACATAACAACGTGCCGCAGGCACCATGGGAGGTGCACTGACGAGTCTCCCGGACTTACTTGTACAATAGGAAGATGCAGGGGCGCTTGGACAGGTCGGGTACCTTGTGGGCAGCCCACTCGCGCAACGTCATGGTGCGGATGTACTCGTCAGGGCAGGTGATGTCCGAGGCGATGCAGAGTCGCGTCTGCTGACGGCAGGCATGCATGATGTCGTCCACAATCTTGTTGTTGCGATAGGGCGTCTCGATGAATATCTGCGTCTGCTGCTCGGCATAAGCCCTCTGCTCCAACCGGTGCAGGCACTTGGCACGCTCGGCAGGCTCTATGGGCAGGTAGCCGTTGAAGGCAAAGCTTTGTCCATTGAAGCCCGACGCCATGAGCGACAGGATGATGGACGACGGACCGATGAGCGGGACGACACGCAGTCCGCGGCGCTGTGCCAGTGCCACGACGTCAGCACCCGGGTCGGCGATGGCGGGACATCCGGCTTCGGAGATGACACCCATGGGCTGTCCGTCCTTCTCCAGCGGCTGCAGGTAGCCGCCTATGGCAGCGGCTGGCGTGTGCTTGTTCAACTCCTTGAAGGTCAGCGAATCGATGTCCAGGTCCTTGTCCACCTTGCGCAGGAAGCGGCGCGCAGAGCGCACGTCCTCGACGATGAAGTGCTTTATGTCGGTTATGACGTCGTGGTTGAACGCAGGCAGCACACGGTCGAGCGGGGTGTCGCCAAGTGTCACGGGTATGAGGTAAAGGGCTGCTTCTGTCATCGCTGAATTTCTTTTTTCTTCTGTTTGCTGGGCGCAAAGGTAAGCGGTTTTGCGCGCACAGGCAAAAGCGGGTCAGAAAATCAGCGGTGTGCCTCACTCCTCGGACGTGCATACAGCCGACTCCTCCAGCCGATGGCTCCACATCTGACTATGGGGACGGCATGACGACACGTCCTTGCCGCTGTGGGGTGACTGCATGCTTCTCTCAATGCTTGCTCCTCAATGCTTATTCCTCAATGCTTGCTCCTGATAGTCATAGTCTCTGGTCTCCTTTGTTTAGTTGTTTGTCGTTCTGTTGCTCGTTGGTTGCTTGCGAGAGTGTGGACTGGTGGGGGAAACTGTCCGCACTCTCTCTTTCTTGTGGCGCCACTGCAAAGATACAACAGGCGGTACCCGTTTTGC
>CAVHJI010000186.1:0-2291 GCA_963636255.1 Bacteroidaceae bacterium | reverse complement strand
GTGTATATCCTCCCTGAGCTGATGCCCAGGCGCCGTGCCGAGAAGAAGTCGTCGGCGTTGTCGTAGGTGCAGATGCCGGAACACAGAATGTTAGATTCTCTTACGCCGGCGTGCATCAGTTGCTGTTTGTTGCAGAGAGGCAGGTCGATGTGCCACTTCTCTGTCTGTGGGTCTTCCTTGCAAGGATACCTCCTTGCTATGCCGTCCATGTCGAAGCCGTCGGCGGCAAACGCATCGTAGACCTCCTGGCCCACCTCGAAGTTGGCGAGCGATATTCCCGGTCCCACTATTGCCAGGGCTTCGCTTGGCTCCGTGCCGTAGGCTGCTTTCATGTCAGCGAGCGTTTTCTCCACTATCCGCGCCACCGTGCCCCGCCATCCGGCGTGGATGGCTGCCGTGGCATGCCTTTGCGGGTCGTAGACAAGCACCGGAATGCAGTCGGCTGTAGACACGCCGATGCACACGCCCCTGAGGTTTGTCATCAAGGCGTCGTAGCCTTCAAGCATTTGCAGCCGTTCGCTTTGGGTGGAACGGAGCAGGGCGGAGTCAACGGCGAGGCATTCGGTGCCGTGCACTTGGTGCGGCAATACGAGGTGAGCGTCGTCGATGCCCAGCTCTTGGCACAGCGCGGCACGGTTGTCGCCTACTGCCGTGGCTTCGTCGCCGCAATAGGGATTGATGTTCAACTCGCCGTACCGTCCATGGCTCGCTCCTCCGTGTCGTGTGGTTGAGAACGCGACAACGTTGCCATAATTGAATTTGGCGAAGCCTTGGGTCGATTTCAATCCTAGGGCTTCGCCAATATTATATAAATGTAGAACAGGTTCTGTCATCATTAAGGGTCATTAAGATCGAGGTCAGAAGTCCTCTTCGTCGAAGTCTTCCACGTCGACCACTTCTATGTCGTCTTCGCCGGCATCCTCGTCGAGCATCTCCTGCTGGAAGGTGCCCATGTCCTTGTCGCGGTGCACGAGCGTGTCTTCGGCTGTTATCTCTGCCAGCTTGTTGCTCTCGCTGTTCAGCTCTTTCCAGAGCGTGTCCTTGAGCTCGTCGATGCCTTGTCCGGTCACTGACGATATGAACACCGTCGGCAGGTCGTCGGGCAACTCCTCCTTCAGCATCTCTATCAGCTCGTCGTCGAGCAGGTCGCTCTTGGTGATGGCGAGCACGCGGTGCTTGTCGAGCATGTCGGGGTTGAACTTGCTCAGCTCTCCGAGCAGCACCTCGTAGTCGTGCTTTATGTTGTCGCTCTCTCCCGGCACCATGAAGAGCAGCAGCGAGTTGCGCTCTATGTGGCGCAGGAACCTCAGTCCGAGTCCCTTGCCCTCGCTTGCCCCTTCGATGATGCCCGGTATGTCGGCCATGACAAACGACTTGCTGTCGCGGTAGCTCACTATGCCGAGCGAAGGCTCAAGGGTGGTGAAGGGGTAGTTGGCAATCTTGGGTTTGGCGCTTGACAGTGCGGAGAGCAACGTCGACTTTCCAGCGTTGGGGAATCCCACGAGACCCACGTCGGCGAGGAGCTTGAGCTCCATAATGACGGTCATCTCCTGTGCCGGCTCACCCGGTTGTGCGAATCGTGGAGCCTGGCGTGTGGCTGTGCGGAACTGGAAGTTGCCCAGTCCTCCGCGTCCACCTTTGATGAGCACCACCTCCTGTCCGTCGTGAGTGATGTCGCAAACGTACTTTCCCGTCTCAGCATTGTAGACCACGGTTCCGCACGGCACGTCGATATACTCGTCCTTGCCGTCGGTGCCGTGGCACTTGTCTGATCCGCCGTTGCCACCATGCTCGGCGAAGACGTGCTTCTGGTATTTCAGGTGCAGCAGAGTCCAGTAGTTGTGGTTGCCTCGCAGTATGACGCTACCGCCATGCCCGCCGTCGCCGCCGTCAGGACCGCCGTTGGGCTGATATTTCACGTGTCTGAGGTGCGCCGAACCTCTGCCGCCCTTTCCTGAGCGGCAGACGATGCGCACGTAGTCTACAAAGTTCGACTCCATAGTTATGCCAAAGCGTCAATGACGGCGCAGATGTCGCCGAAGATTCTGTCGAGCTCACCAAGACCGTTGATGTGGTGGTGGATGCCCTCTTTCTCATACCAGTCGATGAGCGGAGAAGTCTGGTTGTGGTACACGGTGAGGCGCTTCTTGATTGTCTCCTCGTTGTCGTCGGAGCGTCCGCTCTCCTGTCCGCGCTTTACGAGGCGCTTCATGAGCTCGTCCTCGGGCACGTCAAGCTCTATCATGGCAGCCACCTTGTGTCCGCGTTCTGCCAACATCTTCTTCAACGCA
>CAVHJI010000185.1:1873-2362 GCA_963636255.1 Bacteroidaceae bacterium | reverse complement strand
GTGTGATTATTGTGCTCGTTGTCCACAACATTCCCTATAAGTATTTCCGCATGGCAAACAATCTGTTGCTGCCATTGTCTGTGGTGTTGTTGGCGATTGTGGCATTGTTGGGCTATTCCGGTGACCGTGTCAATGGAGCAGCCCGCTGGATGGAGTTTGCCGGAGTGCAATTCCAGCCTTCGGAATTGGCAAAGATGGCAGTGATCATATTCACCGCCTCACAGCTCTCGCGTGGGCAGGACGAAAACGGTGCACGTCCGGCTGCGTTCAAATGGATATGTATCGTAGCAGTGATTATGGCAGTGCTCATCGTCCCCGAGAACTTCTCGACAGGAGCATTGCTGCTGCTGACAGTCTATATCATGATGTTCATCGGCCGTGTGCAGACTAGCAAGCTGCTCATACTTGGAGGCAGCGTAGCGGCTGTGGTACTTGTATTTGTGGCGTTCTTGCTGATTACGCCAAACAGCACGCTCTCACAAATTCCTG
>CAVHJI010000185.1:0-1863 GCA_963636255.1 Bacteroidaceae bacterium | reverse complement strand
GGACACCGCTTCACCACCGTGAAGGAACGTATAACAGGATTTGCCAGCAACGAAGAGGTGCCTGCCGCCAAGTTCGATATCGACGAAAATGCCCAAGTGGCTCATGCACGTATTGCCATTGCCTCAAGCAACATCCTCGGCAAAGGACCTGGCAATTCTGTCGAACGCGACTTCCTGAGCCAAGCTTTCTCCGACTTCATCTTTGCAATCATCATTGAGGAGCTCGGACTGTTAGGCGGCTTCTTTGTGGTGTTCTTCTACTGGTGGTTGCTGGTTCGTGTCGGCAAGATTGCGCGCAAGTGCGACCGCACGTTCCCTGCGTTCCTGGTCATCGGCATCGGGCTGTTGCTCGTCATACAGGCAATGTTCAACATGATGGTGGCTGTCGGACTGGCTCCGGTGACGGGACAGCCGTTGCCCCTTATCAGTAAGGGTGGCACATCCACATGGATTAACTGCGCCTACATTGGAATCATCCTCAGCGTGAGCCGCTATACAGTGAAGCTTGAAGAGGAGAAACGGGCACAGCAGGAGGCCGAAACGCAGACAGTGCCGTTGCTCGAAGGCGGAGACCAGGAACATGATGAGGTGAAGACCGTCGAGGAAATGACTTCCGACGAAATGTCTGTCAACAACGACACGGAGATGGAATGAGGCTTTGGGCGGAGAGACTGCTATATATAATTAAGGAGTAAAGAGAAACATTCGTGATAAGATGAAAGAAGCTATGACGAAGAACGACGACATAAGAATAATCATCAGCGGCGGTGGCACTGGCGGACACATATTTCCCGCCGTTTCTATTGCCAACGCCATCAAGGCGTTGCATCCCGATGCCGACATATTGTTTGTCGGTGCAGAGGGACGCATGGAAATGCAGCGCGTGCCCGATGCAGGATATCGCATCATCGGACTGCCCATTGCAGGCTTCGACCGCAAGAACATGCTCCGCAACATCGGCGTGCTGTTCAGGATTGTGCGCAGCCAAATCAAGGCACGTCGCATCATCAAGGAATTCCGCCCGCAAGTGGCTGTCGGCGTAGGTGGATATGCCAGCGGACCGTTGCTCAAGACGGCAGCCATGATGGGCATACCGACGCTCATTCAGGAACAGAACTCCTATGCCGGCGTCACCAACAAGCTGCTGGCGAAGCGTGCCAAGAAGATTTGTGTGGCATACGACGGAATGGAACGCTTCTTCCCCGCCTCCAAACTTGTGTTTACAGGCAATCCTGTCCGCCAGAATCTGCTCTCCGACAGGCCGTCGCGCGAGGATGCATTGAAGAGTTTCGGGCTGAATCCTGCGAAGAAAACCATCTTGCTGTTGGGCGGGAGCCTTGGCGCCAGGACGCTGAACCAAACCATGCTGAAGGCGCTGGAGGCCATCGACAGCCGAAGCGACATACAGTTCATCTGGCAGACAGGAAAGATTTACATCGATCGTGTGCGCGAAGCACTGTCCGCCTATACCGGCGAGGACGTGCATTTGCCCAACATCGCGTCAATACCCAACCTCTACGTCACCGACTTCATCAAGTCAATGGACAAGGCTTACGCTGCTGCCGACCTCGTCATCTCGCGTGCCGGAGCAGGTTCCATTTCCGAATTCTGCCTCCTGGGCATGCCTGTGATACTCGTCCCGTCGCCCAATGTCGCCGAAGACCATCAGACCAAGAATGCCATGGCGTTGGTCAACAAAGGTGCAGCCATCTGCATTAAGGACTCCGAAGCTGTCGACCGCCTTGTGCCGACAGCCATCGACAGCGTGAAGGACGATGCACGGCTGAAACAGCTGGGCAGCAACATCGCCGCACTCGCCAAGCCTGATGCTGCCGACGTCATTGCACACGAAGTGCTCAACTT
>CAVHJI010000184.1:0-2406 GCA_963636255.1 Bacteroidaceae bacterium | reverse complement strand
GTGCTATGAATGCCCATCCTTAGACCCTAAGAATGCCCATCGTTAGGGTGCCTCAAGGGGCAAACACGGATTTATTGAACGGTTTCGTTCAAAATTGAAGGTTTTTGAACGAAAACCGGGCTTTTTTGAACGTTCATTGAACGGTTATTGAACATACATTAAACGCTTTTGAGCGGACTTGCATATGTGCCACGAAATGTTAGGGAGCACGATTAAAGTGCCTGATGCCGGGATCACGGATAGCTGTGTGCGTCTGGCAAGACTTGCGAAGACATGCACAATATGGGCTGTAAACCCTTCAGACGCTGCGTGATGATATCCGTTGTCTGTCATCACCGGACTTGATGAATCTTTTCGGCCTTCTTGTTGTGGGGATAAACAAAAGCAGGCTGGAAAACCGAAGTCTTCCAGCCTGCTCTGTTTCCGACGTTTGTTCGCGTCTGTGCGGCTGTCTTATTTCTTAAGCTCGTCAGCTGCCTTCTGGAGAGCGTTAGCAGCTGCATTCTTCAAAGAATCACCTGCTGCTGTTGCTACTTCCTCAGCTGCCTTTGCTGCTGCCTCGGCTGCTGCCTGTGCATTGACACCCTCTTCTGCAGCTGCGCTTACAGCTGTTGAATCGTTTGCAGACTTTGACTCACTTGTGGCATTGCCACCGCATGATGCGAACGACAGGGCTGCGAAAGCCACTGCCATAAACACTAACTTTTTCATTTGCTTTTACCTTAAAACTAATAATGTGTTTTCTCTAAAACCGGTGCAAAGGTATTGCGTTGCTGGACATGGTGTCATCGATACATTAAAAAAATTTGCATATCCGCTGACAAGCGTTGTGTCGGGTATTGCAGAGGCAAAATCGGGGCGGCTATGCTTGGCTCTGTCTGTGGCTTGCACTATCTTTGTCGGCAGATGAAAATAATGAAAAGACATTCTCTAAGCAGATATGAAGAAGATACTTACAGACCTTACGGTGGTCTCGAATACGCCGTGCGGGCAGAACTTCACGCTGATGAAGTTGCAGGCAGATGTTGATCTGCCGCCCATGCGACCGGGACAGTTTGCAGAGTTGCGTGTCGACGGTTCGCCATCGACATTCCTGCGTCGCCCCATCTCTATAAACATGGCTGATGCAGAGAAGCGTCAGGTGTGGTTCCTCATACAGCTGGTGGGCGACGGCACACGCCATCTGGCATCACTCAGGTCAGGTGATAAGTTGAGTATAGTGCTGCCACTGGGCAATGGCTTCAACCTTGACTTGCCTGCCGGAGCGCGTCCGCTGCTCGTTGGTGGCGGTGCCGGAACAGCGCCGATGCTCTTCTTGGGAAAGACCTTGAAGGACAAGGGTGTGCAACCGACGTTTATCCTCGGCGCACGGACAAAGGATGTGCTGACTGAGATGGACGAGTTTGAGAAGTTGGGCAACGTGAATGTGACGACAGAGGACGGTTCGCTGGGCGAGCGCGGTTACGTCACACAACATTCGGTGTTGCGCGACGGCGGTTTCACACATGTGTTCTGCTGCGGTCCTAAGCCAATGATGATGGCTGTGGCACGCTATGCGCATGGCGCTGGCATTGAGTGTGAGGTGTCGCTCGAGAACAAGATGGCATGCGGACTTGGTGCATGCCTGTGCTGCGTGGAGAATACTGTCGGAGGACACCGCTGTGTGTGCACCGACGGACCGGTATTTAACATAAACGATTTGTTATGGCAGATTTAAGGACCAACATAGCAGGACTGAAGCTGAAGAATCCCGTGCTGACGGCATCGGGAACGTTTGGCTACGGAGTGGAGTTTGCCGACTTTGTAGAGTTGGAACGGCTCGGCGGCTTCATCGTGAAGGGCACGACGCTACAGCCGCGTCAAGGCAACCCGTACCCGCGTATGGCTGAGACGCCAGCGGGCATGCTCAATGCCGTGGGCTTGCAGAACAAAGGTGTGCACCACTTTGCAGAACACATATACCCGCAGCTTGCAGGACTGGACACCAACGTCATAGTGAATGTTGCAGGCTCGTCACCCGAGACTTATGCCGAGACAGCGGCAGTCATCAATGAGCTGGACCGCATACCTGCCATTGAATTGAACATCTCGTGCCCCAATGTAAGACAGGGTGGCATGACGTTTGGCGTAGACCCGAAGGCGGCAGCAGAGGTCGTGTCGGCAGTCAGGAAAGCTTACGACAAGGTGCTGATTGTGAAGCTGACACCGAATGTGACGGACATCACCGAGATTGCACGTGCGGTGGAGGATGCCGGAGCCGACAGCGTGTCGCTGATAAATACGCTCATGGGTATGGCTATCGATGCCGAACATCGTCGTCCGATGTTGTCGACGGTGACGGGTGGACTGTCCGGTCCATGTGTCAAGCCGGTGGCTCTACGCATGGTGTGGTAGGTGGCACACGCT
>CAVHJI010000183.1:0-2516 GCA_963636255.1 Bacteroidaceae bacterium | reverse complement strand
GGTCTGTATAGGTCATGTTCTCCAGATTCTGCGGCACAGCCCCTGCCCCACTCTGCGTCAGTGCGTCGGGAAGATTGCCAGGAGCGATGAGCACATAAAGGATCAGTCCCACGGCAGCTGCACAGGTTGTGGTCAACAGTGTGTAGACCACAGCACGACGAAACAATCTGCCGACATTGACACCTGAACCCAGACTGGCAAGCGTGGTTGCCACAGCCAGTGCAATAGTAGGCACGGCAAGCAACTGGAACAGCCGTGTGTAGACTGTGGCAATGAAGTTCATGGTAGTGTCGACGAAGCCTATGCCGAGAAGTCCCACTACAGCTCCGACGACGAGTGCCGCAATCCACAGCAGCATCTGTTTCTTCTGATTGTTCTTGCCCATTGTGTTAACGGTATCTGTGTCCATGATGTGAGTACAAAGTTACGTATAATTGTCTGCCATGCAATAGTATTGCCGGCGACACATCTGCTTAGCACGCAGACGGCCGCCGGCAATCGCTAATAAGGACGGGGAATCAGAAGCTGATGTTCACACCCCCCATGAATGTGGCTTTTGGCATTGGGAAGCCCGCATTGATTTCATACTTCTGTGCCAGCAGATTCTCTCCCTTGGCATAGAGAGTCAACGCGCTGTTGACACGATAGTTGACGTCGGCATTCCACAGGACGAAGCTCTCCTTCTGTTCGTTGGTGCCAACGGCAGTGAACAGACCACTAATCCATTGCGCACCGGTGTTGAACGCCCAACGTCCATGACTGTAGCTGACACCACCATAGAGTTTGCTCTCTGGAGCAGCAACCACATGGTTCTCCATGTGCAGTGCACTGTAGTTGGCATTCACAGTCCAGGCATCATTGATGCGATAGGTACCGTTCAGCTCAAAGCCCCAATTCTCTACCTCGCCTGTGTTGACGTTGCGCGGACGACCGTCGATGCGCTGTGTCTGTATCATGTTGTCGCCCTTGAGATAGAACACGTTGACACCATAGACCAGTCGGCTGTCGAGCAGACGCTGCGTGTACGACAGCTCGTAGTTCCACAGACGCTCTGCCTTCAGCTCATCGTTCTGTGGCGGGAACATGTACATCTCCTTCAAGCTCGGGAATCGAAAGCCCTTGCTCACCATAGCCTTGATCTGTGCATCCTGCGGCAGACGGAACGACAGTCCTGCCTGCGGCACCCACTCGGTACCAGCCTGAGAATGATGGTCGAGGCGCAAGCCAGCATCGAATGTCAGCCATGAAGAGATGTCCTGACGGAAGTCCACGTATCCGGCAATCTCGTTCTCCGACTTGTCAGCATAGGTGTTTGTTGTCTCGCTTGTGGCAATGGATCTGTTCCAGGCATGACCCGTGATGTGCTGGAAGTCAATGCCGGCGGTGATGCGGTTGCCACGAAACAGCTGCACGCTCTGGTAGAGGGAGAAGCCCATCAAGGCATCATTGGACAGATAATAGGCTGTCTGGGGGCTCTCGCCGGCAGACAGAGAATAGCCGTCGTTTATCTTGTGGTGTCCCCAATTGATGAAGAGGCTCAGTGCACCCGAGGTCTTGTCGTAATGGTTCTCCAGCGCAGCGGAGGCTGCACCGCGTGTAATCCATTGCGTGGCATCGGTAATCGGTTCGCTCACCGTTCCGGGATTGTGTGTCTTGAAGTGGGTCAGGTTGATGTCGGCATAGGCATTCCAGTTGTTGCTGAACTCATATCCAACCTTGCCGTAGCCGCCAAACTGCTCGAATGCCATGTTGCTGCGATGTCCGTCGGTGCGGTTGTATGATGCCGACACGACGCTGCTGAACTTGCCGCTGCGCACGCGGTTCGTTGCCTCGGTCTGCAGAGTGTTGTATGAGCCGTAGCCCACGTTGACGTTGGTGTTCACGCCGTCATCCTGCATCTTGCGCGTGACGATGTTCACCACGCCGCCCATGGCATTGGAGCCGTAGAGCAGCGATGCCGGTCCACGCAGGACCTCAACCTTGTCGGCAAGGAACGTCTGGTAGACATCGGCGATAGGATGTCCGAAGATTCCCATGTATTGTGGATGGCCGTCGATGAGCACCATCATTCGCCCTGAGCTGGCACTGACGCCTCGCAGGGACATGCTGCCCGAACCACCGTCGGACACGGCATATCCCAATATGCCACGGCTCGTAACGAAAAGACCGGGCACTTGTTCGCTGAGCGTAGGAAGCACGGATGTGCGGTTGTCCTGTATCAACAGCTGTCGGTCAAGGGTGGTTATCGTCATCGGTAAGTGTCGGACATCGGTCGCATTGCGCGTGCCGGTGATTACCACCTCATCGGTCTTATAGTCGCGCGACACGTCTTTGTCGCTGCTGTTCTGTGCTGCTGCCGGCATCATGAGTCCGCCGAGCATAGCTACCAATAGTGTCGTTTTCTTCATGTCTTCTTGTGTGTGTGTCTGATGTACTATATATATATAATAATGTGTGTTTTGTTCACTTGCTTTCGGACGCATCTTCCTGTGGCTTGAAGTAGCTTTCCTTATTAG
>CAVHJI010000182.1:0-2520 GCA_963636255.1 Bacteroidaceae bacterium | reverse complement strand
CTGAAGCAATGGCTTACACAGACCGCATGATTGCACAGAACCCGAGCAACTACTTCTATCCTTACGTTAAGGGTTACCTCTACACCAACGAGAAGGACTACGACAACGCTATCGAGTGCTACAAGAAGGCAGTTAGCCTGAAGGACGACTTCGCTGACGCTTACTCGCGTCTGGGTCTGATCTACGTCATCAAGGCACAGGACTTCTCCGGAGAGGCAACAACCGATGTCAACGATCCTAAGTACAGCGAGGACCAGAAGACACTGCGCAGCTTCTTCGAGGCAGCACGTCCTTATCTTGAGAAGTGCCGTCAGCTGGTTCCGGACAACCGCAGCATGTGGTACCAGGGTCTGAACAGCGTCTACTACAATCTGCACCTGGAGAACGAGTACAACGCACTGCAGCAGCAATAATAACAGCAAATCGAATATATAAATAAGGAGTGGGGGATGTACCTGTGCGGTGCATCCCCCTTTTTGGTTTGTGTCTTGCAAGCAAAATATTTAACTTTGCGGTTGCGCACAGCGCAAGATACGGTGAAGACGATGAGAAAGACACTACGTAACATAATGCTGCTGGCAGCACTCATGGCATCGCTGCCCGAGGCTGCACAAGCGCAGAAGGACGCACTCGAAGCCGCCAAGACAGCACTGGATGCCGGCAAGGTGCAGCAGGCAGAGACGCAGATAGGGAAGGCTCTGTCGAACGATGACACGCGCAACAACCCCGAGACATGGAGCGTGGCAGGACACATTCAGCTGCTTAAGAGCGAGGAACAGCACCGCAAAGCCTACCTGGGCAAGGCGTACGACACACTCGTGATCTACAACAGCACGTTGGACATGTGCCGCTACTTCATGCGGTGCGACTCCTTGGCGCAACTGCCTGACGACAAGGGACGCGTGCGCAACAAGTTCCGCAAGGGCAATGCACAGGCTGCCACAGAGGCTCGTGCCAATCTGCTTAACGGAGGAATCTACTTCTACAACAAGTCCGATGCCGACAGAGCCAATGCCTTGCGTGCACTGGACTTTTTCGGTACCTACGTCGACCTTGCACAGAGTCCGCTGATGAGCCGCACAAGGATGACAGCAGCAGACTCTACAGAGGTTAACCGCACAGCCTACTACGCCTGCCTCGCAGCCATGAAGACCGACAACTATCGTGCCGTGGCAGAATACTACAACAAGGGAGCACGACGCGACGGCAGTCACGGAGCACTGGCAGCGCTCTACTGCTCGCAGGCATACAAGGAATTAGGGCAGACCGACTCCGTGCGTACGGTGCTGACCGAAGCCTTCAGGCGCTATCCCGACAATGAGACACTGTTCACCGCACTGACCGACTACTACACCTCACTGCGCGACTACAACAGCGCCATCGCACTGACCGACAGCATGCTGGTGCGCGACGGCAGCAACTACACCTACTACTACATCAAGGGCTACCTCCTGTTCGGACTGCGCGACTACGACGGTGCACTGCGGCAGTATTCCAGGGCAATCGACCTGAACCCGCGCTACGCCGAAGCCTACTCGAACACCGGACTCATCTACCGCATCATGGCGCAAGACTATGCCGACCGTGCCACCAACGACATCAACAATCCGCGCTATGCCGAGGAGCAGAACGTCATAACGGGCTATTACCAAAAGGCACGACAGAACTACGAGAAGGCACGCGAGCTGAAGCCCGACAGCAAAGACCTGTGGCTCGACGGCCTCTACAGCGTCTACTACAACCTCAAGATGGGCAAGGAGTTCGGCGAGATTGACCGCATGCGCTGACTCTGCATGTGAGCATAATCCTCACCATTGCAGCCAGTCCCGAGAAACTCCAAGTGCGGTTAATGCGTTTTTGCATGACCATCAACAGCCCCTTACATCGGCTGTCCGTTAAAGTGCATACCTTTGTTCATGGCTATTGTAATTTATTTTTTGCAGAGATAAAGGTAGCCGATAAATAGGGCTGAATTCCAAGCGAGGAATCCAGCCCTGATTTTCACGACTCAAAAAAAAAGTTCTGCCGGACAGTAAAATTTTGTCTTATGGCTTCAGTACTGCCCGCTGTCGCCGTCGACATCCTGCTGTCCGTCGGCGGTGACGCGGCTGATGAACTGGAACTGGGCCTCGTCGTTCAGCCGCGAGACGAGTGCCGGTTCGGGTACGAAGGTCACGCCTGCCGTGACACCTGTCGCTGTGACGCCACGTGCTGTCGTTGCCGACGGCCCGCTGACCTTGAGCTTGAAGGTGCCCAGGCCGTCAATCTGCACAGCGTTGCCCGCCAGCAGCTGGTCGAAGATGTGCTGTGCGAAGTCGGTCATCACGCCCTCCACCTCGCCGGTGGAGAACGTTGAGCCGCGTGCCATGATTCTTGCCAGTGCGCTCTCTGAATAGTCTGTGGTGTTTGCGTGCTGTGCTATGTGTTGGGTGTTGTGTGATGACTTCATGTCCTTCATGTATGTACCTCTTCTTCTTCATGGCATGCGTCGTCTATCGCCGCATGCGACGGGCGTAAAGA
>CAVHJI010000181.1:1836-2537 GCA_963636255.1 Bacteroidaceae bacterium | reverse complement strand
CGGCAGGCACACTGCCGTCTGCATCTGGCCGGCGACGTAAGGATTGAAAGTAGGGATGGCGGCTGCATCAGGACCAACCGCGGCATGCTGAGCATTCATGGTGCCACGGCTGTGAACATTGAAGTGTACCAATATTCCGAGACATATAATGAGTTCGTTGACTCGCAACTCATCGACATAGCTTTTGCTGACTCTGTTACTGTAGAAATAAGAAAACGATGAAAACATTGATAGTTACACCCCGCTATGCTCCGGAGATAGGGGCTGCACCTACACGCTGGACGAATATGGCAAACGGTCTGGCAGACTGTGGCGATGAGGTGGATGTGCTGACGGCATTGCCAAACCACCCTAAAGGGCGCATCTTCGAGGGCTACCGCGGATGCCTGACAAAGAAGGAGCCATGGGGCAAGTGCACCATTTACCGCTACTGGACACTGGCAACCATATCGAAGAACCCGATAGTGAGGGGGCTGAGCATGATTGCCTTTGCCACGATGATATGGGGCTTCGCCTTCCACCGAAGCCGGATAAGGAAGTATGACCGCGTCATCATACAGACACCGCAGCTGATTACAGCTGGGTCGGCAATGATGCTCTTCAAGGGACTATATGGTAAGAAGGTGTACTTGAACGTGTCGGACATATGGCCGCTGACGGCTGTGGCGCTGGGAGCCATGCGTGAGGGTAGTGCCATATAC
>CAVHJI010000181.1:0-1826 GCA_963636255.1 Bacteroidaceae bacterium | reverse complement strand
TTCTGGAACATGTTGCCAAGTATCCCAACAAGGGCAGACTCTTCAGATACCGTAACCTGAAACCATTGGATACATCGGTGGGTGTGCGCAAGAGAGGTGATGTGCTGAAGGTGGTGTATGCCGGCCAGCTGGGCATAGCACAAGACATACTGGGCATCGTTGAGAACATCGACTTCAAGGAGATGGGCGTGGAGATGCATATCTATGGCGGTGGCAAGCAGAAGGATGAGGTGGAGAGGTATGCAGCCGAGCACGACTGCAACGTGACCTATCACGGCATGGTGAGCAAGGAACAGATGACGGAGGAGCTGCGCAAGTATGATGCTTCGCTCATCCCACTGGCTGTGCGCATAGAGGGTGCTGTGCCGTCGAAGATATTCGACATACTGCCGATGGGTATGCCTGTGGTGTTCTGCGGCGGTGGCGAAGGGGCGAAGATTATCGAGGAGAACCTACTGGGCTATACTTCCGAACCGGGGAATTATGATGCTCTGAAGGTGAATCTAAGGAAGTTGGCGGATATGACGAATGAGGAATATACGGCGATGTCGGCACGCTGCCTGGACTTCAGCCGCAGGGAACTAGACTTCGACAAGCAAATAAGAGAGTGCTGGGAGTATATGAAATAGTAGAGGAACAAGGGATTATGATGTATCAGATGATTTTCTTTGTGGCGGGTGCTTTCCTGGTGAGTCTGCTGAGTGGCATGGTGCTGATACCGATGATTATTGACTCGTGCAAGAAGAGGAGGCTGTTTGACCAGCCGAACGCGAGGAAGCAACACACGACATTGGTGCCACGACTGGGGGGCGTGTGCTTCCTGCCATGCATGGGCATCTCGCTGTTTGTGGCTACACAGGCTGTGTATCTGCTCTATGACAGGGAACCGAACATCAGCATGTCGAGCCTGTATATGCTGGTGGGCATGATGCTGGTGTACATCATAGGTATGCTGGATGATGTGATTGGCATCTCTGCGAAGCATAAGCTGCAGGTGCAGATCCTGTCGGCGTGTCTGCTGCCGATGGCGAACATGTACATCAACAACCTGTACGGATTGTTTGGCATCTGGGAGATTCCTGCCCATATAGGCATGCCGCTGACGGTGCTGTTTGTGGTGGCTGTGGACAATGCGATGAACCTGATAGACGGCATCGACGGTCTGTGCTCGGGGCTGACGATTGTTGCACTGGCTGGCTTCGGACTGATGTTTGCAAAGATGGATATGTGGGTGTACTGCGTGATGGTGGCTGGACTGATTGGTGTGTTGGTGGCATATTCCGTATTCAACATCTTCGGCCGCAGCCATAAGATATTCATGGGTGATGCGGGGAGCCTGACGCTGGGCTTCATGCTGGCTTCGTTCTGCGTGAAGCTGTCGATGGAGCAGCAGTCGCACATGGTGTATGACGATGGACGTATGATGATGACTCTGTCGTTTCTGATGGTGCCGTGTCTGGATGTGGTGCGCGTGATGGCTGTGCGCAAGAGGGCGCATGAGCCGCTGTTCACGCCCGACCGCAATCATATTCACCACCGCCTGATTGATGCGGGGTACACGATGCATCAGGCACTGGGCATCATCGTGGCACTGGACCTGGTGATAGTGGGGATTACGGCTGCGCTGACATGGCTGGACGTGCAGGCTACCCTCGTACTTGCGGCTGACATCGCCCTCTTCGCCCTGTTCTTCCGCTGGCTCAAACGGAAATAGATTAGTCCGCGGAACTTAAACGGAGATAGATTTGATCCGCGGAACTTAAACGGAACTCAAACGGAGGGCATAGATTAGCACATACAGGTTTACCAACCTCAAAGATGTACAC
>CAVHJI010000180.1:0-2587 GCA_963636255.1 Bacteroidaceae bacterium | reverse complement strand
AAGCCAAGAGCACACTCGACAATGTGGAGAATGCCGACGCCTACACCGACTACCTGAAGGCAGTGCTCGGAGCACGCACCAACAACACATCGATGGTGACCACCAACCTCAAGAACGCCATCAGCAAACAGCCGTCGCTGGCGAAGAAGGCTGCAAGCGATCTTGAGTTCTCCAAGTACTTCACCAACTCGGCATTCGCCGCTTTGGTCAAGTAAGCCGTTACGACTTCAGGGGTGGTTCTATAAATTTCAATACGGAGGAGATTTACAGAACCCACCGAGAAAACACAGGGGCAGGATTGACAAACATTCCTGCCCCTTTTTAATGCCGTTATGTGCCAAATTCACTACCTTTGGCTCTGTCAACGTCCAAAAGCTGATGAAGAAAACATTATACCTACTGTTAGCAACACTACTGTTCGCAGCCTGCTCGGGCGGCAATGGCGACGATGCTGTCCTGAAGGGGAACATCGAAGGATTGGGAACCGACACCATATATGTTTATGGCGCCGACGGGCTGTTCAGCCGCGTCGACACAATTGTTGCCGAAAGAGGACGATTCAAGAAGAACATACAGGTCGACACGCTGCTGCAGGTGTGGCTCTCGTTCAGCGACGGCACGCAGTATCCGCTGTTCGTGAACAAGCGCGACCACCTCGACATCGAGGGCTCTGCACGCCAGCTGGAGCGGCTGCAGGTCAGCGGCTCGGACGACAATGGACTGCTCACAGCCTTTCTGGCAGACACTACCGGCACAGCCTCTACAGTGGACCGGGTGAAGGACTTCGTCCGCAACAATCCCGCATCACCGGCAGGCATCTACCTGCTGCAACGCTTCGTGGCGCATTCCGATGCACCGGACGCAAGTCAGATTGACGAAATCATCAATCTGATGGACGACCGCCTGCACGACTGGAACGCAGTGAAGAAACTTCAGGAGAAAGACGAGTCTATCCTCAGAATCAAGGCGGGAACCTCTGCCCCATTCTTCCGCGCCAGCACGAAGAGCGGCAACAAGACCCTGAACAGCTATAAGGACAAGTATCTGCTAATGCACTTCTGGGCTTCGTGGAATCAGGACAGCCGCGACGCCAACAGGGAATACCGCCAGTTGTACGACACCAAACGCAAGGACCTGAACATCTTGGGCGTGTCGCTCGACATGGACAAGCAGGCATGGCTGGACGCCGTGCAGGCCGACTCACTGGAGTGGGACCAGACGTGCGACTGCAAGGGATGGAACAACAACGCCGTGGTGCAGTATGCCGTACGCCATCTGCCGTCGGACGTGCTCATTGCTCCCGACGGAGACATCATAGCCACCGATCTGCTGACGAGCAGCAGCATTGAAGACAAGATAGACGAAGCCATACGCGAAGAGAAGGAGAAAGACAAGTGACTGAACCCGACAATGAAGACAGAAGGACCACGCTGACGAAGATTTACGGAGCGGCGATACAAGGCATCGATGCAACACTAATCACCATCGAGGTCAGCAGCACGCGCGGCTGCATGTTCTACATGGTGGGGCTGCCCGACTCTGCCGTCCGCGAAAGCCAGCAGCGCATACAGGCGGCCTTCAACTATCTCGGGATAAAACAGCCGCTCACGTCAATCACCATAAACATGGCGCCTGCCGACATCCGCAAGGAAGGTTCGGCGTACGACCTGTCGATTGCCATCGGACTTCTCGGCGCCACCGGCATCATCAGGACCCACCATTTGGGCGAATATATGCTCATGGGCGAACTCGGTCTCGACGGTTCGCTGCAGCCGATAAAAGGAGCACTGCCCATCGCCATCAAAGCACGTGAGCTGGGTTTCAAGGGACTGATTCTGCCGGCGCAAAACGCCAAAGAGGCGTCGGTGGTGAACAAACTTGAGGTCTACGGTGCAGAGAATCTGAAGGACGTGGCAGATTTCCTTGACGACAAGGCTCCACTGCAGCAGACGACGACCAACACGCGCGAGGAGTTCTTTGCCCACCAGAACAATTTCGAACTGGACTTCGCTGACGTCAAGGGTCAGGAGACTGCAAAACGAGCACTCGAGATTGCTGCGGCGGGCAGTCACAACATCATCATGATTGGCAGTCCAGGCAGTGGCAAGTCCATGCTGGCAAAGCGGCTACCGTCAATCCTGCCGCCGTTGTCGCTTGCCGAAAGTCTCGAGACAACCAAGATTCACTCCGTGGCAGGCAAGTTGGGCAAGGACGGAGGACTGATTTACCGTCGTCCGTTCCGCAATCCGCACCACACTATCTCGGCGGTGGCGATGATTGGCGGCGGCAGTTATCCACAGCCGGGGGAGATTAGTCTCGCCCACAACGGCATCCTCTTCCTCGACGAGCTGGCAGAAAACAGGCGTGAGACGCTTGAGGTGTTGCGTCAGCCGCTTGAGGACCGCGTTGTCACCATCTCGCGTGCCAAGTTCAGCGTGCAGTATCCCGCCAGCTTCATGCTCGTGGCTGCCATGAACCCATGTCCCTGCGGCTACTACAATCACCCCACCCGACGGTGCGTGTGCACGCCAGGTCAGGTGCACAAATATCTCAACCGCGTGTCCGGTCCGCTGATGGACAGGTTCGA
>CAVHJI010000179.1:0-2604 GCA_963636255.1 Bacteroidaceae bacterium | reverse complement strand
CATCCTTAGGTGCTATGAATGCCCATCCTTAGACCCTAAGAATGCCCATCCTTAGGGTGCCTCAAGTGTCAAACGCGGAATTAGTAAACGGAAGTAATTAAAAGTAGCGGTTAGTAATTAAAAACGCGGCATTTTGAACTGATCAGTAAACGGTTAGTAAACAGACGGTAAATGCTTTGGAATAGACTTGCATTTGTGCAGCGAATTCATAAAAACGCCTTCCTTTACGAGTCGCATGGCCGATAGATGAAAATGTGCCATGAAATCCCTATCTTTGCACCGTCGGTCGATAGAAGACCGGTGTGACGTGTATTCCAGAACACCACGTAAAAAACAGGAATTATGAAAGAAAAGACCGTAGCCGTAGTGTCGGTGCCGTTCATGGTCATGAGCATACTGTTCTGTGTATGCCTCATCACGGCAAATCTGCTCGAGACCAAAGCCTTGAGTTTCTTCGGTGGGCTGTCCGTGACCGCCGGACTGATTGTGTTTCCCATCTCGTACATCATCAACGACTGCATCTGTGAGGTGTGGGGATTTCGCAAGACGCGCCTTGTGATATGGTGCGGCTTCGCTTGCAACTTCTTTGTCGTAGCCATGGGCATGCTTGCTGTGGTATTGCCAGCTGCTCCGTTTTGGGAAGGAGAAGAACACTTCGACTTTGTCTTCGGCATGGCTCCGCGCATAGCCATTGCCAGTCTGCTGGCATTCCTCACAGGTTCCTTCATGAATGCTTATGTCATGAGCCGCATGAAGATTGCCGACAAGGGCAAGCGTTTCGCTCTAAGGGCGATACTGTCGACCATTGCCGGCGAGACTGCCGATTCGCTGGTGTTCTTTCCTGCAGCCTTTGGCGGAGTGATTGCATGGCCGCAACTGTTGCAGATGATGTTGCTGCAGGTGGTTCTCAAGACTCTGTATGAGGTCATTGCACTGCCTGTCACCGTACGCGTTGTCAGGGCGGTGAAGCGCATAGATGGCAGTGATGTCTACGACGACAGCTCTGTCTCCTACAATCCCATGAAGCTGAAAGACCTGTAACTTCCCCGTGTCACAGGCTGTGCACAGCCCTGGAGGGAATGGCGTAAGCCCTGCGACTAATGACGGCATAGGCTGTGAGCACGGCTATGCCAGTGATGGTCCACGACAGAGGGTAGACGCACATCAGTACGGTGAAGTCGCCGTCGTACCACCTCACCACGGTGTGTATCCACACTATGCGCAGCAGGCATGTGCCGAAGATGGTGAAGATGGTTGGCGTTAGCGAGTAGCCCAGTCCACGCAGTGCACCACCGCTGATTTCATAGCTGCTGGCGATGAACTGCCACATCAGCACCACGTGCATACGTATCCGGGCATAGTGCAGCACGTTGGGGTCGGAGGTGAACAGGCTTGCGAAGAAACTGCTTTGACATGCCAGGGACACGTTCAGTACGCCGCATGATACCACGCTGAACAGCATGTTGAGCCGGAAGATGCGTTTGCAACGGTCAATGTTGCCGGCTCCATAGTTCTGGCTCGTGAATGCAATGGTGGTCTGCACAAAGGCTGTGATGGCATAGTTGCAATAGTATTCGTAGTTGAGTGCGGCAGCCGAGCCGGCGACAGCATTTGAGCCGAGGGCATTGATTGCCGACTGTATGAAGACATTCGATAGCGAGAAGACCATGCCCTGAAGTCCCGTGGGCACGCCAATGCGCAATATCTTGCTTAGCTCCTGACGGTCCACCTTCATGTGATGCAAGTCAATGCGTATGGGGTCTGCTTCGTTCACCAGCAGATGTACCACGATGGCGGCATTGACAATGTTTGCCACGACGGTGGCAATGGCAACGCCCGCAACACCCATATCGAACACTGCCACGAGCACAACGTCCAGAATGGCGTTGACCACGCCTGCCACTATGAGCGAATAGAATGGACGGCGCGTGTCGCCGACGCTCTTCAGCACGGCAGCTCCGAAGTTATATGCCATGATGAACGGTACGCCGGTGAAGTAAATGCGCAGGTAGAGCGATGCCTGCCTGATGACGTTCTCGGGTGTATCGAGCAGACGCAGTATGGGTTCTGCTGCCACCAGTCCGAGAACCAATAGGAATATGCCGCTGGCACAGGCTATCACGCTGGCAGTACCTACAGCCTTGCGCACCGCATTGCTGTCTCCCTGTCCGATGTGCTGTGCCACGACGACATTGACGCCTACGGCTATGCCCACAAACAGGTTTATCATCAGACTGATGACCGAACCGTTGCTGCCGACAGCAGCCAAGTCTTCGCTCGTTGAGAACTGACCGATGACTGCAATATCCACTGCATTGAATGACTGCTGCAGTAGTCCGCTGGCGAAGAGTGGCAGGGCAAAGGCGAGTATGTTCTTTGCCAGGCCGCCATGCAGCATGTCGATTCGCGAAGTCTTGTCCTGTTGTCTCATTGGTCTGCGGCGTGCAGCCTCGTCATCACATTGCGGCGCAGATGCTCTTTGTAGAATATCAGTTCGTACAGATGCAGGTTGCCGTGAGGGAAGAACCACTCAAGTTCAGGGCGGAAGTACTGATCCATGTTGCGCCCGCCGGCTTGGAGGTAATGGTATGTAGTGTCTACGTG
>CAVHJI010000178.1:0-2671 GCA_963636255.1 Bacteroidaceae bacterium | reverse complement strand
AGTCTTATATAAGAAATGGCAAAGTCTTATATAAGAAAGTGCCATCGCAAACGTTTGAAAGTGCCATTTCTTATATATGTCTTTGCAGCCTACTTTGTCTGGCTCTTCAGAGAGGTTTTTGCCTGCGACGGTGTTTCACCGAATATCTGCTTGAAGACACGCCCGAAGTGGGAGACATCGTGATAGCCGCAGTGGTATGCCACTTCGCTTATAGGCATGCTGGCATCTTCTGTCATCAGGCGTCGTGCTGCCTGCATCTGTACGCGCCTTATGTAGAACGCAGGCGTTTCGCCAGTTATGGATGCGAGCTTGCGGCGCAGCTGCTGGCTGCTCATATACATGTCGGACGCTACGGTCTCTACGCTGATGGTGCCACTGCCCATTGTCGTCTCAACCACTTGCGTCAGTCGCTCCAGGAACTCGCGTTCTTTCGGGTCGAGATTGTCTGCTGGCTGTTCGGAATCTTGCTCTATTGCCATAGAATATTTCTTCCGCATCATGCGCTGTCGCTCCAATAGCCGGTCGATGCGTATAGACAGCTCGTCGATGCTGAAAGGTTTGGACAGATAGGCATCAGCTCCCGTCTGCAGTCCCTGCAGTCGGTCGGCATCGGTACTCTTGGCTGTCACCATGATGACAGGTATGTGGTTAAGCACCTCCGACTGTCGGATCTGTTCTGTCATCTGCAGTCCGTCCATCACAGGCATCATGAGGTCTGTCACGATGATGTCGGGCACAAGTCCCGTAGCTCTCTGCAGTCCTTCTTCGCCGTTTCGTGCGAAACGCAGCAGATATTTGTCGCCAAGTCCTATCTGTACGTATTCGGCAACGTCGCTGTTGTCTTCCACTATGAGTATTGTGGGGCGCTCGTCATTGGCAGCTTCCTCGGTAGTGTCGGCAGATGTCGCTGAGTGCGATATGTCGTCGGTGACGACGACTATGTCTGGTGCAGTGTTGCCTTGATTCTGCTTTGCCGGCTGTGGTTCCACGCTTTTTCCATTTGCATCGCTTGCCTTTGTGGGCAGCTGGAGAGTGAATGCCGACCCTATGCCTTCGCTGCTCTCCACGGAGATGTGCCCGTGAAGACGGTTCACTATCTGCTTGACCAGTGCCAGTCCTACGCCCGAACCCATCTCTCCTTCAGCCGAGGAACTCTGGTAGAACAAGTCGAAGATGTGACTTTGCTCCTCTTTGCTCATGCCCTTGCCGAAGTCGGCAATGCGCAAGGTCATCTCGCCCTCGACATTCAGCGTCACAAGTATGTTGCTGTCTACGGGCGAGAACTTTATGGCGTTCGACATCAGGTTGCATACAATCTTCTGCACGAAATCAGCCACGAAGTCTGCCTCGGCATGCTGCTGCTTCGGGGTAAACACAATCTCTATGTTCTTTTGTGCAGCCACGACCGAGAAACTGTCGAGCAGCTGGCCCACATACACCACAATGTCACCGCTCTGCCACTTAGGTGCATCCGCGCCCGAATTGATGCGCGAGATGTCGAGTATCTGGTTGATGAGTTGCAGCAGCCGTTGTCCTTGTCGTGTTATGGCTTGCCCAACGGTGACCGCCTCCGACTCTTTCAGCAGTCCGGCAGACATACGGTTGGAGTGCCCCAGTATGACCGTGAGTGGCGTGCGGAACTCGTGTGTTATGTTCGTGAAGAACTGCAGCATGGCTTTCTCGTTCTTCATCAGCAGTTGTTGCTTGTGTTTACGTGTGCGCAGAGCATACCACAGGAACGCCACAACCACTATTGCCGTGAGCATCACGGCAGCGGCTGCGACGAAGCTCAGATACCGCATGGTCCTTTCCGAGTCGTAGCTATGGCGCAGACTGTCTATCTCTGCCTGACGGCGGTCGCGCTCATACTTCACCCGCACATTCTGCATGCTCACAAGGTTCTTCTCGCTCTGCACGCTGTCGGCATAGGTCTGCGCCATGACGTTATAGCGCAGTGCCTCGCGCCATCGCTGCTCCTTATTATATATAATATGGTATAGGCGGTAGATGCTTGCCAGATGTTCCAGTGAGTTCAGTCTTGTAGCTTCATCATGAGCTTTAGCCAGCAGCTGCTTGGCTTCGGCGTCATGCCCCGTCTTCTCATAGATGCGTACCAGTGCCAGGCACGATTCCAGCCAGTGCCAACGGTCGGAATTATGTTCCATGATATCGTATGAACGCTGGTATTGTTCTATTGCCTGCTCGTAGAGTCCGGCTTTCTCGAAGAGGTCGCCAAAGTGGTCGTAGCACAGTGCAACGCCTACATCCGACTTTATTATCTCGTTGTGCTTGAGCGATTGTTCGTAGTAGTACAGTGCAGAGTCGTTCTTTCCCTGCTCCTCGAAGATGGCACCCAGGTTGGCATAGTTGATTGCCTGGCCGAGGTCACTGCCAAGAGACGCCTCGCCTGCCAGTGCAATGCGGAACACGGAGTCGGCTGTCTGCTGGTCGCCAAGTGTCAGACAGACGTTGCCTATGCCGTTGAGCGACACCACGCGGTTCTTGCGTGCGGTGTATGAAGTGTCTGAGTAGGCGTTGGCAAGCGCCAGTGCACGGTAGTGGTAGTTGGCGGCTTCGTCCATGATGCCCATGCGCCTGAAGTCGGTACCTATACTGTTGAGTGCCTGTGTCATGTCGATGGTGTCGTCGAGAGTTTCTGCCAGCTTATATC
>CAVHJI010000177.1:0-2672 GCA_963636255.1 Bacteroidaceae bacterium | reverse complement strand
GTGGGCAAAGATGGATTCGAACCACCGAAGGCATAAGCCAGCAGATTTACAGTCTGCCCCATTTGGCCACTCTGGTATTTGCCCTTATTCTTATTGCAGCATCCCACCGCTGTGAAACGCGGTGCAAAGATACCGCTATTTTTTTACTGTGCAAGCGAAATCAATCATTTTTATCGCTGTGACTGCACATTCACTTCCTTTGTTGCCCATGCTACCACCAGCACGCTCCTCTGCCTGCTCCATGTTATCGGTAGTGAGCAGTCCGAAGATGACTGGGATGCGTCCTTCAGCATTCAGCATAGCAATGCCTTGCGTCACACCTTGGCACACATAGTCGAAGTGAGGCGTTCCGCCACGCACCACGCTGCCAAGTACAATCACTGCATCGACCGTTCCACTGTCTGTCAGACGACGTGCACCGAATGTCAGTTCGAAGCTGCCAGGCACATGGTATACGTGTATGTCTGCCTCGTGTGCACCGTGAGCTTTCAGCGTGTCCACTGCTCCTTGAAGCAGTGCATCGGTGATGTTGCTGTTCCACTCGGACACTACGATGCCGAACCTCATGCCTGCAGCGCAGGGAACATTTGCCTGTTCTGCTGCGGCTTCGTTCTGTATGTGGTATTGTGTCGACATCTTATGCTTAGTGTGTACTATGGATGTTATGTGCGTTGATTGCCTGTCTCAGTCTGTCATTTGCCAGCCTTCAGCTGCTTAGCCTCGTTGATGTAGCGGTCGATGTCCATCGACTGATAGGAGTTGAAGTACTTGTCCTTGACGGTCTGGAACGCTGTCTCTGCCTCGTCATAACGTCCTGCCTGAATGAGCAGCTGTCCTGCCTGAATGAGGTATATGGGGCTGAGAGTGTTGTTGTCTGCCTCGCGTGCTGCTGCCTGAAGCAGGCTGATGGCACGTTCGTTGTCGCCTGTCTGCACGTAGCAGTTGCCCATGGCTCCCTTGATGGCAGGTGCCACCATCTGGTCATCGGCGCTGAACTTGTCGAGATAGGTTACGGCGTTCTGGTAATCTCCAAGGTGTGCATAGCTGAGACCTATGTATGCGTAGGCAAGATTGGCAGCTTTGGTGCCGCTATACTCGTCGGCAACCTTGAGCAAACCGTTGAACCCAATGCTGTCGCCACGCAGGACTTCGTCGTACTGGCTATTCTCGAAGTATTGCTCGCCCTTGAACAGAGCTGCCTGAGCATTGCGCTCGCGCGGAGCCTTATAGAAGTTGCTGTAGCAGAAGATACCCGCAATAATCACAACCACGGCGATGACTGCGCCAACGATGACCTTGCTGTTCTTCGTGATGAAAGCCTCCGACTGTGACAAAGCACCCTCGACGTTCAGGATTTCTTCGTTCTTCTTATTGTCTGCCATTTTTTTCTTTACTTAATATGTAATGTGTTTTCTTGTTAATGTTTACCGGACGGCAAAAGTACGCTGTTTTTGTTTATTGATGAAATAAAGCACTATCTTTTTTTGCCGCCCTCATCCACTGAGCTACGTTTTTCTTCATACTTTTGCGTCATGATACTCGACCGCATCAGCATATTGAACTACAAGAATCTCTGCGAGGTGAACGTCTCTTTCTCGCAGAAGCTGAACTGCTTCGTGGGTCTTAACGGAATGGGCAAGACCAATCTGCTCGATGCCATCTACTTCCTGTCGTTCTGCAAGAGTGCTACCAACGCCATCGACTCGCAGAACATCAGGCACGATGCTCCCTTCTTCATGATACAAGGCTTCTACCATGCTGCCGACGGCACGCAGGAGGAAGTGTACTGCGGCATGAAGCCAGGACGGAAGAAACAGTTCAAGCGCAACCGTAAGGAGTATCAGCGACTGTCGGACCATATAGGACTGATCCCATTGGTCATGGTGTCGCCCGACGATGCCATACTGTTGCAGGGCGGCAGTGCAGAACGACGCAGATTCATGGATGTGGTAATCTCACAGTACGACAAGGATTATCTGGAGCGACTGATAAGATACAACAAGGCACTGGCACAGCGCAATGTCATGCTCAAGGATGAGGAACATATCGACGAGGGGATGATGGACATAATGGAAGAGATGATGGCTGCCGAGGGCGAGGTGATATATGCCCGCCGCAAGGCTTTCGTCGAGGAGTTCATTCCCATATTCAGAGATTTCTATTCGTATATATCCGACGGCAGTGAGACGGTGGACATAGAGTACCAGTCGCATTGCACTCGCGGACCACTATTGGACGTCATACGCAACGGTCGTAGCAAGGATCGCATCATGGGCTTCTCGTTGCATGGCATACATAAGGATGAACTGCAGATGAGCATCGGCAGCTATGCCATGAAGCGTGAGGCATCGCAGGGACAGAACAAGACATTCCTCATTGCCCTGAAGCTGGCACAGCTGGAGTTCCTCAAGCGCATGGGCGACATGCCTATACTATTGCTCGACGACATCTTCGACCGTCTTGATGCACGGCGTGTGGAGAAGATTGTGCGCCTTGCCGGTAGCGACCGCTTCGGACAGATATTCATAACAGATACCAATCGCAGCAACCTTGACATGATTCTGCAGGCTGCCGACGTGGACTATCGTCTGTTCAGTGTGACGGATGGTGTTGTAGAACCGGTGAATACCGAGGAGGGTAGACATGCACAGCCGTGATGCAGAGAGTGTGGG
>CAVHJI010000176.1:0-2683 GCA_963636255.1 Bacteroidaceae bacterium | reverse complement strand
GGGAAGTCGGTCATTGGTGGCGATGAGAAATCATATCCTCTATGGCACGCATAAGCCCAGAAAGGGCTGTGCACGCATTCGAACATGCGGCACAGCCCTTTCCGGTTTCAGTCTATATATATATTGTGTGGGCGTCTCTTGTGCTATCAGTAACCTAACTTGTAGGGCTGATCCATGGCACGTACGCCTTCGGTCATCCACTGGGGAGCGGGAGCACCCTTCAGGTAATGGTTGAAGAACTGCATCATGCGCTTCTGGAAGTCGATCTTGTTGGGGTACTTCTGCGGCCAGTGCGGCTCGCCAGTATAGTTGAGCATCCAGCAAGTCTTGCCGTTGCGCTTCATGGCCACGAAGAACTCGATGCCCTGATACCATGGCACATGTCCGTCTTCATCGTTGTGCATGATGAGGACAGGAGTCTTCACCTTGTCGATGTTGAAGAGCGAGGAATTCTCTTTATACAGTTCCGGAGCTTCCCAGATGGACTTGCCGATGCGGCTCTGTCCGTGTTCGTACTGGAATGCACGTGCCATGCCGCTCCACCAGCGTATGCCGCCGTAGGCACTGAACATGTTGACGACAGGTGCACCACTCTCAAGTGCTGCGAAGCGGTCGGTGCGTGTCGCGAGGTAGGCTGTCTGATAGCCGCCCCATGAATGGCCGCAACCACCGATATGTTTCTCGTCTACGTAACCCTTGGCAATCAGGGCATCGATGCCAGACATGACGTAGTTGTAGCAACTCTCGCCGGGATGTCCGTCGGTGTAATAGATGTCGGGGTTGAAGACAATGTATCCGTTGCTGTTATAAGTATGGTAGTCGATGGTGGAACGATGCGGTTCGGGCATGCGGTAGCCATACATCGTCGACGCATTACGCTCGTAGAAGTTGACCACTACAGGGTACTTCTTGTTCGGGTCGAAGTTGGCAGGCTTGTAAATCACGCCCTGTGCCTTGTGTCCGTCGTAGGCTGTCCACTCCATGAGTTCTGCCGTACCCCATACATACTGTTCCTGCTGCGCCACGAGATTGGTAATCTTGTTGCTCTTCTTGAAGCTGAGGTCCGAGCCGATAAGGTCGGGGAACTGCTCGTAGTTCTCCACGGTGTAGACGATGTCGTTGGTGTCCTTCGCCTTGACGATAGTGTTGAGTTGGAAGTTGCCTGCGATGAGCTTCTGCGGAGCTGCCGCCTTGCCAAACGATGTGCTATAGTAGCCATAGCCATAGTGCACATCATCGAAGCCACGCAGCAGCTGTGTGTCCTTAGGGTCGATGGAATGACGGTCGGAGTCGAGATTGACAAGACGATACTGTATCTTGGTCTGCGTGCCGTTGACAGTCAGGTTGACAGGTGCAGAAGCTGCCTTCGGGCAGAACTGCCAGATGTCGTAGCGGTCGTAGAGCAATATCTTGCTGTCGCCGTCGGTCCATCCTGCCGCACCATATGCGCCAGGATAGTCGGGCACATCGTTGTCGGTGTCCCATGCAGCAAAGGTCTGCGGCGTGGTGAGACGGTGCTTCGTTCCGTTTGCCATCTCGATGGTGTACCAGCAGCTGTCGTTCTCCTCGTAGTAGTAGGCATACTTCGTGGCAGGTGACAAACGGAAGCGGGCGTAGTCACCGCTGGCAATCTGCGTGCGACGTCCAGTGTTGAGGTCGACAGCATAATAGTCGCTGCGCGTACGGCCTTCCCACATAGACGACACCGAGTAGGGCTCCGAGGTGCTGGCAAGTGCGTAGTCGCCGTCACCGTCGGGGTCGGTCATGAGCTGCTTCAGACTGTTGTCGTGCAACTGCCAGATGCTGCCTGTCGCGAGTGTCAGCATTGCGCTGTAGGTCTTCTTCAGGTCGTTTTTGCGGTTATAGCTCTGCACGGGATACTGCACTGGCTCGTCCCAGCTCCATACCTGCACGTTCGGACGCTTCTCTTCAAGCTGCGTGGTGTCTTTCTGCAACGGTTCGGGCGATGTGCCGAAGTAGAGGCGTGCGCCACTCTTGGAGAACTTCACGGGACCGTTCTCGCTGACCACCCATCCTGCAGGCAGACTGCTGTTGCCCTTTGTGGCTACCGACTGTGCCTGTGCACCATTCTTCGAGAGATAGAGCGTCATGTCCTTGTAGGTTGTCTTCTTGTCTTCACCGAAGAGGAACGCCAGGTTGCGGCCCTGCTCGTCGAGTGTGGCGTGCTTGTATTCACCCCACCCCTCCTTTACGCGGACAGCCTTGCCGTCCTTGACATTCACGACATAGATGCCAGGCTCATTGCCGGCGGCTACGAAGTAGAGCACTGCCGCCTTGGGTGCGAAGTTATAGTCGGTGACAGATGTGTAGGTCTGCACCTTGCCGTTGCCAAGCGGACGCACATAGAGCGTAGAGTCCTTCTTGCCGCCACGCTGGTATGCCACGTAGTCGGCAGCCTCGGACAGATGATAGTTTCTGAGCGAGTCGATGATGTCCTGCTTGCCGCCAACAGAGTAGATCACGAGCTTGCCCTGCGGCATCTCGTCGTCCTTTACCTTTGCGAGCTTCAGCGAGTCGCTGACAGCTGCAGGTACAGTATTCTCCAGCACCAGGTATTTCGATGATGAGGAGAAGGCGAACTTGCCTGCAGGCGTGAACGATGCCAGTTCCTTGCCATCGGCCTTGGAATAGACATATACACTCTGGTCGCCGTCCCATGGCG
>CAVHJI010000175.1:0-2694 GCA_963636255.1 Bacteroidaceae bacterium | reverse complement strand
ACGTGTATCCAGACGCTGTCGTTGACAAACGTGGTGTCTGTCCCCGTCTGCCAGCTCACGGGATTGATGCAGATGCGGCTGCCGCCATCGGCTGCTCCCAGACGTGCTTCCGCACTCTCTGAGGTGTTGTAGCAAATGGTCACCTGCCGGTCTGTCGCTACTGTGGCAGGATGTATGTTGGGGCTCTTGAGGTCTTCGTCTGTGACGTTGTAGCCGCAGACGTATGCTGCGACGAACCTTTGCATCTGCTCCGGTGTCAGGCGTTTCACCAGTTCTATGGTGATCTTCGCCCCTTGGCTGAAGCCTGCAATGAAGAATCGGTGCCCGTTGTTAAGGTGCTTCATGTAGTAGTCGAACGCATCCTCAACATCACCCATGGCTATCGCCAGACGGCGTGCCATGACGCTGTCGGGTGCTCCCCAGCTCTCCATGCTTATCTGCCGGTAGTAGGGCGAATAGAAGTTGCAGGAGTCGCCGAAGATGCTGTCGGCAAGTTCGAGCGATGGCTTCATGCGCAAGCGCAGTTCGTCGTTGTAGATCTCGGCAAGATGCATCGTTCGGCCAAGGCTGTCGGCGTAGTCGAGTATGCATGTCGGCAGTATGTAGAAGACGTCGGCTTCTGTGCCGGTGGAGTCTCCGTGCATGGTGGCATACCATGTGTCGGCACGACTATAGTCGGGTGCGGCAGGTACGATGTCGGTGTCTGAGGTGCCGTTGTCAGCTGTCGTGCTGGTGCTGCATGACGTAAAAAACACAATGGCTGCCATTGCAGCCACTGACATGAGTGTGAACCAAACATTCTTTTTCATGGTCGCAAAGTTAGACATTTCCGACCGATATGAGTATGTTTGCGCGTGCAAACACTTTGCGCAACATATATACAGGAGAGAAGACAATGTTGAAGGAAGGCATAAAAGGAACGTCGGAAGTACGCGTGACCCCGGACAATACGGCTGTAGCAATGGGTAGTGGTGAGCTGAATGTATTTGCAACACCGGCAATGATAGCTTTGATTGAGAAGACAGCATGGCAGAGTGTGGCTCCGCATCTTGAAGAAGGGGAGGGCACGGTAGGCATACGGCTGGAAATCGATCATCTGGCACCCACACCTGTAGGTGCTGCGGTGCGTTGCGAGACTGTACTGACTGAGGTAGACGGTCGTCGGCTGGTGTTCACGGCAGAGGTGTACGACGAGTGCGGCCTTGTGGGTAAGGGCACTCACCAGCGTTTCATCGTGAAGAACGGAAAGTTTCAGCAGAAGGCAGACGCCCGACGCAGTGGCGTTTAGTCATTTGCACTGTTGCGGCTGAGAATGTCGCACAGCACCAGTGCTGCCAGACGGAAGCCGAAGATTGCAGTTATGTGAGCCACAGTCCCATTGACGTGTGGCTTCGGAGTGCTTTGCCCGTTGTCTGGCAGTTCTGTGCTGCATGATTGGTCCGCACCTTTGTTGCGCAGCAGTTCGTCGCTGAACACGCACTTGAACTTGCGACGTGGGAAGATGCCGCCCTTCTTGAACCTGCGTCGCAGTGCTGCTGCCAGCGGGTCGCCTTTCACCTTCCAGAACTCTGCAACCTGTATGTGAGACGGGTCGAGCTTAAGTGCAGCACCCATCGATGAGAACAGCCGCGCATCCGACTGGCACGCATTGAGAATCAGCAGTGCCTTGTCCTTGAGGCTGTCGATTGCATCTATCACGTAGTCATATTTGTTGAAGTCGAACAGTGGTGCAGTGTCTTCGCAGTAGACCATCTGTTGTGCCGTGATGTCGGCACGCGGATTGATGTCGAGCAGACGTCTACGGAGCACGTCGACCTTCACCTGTCCGACGGTCTTTGTCGTTGCCATCAGCTGTCGGTTGACGTTCGTTATGCAGACGCAGTCGGAGTCGACGATGGTGAGATGTCCTATGCCTGAACGGATGAGGCTCTCGGCGCACCAGCTGCCGACGCCTCCTACACCGACGATGATTACACGCTTCGAGGAGATGCTCTCCATGGCATCGGTGCCAAGAAGCAACTCCTCACGGTCGAAGATACTTTCTCCTGAAGCCATGTCTTGTGTGGTGATGTGCTGTGTGACGGACTATCTGTGCCTGTTCTCTCGTGGACCACCGGGTCGCATGCCTCTCACCAGTTCGCGGCGGAATTTCATCTCTGCCTGCTTCACCTTATAAATCTTCTTTGACGACAGCACATTGCGGAACTTCGAGATGTAGCTCTTCTCAAGTCTGTCGGCAGCCAGCGAGTACTCAACGAAACTGTCAAGGATTTCGGTGTATGTCTCTTCGGATGTGCTTGGGTCTTCGCCGCGGCGGAACAGGTTCCATGCCTGGTCGTTGATGCTTCGCTTCTGCTCCTGATATTCAAAGTACAGAGGGAAGAACTTGTCTGCCTCGGCATCCGTAAGCTCTGCCTCGCGCTTCAGGTATTCCTGCTGCCGCGTCATGAACTCATCGTGTCCTTCTCTGCGATCCTGTGCGTTCAGCGTCAGAGGCAGGACTGTGAGCATCATTATAAGTATAAGTAAAATCTTTCTCATGGCTTTTTATCTGGGTGTTTGCTGTTGTGTCGTTTGTCTTATTCGTCTGCATCGGCAAGATACAGATACAGTGAGTAGTCGTCCATCATCGTGTCGTTCATGACATTGTTGATGACCTCCGTCTCGTACTTCGCTTCCTGCTCCGCTATATAC
>CAVHJI010000174.1:0-2722 GCA_963636255.1 Bacteroidaceae bacterium | reverse complement strand
CTGAGGCATAGAGTGACTGTAGCCTGTCCATCTCAGCCTTTATCGGCGATAGTATAATGTCCAATCTGTCTGACATAAATTGCGTTTCGTTGCCACAAAATTAGTCATTAAAAGAGAACACGGGCTATTTTTTGTACTTTTACGCCTAAATAATCGACTTATGGAAACCCGGAACACCCTATTTCTTCTTGATGCCTACGCCTTGATATACAGAGCTTATTACGCTCTCATAAAGAACCCGCGAATCAACTCCAAGGGACTCAACACATCTCCCGTCTACGGCTTCGTCAACACCCTCGAGGAGATCATCAGGAAGGAAAACCCCACATATATAGGAGTAGCCTTCGATCCCTCAGGACCGACATTCCGCCACGAACTCTATCCAGAGTACAAGGCACAGCGCGAGAAGACGCCCGAGGACATCCGTCGTGCCGTCCCCGTCATTAAGGACATCATCCGTGCCTATCGCATTCCCATACTCGAGGTCAGCGGCTATGAGGCAGACGACGTGATAGGCACACTGTCGAGCCAGGCATCAGCCAGCAACGTCCTCACCTACATGGTGACTCCCGACAAGGACTACGGACAGCTGGTCAGGGCTAACGTCATGATGTACCGGCCCAAGCATAGCGGTGGCTTCGAGATTATGGGCGCCGAAGAGGTGAAGCAGAAATATGGAGTCGACAACACACTTCAGATCATCGACCTGCTCGGACTGATGGGCGACAGCTCCGACAACATCCCCGGCTGTCCGGGCGTTGGCGAAAAGACAGCACAGAAACTCATTAAGGACTTTGGCAGCATCGACTCCCTGCTCCAGAGGACAGACGAGCTGAAAGGAGCACTGAAGAAGAAGGTCACCGACAACGCGGAGCAAATCCGGTTCTCCCAATTCCTTGCCACCATAAAGACCGATGTTCCCATAACCCTCAACCTCGAGGAGCTGAAGAACAACGGTCCCGACCTCGGTTCACTGCGCAGCATATTCCAGGACCTGGAGTTCCGCACGGTGTTCGAACGCATCAAGGGCCGACTGGGACAAGAGGTCACTGCGAAGCCCGATGCCGAACCCGACTTGTTCTCTACCGCCACAGCCGCTGCACCGAAACCTGTCAAGGAAAGCAAGAATGCAGGCCCTGTTCAAGGCGATTTGTTTGCGATAAATCCGACCAACTGTCAAGGCGACGGATTTTTTTCGAAGGAAATCGGGTTATCAGGTGCCTCTACGGCATGCCATCGTGCTGACAATGAGAGCGATATAGCCCATTTTTGCAGTGTCATGAATGGTGCACAATCTGTGTCAATCAGATTGGATGCCACGGGCATTGAGCCTATGACCGCCGTATTGAGCGGCATTTCACTCTGCAGTGACGCCAAAGATGCCTACTACATCCCACTACCCTCTTCGGACAAAGACGAGACAGCCCGCCGACTAAAACTGCTGGAGCCGGTGCTTGCGAATGCCGGAAGCGTCAAGGTGGGACACAACATCAAGTACGACATCATCGTGCTTCACAACCATGGGCTCGACATCAAGGGCAAGATATTCGACACGATGCTGGCACACTACCTGCTTCAGCCCGAGCTGAACCACAGTCTGAGCTATCTGACCGAAATCTGCCTTCGCGGCATGGTGACGGAGAGCGACGAGCCCTACAAGAGCGTCTGCCTCAAGGCTGCAGCAATCAGCGAGCTCAAGGGTCTGCTCGAAAAGGAAATCGGCACCCGGCAACTGGAGCGTCTGCTCTACGACATGGAGCTGCCGCTCGTGCCCGTCCTTGTACGCATGGAGACAAACGGCGTGCTTATAGACACGGCTGCACTGCGACAGACATCGGCAGACTTCACCTCGAGGCTCAACAACATCGAGCAACACATCTATGCCGATGCCGCAACAACATTCAACATCAGCTCGCCACGACAGGTCGGCGAAGTGCTGTTCGACAAGCTACATCTGTCATCCAAGCCCAAGAAGACCAAGGGCGGACAATATGTCACGTCCGAAGATGTGCTCGAATCGCTGAAGTCAAAGCACCCCATCATCGGCAGAATCCTCGAATACCGCGGGTTGAAGAAGCTGCTCGGCACCTATACCGATGCACTTCCGCAGCTCATCAATGCCGAGACCGGACGCATCCACACATCGTTCAACCAGGCAGTGACAGCCACAGGCCGCCTCAGCTCGAGCAATCCCAACCTGCAGAACATACCGGTCCGCGACGACGAAGGACGCGAGATACGCAAAGCATTCATCCCCGACGAAGGGTGTCTGTTCTTCTCTGCCGACTATTCGCAGATCGAACTGCGCATAATGGCACATCTCAGCGGCGACGAAAACATGATCGAAGCCTTCCTCGAAGGACACGACATCCACGCTGCCACAGCAGCAAAGATCTATAAGGTCAGCATCGATGACGTGACCAAGGAGATGCGACGCAAAGCCAAGACAGCCAACTTCGGCATCATCTACGGCATCTCTGTCTTCGGACTTGCCGAACGTCTGGAGATAAGCCGTGCCGAAGCCAAGGAACTCATCGACGGATACTTCCGGACATATCCTCAGATAAGGGCATACATGGACAGCAGCATCGGGTCGGCACGCCGCAACGGCTATGTCGAAACCATCTTTGGCCGCAAACGCTATCTTCCCGACATCAACTCGGGCAACTCCATTGTGCGCGGATATGCCGAACGCAATGCCATCAATGCACCCATACAAGGC
>CAVHJI010000173.1:0-2768 GCA_963636255.1 Bacteroidaceae bacterium | reverse complement strand
CGATAAAGTTAGTGCAGGTACGCGTATCAGCACAAAACTTATCGCGATAAGTTTTTGAAGCCATAACGCTGCATTTTTGAAGGCTTGCGGAGGGGTAGATCTGCACAAAAGCCGTACTGCGTGCAACCATCAAGCTGGTTCCCGAACTGTTAAAGACAAGTCAGGCACATGTTAAAAGTCCTACTGAATCTGCGTTCGAAGGAACAAGAGTAAATCAGTCATGAGAAGTAATCTTATGCGTTGACAGCCTCCTTAACGGCTAAAACAAAATGACATTAACGTCTAGAGTCCTAGACGTTAATGTCATTTTTGCAGTCTTCGATAGCTATCTCCCTTATGCCTCGACCCAGGTGTCGTTGGTGAGCAGGAGTTCCTGGAAGTTGTGATAGTTCTTCTTGCCGGAGACCTCGTCGATCTGCTGGTAGACAGCATCGTTGTAGGTCGGTGCGTCGACATCTCTGATTACGCCGAGTGCTACGGGGAAGTCAGGTCCCTCCATGAGCGCGAGCTTCAGCTGCAGAGTATTGTCTTCGCAGTGTGCGTCATGAACAAGTATGTCCTTCTCGGTGATGCCGTTCTCACCTATCTTGACAACCTTAAGCCCGAAGCCTTCCTGCATCAGTCCAAACTCGTTGTTGGCGCCAAAGGTCATAGGCTTGCCATGTTCCAGATAGATGGCGTTGCGTGCGCGGTCTTCCTTGCGTGCCACATAGTCGTAGGCTCCATTGTTGAAGATCATGCAGTTCTGCAATATCTCGCAAACGGCAGCACCCTTATGCTGTGCAGCAGCCTTGAGTATGTTGACTGTACCTGCCATGTCGGCGGCAGCAGCACGCGCGAAGAAGCGCCCGCGTGCGCCAAAGCACAGCTCAGCAGGATGGAAAGGGTCCTCCACTGTGCCGTAGGGCGACGACTTGCTGACGAAGCCACGCGGTGAGGTGGGTGAATACTGTCCCTTGGTAAGGCCGTAGATGCGGTTGTTCAGCAGAATCATGTTAAGGTCGACATTGCGGCGAATGGCATGTATGAAGTGGTTACCGCCGATGGCGAGACCGTCGCCATCGCCTGACACCTGCCATACAGTGAGATTAGGATTGGTAACCTTGGCTCCCGACGCTATGGCAGCAGCACGTCCGTGGATGGTCTGCATGGCGTAGGTATTCATATAGTAAGGCAGACGGCTGGAACAGCCAATGCCCGAAATCACTGCAATGTCACTGGGCGCTATGCCAAGTTCGGACATAGCACGGTGAAGGGAGGCGAGGAACGAGTGGTCGCCACAGCCCGGACACCAGCGGGGCTGGCCTTTCTTGAAGTCGTTTGATGTATATTCGCTCATTTTCGATGTGTGTCTATTATTCAGGTTGACGTTTTCTTGTATTGTTACTTCTCCAGTATCTCCGTGAATGCCTTCACCAGACTGCTTACGGCGAACGGCTGTCCCTTGACCTCATTGAACTGGTAGGGTGCGAAGCCATCGACCTTCATGCGCAGGTAGCCGGCAAACTGTCCGAGGTTCTGCTCTGCCACAACCACTTTCTTGTAGCGCTTCAGCACATCAGCAGTGTTTGCTGGCAACGGGTTGACGAAGCTGAACTGTGCCAGTGCCACCTTGCGTCCGCTGTCGTTAAGTTCCTTCATGGCTGTGTAGAGATGACCATAGGTACTGCCGAAGCCCACGATGAGCAGGTCGGCATCGTCGGCACAGCCCTCGACCTTGACGTCGGGCACGGGGATGCGTGCTATCTTCTCGGCACGCAGGCGCACCATTTTGTCATGATTGTCTGGGTTTGTCGATATTGCTCCAGTGTCGCTGTCCTTCTCGAGTCCGCCGACAATGTGTGTGTAGCCTTCCTGTCCTGGACGTGCCCAGTAGCGTACCAGCGTGTCGGGATTGCGGCGATAGGGTGTGTAGTTGCCCTTCATCTCCTCCGTGACATAGGGAGGATTTATTGCGGGATAGTCGTTCAAGTCGGGCAGACGCCATGCCGAAGAGCCGTTGGCGATGAAGGCATCGGTGAGCAGGATGACAGGTGTCATGTGCTCCAGTGCTGTCTTTGCTGCCAGATATGCCTTGTCAAAGCAGTCGGTGGGTGACGTCGCTACAATCACGGGCATGGGGCTCTCGCCGCTGCGTCCGAAGAGTGCAGCCAGCAGATCGGACTGTTCCGACTTGGTGGGAAGACCTGTTGACGGACCGCCACGCTGCACGTCTACAACAACGAGCGGCAGTTCCGTCATCACGGCGAGGTTCATAGCCTCTGACTTAAGGCAGACACCAGGTCCGGAGGTAGAGGTCACCGCCAGTGCACCAGCGAACGATGCGCCAATGGCAGACGCGCAACCGGAGATCTCGTCTTCGCACTGCATGGTGACGACACCCAGCGATTTGTGCTTAGCCAGCTCGTGAAGGATATCGGTGGCAGGGGTAATGGGGTATGAGCCAAGGAACAGGCGCAGTCCCGACTTCTCGGCTGCAGCGATGAGTCCGTAGGCTGTTGCCTTGTTGCCGGTGATGTCCATGTAGCGTCCGGGCTGTGACACCTTGCTCTCAATGCGGTAGGTGTGTGCTACCGACGAGTGGGTGTTATGGCCGTAGTCATAGCCGGCATGGATAACCTTGATGTTTGCCTCGGCTATGGCAGGCTTCTTGGCGAACTTCTCGCGTACGAAGTTCTCGGCAAGCGTGAGGTCGCGATTGAAGAGCCAGCATACCAGTCCTACGGCGAACATGTTGCGGCATTTCTGCATCGACTTGCGGTCCATGC
>CAVHJI010000172.1:0-2863 GCA_963636255.1 Bacteroidaceae bacterium | reverse complement strand
CTGGCAGACAGTTGTAACGGTAATCTTTTTGTTGTACTTTTGGCGAAAATTAACGACTAATTGTACGTTTAAACTTAAAAATACATATGAAAAGGTTATTTATTTCAGCATTGGCCATCGGCATGGCTTGCCTGACGGCAAGTCCCTGCACCAACATCATCGTTGGCAAGAAGGCTTCGACAGACGGTTCTGTCATTTGTACGTACAGCTGCGACGGCTACGGCGGCTACAGCGGACTCGACATCACTCCGGCTGCTGACTACAAGCCGGGCACGATGATGGCACTGATGGCGTGGGGACGTCCGGGCGCTGTGCCAGACTCAATCCCGCAGGTGGCACACACGTTCAACGTGGTGAACAACATGAATGAGTTTCAGCTTACCATAACCGAGACCACATTCGACGGTCGCACGGAGCTCCGCAACCCCGACGGCCTGATAAACTATCCGCAGCTGATGCAGCTGGGCTTGCAGCGTGCCAAGACCGCACGCGAGGCCATCACCGTGATGGCAGACCTCATGGACAAGTACGGCTACTCCAGCGAGGGCGAGACTTTCTCCGTGTGCGACCCCAACGAGGCATGGATAATGGAGATCATAGGTAAAGGCAAGGGTGGCAAGGGTGCCATCTGGGTGGCAATCCGCATACCGGACGACTGCGTCAGTGCACACGCCAACCAGAGCCGCATCGACAAGATTCCGTTCGACGACAAGGAGAACTGCATGTATGCCAAGGACGTGGTCAGCTTTGCCCGCGAGAAGGGATACTACAAGGGCAGCGACAAGGACTTCAGCTTCTGCGATGCCTACTGCCCGCTCGACTTCAGCGGCCGCCGCTTCTGCGAGGCCCGCGTATGGAGCTTCTTCACCAAGTGGTGCGACCCTGCCATGAACGAATATCTGCCGTTCATACTCGGCACCAGCGACAAGAAGATGCCGCTCTACATCAAGCCCACCAAGAAGCTCTCGGTACAGGACATTCAGAACGCCATGCGCGACCACTATGAGGGCACACCGCTCGACGAGACCAACGACTACAGCTGGGGACCGTATGCAAGCCCCAACCGTCCGTCACCACTGACCTACGAGGTCAACGGCAAGAAGTATTTCCAGGAGCGCCCCATAGGTACGGTACAGAGCATGTTCACGCTCGTGGCCCAGATGCGCAACTATCTGCCCAACGAGATTGGCGGCGTGCTGTGGTTTGGCAACGACGACTCCAACATGGTGGCATACGTTCCAATCTACTGCGGCTCGACACAAACGCCGGAGTGCTTCGACGGAAGCGTGGCAAGCGGACAGACGTTCTCGTTCAAGTCGGCATTCTGGATGCAGAACTGGGTGGCAAACATGGTCTACCCGCGCTATAACCTCATGATCGGTGACCTGCGCGAAGCTCAGAGCGAGCTGGAGAACCAGTTCCACAACGACCAGAGCGTGGTGGAAGCTCTTGCCAAGGCAAAATATGACGGCGGCGACAAGGAAGGGACGGTGAAGATGCTCAACGACTACAGCATTCGCGCATCGCAGCAGATGATGGACCGCTGGATGCAGCTGGCACAACTGCTCATCGTGAAGTACAACGACTTCAAGGTGCGCCCGTCGGAGAACGGCAAGGTGGTTCGCGGACGCTCCACAGACTATCCCATCCCGCAGGAATTCCTGGAGCAGATGGTGAAGGTGAGCGGCGACCGCTACCTGGTGCCCGAAGAGAAGCACGACAAGAATTCGCTGCACAACGACGTGTTGAGATAAGAGAGAGTGTGTGTGAGAGCGTAGAGCATAGGTAGAAAGAAAAGACAGACATCATATAATTGTTATGACAGAAGAGACACAATCATTTGTGGATATGCTGAACAGTGCAATCAACGGTGCACAGGATTTCTTGTGGACGTACATTGTGCTTGTGGTGGTGATAGGCGTTGCAATCTACTTCACGGTGCGGACGGGCTTCGTGCAGTTCCGCATGTTCGGTGAAATGGTACGCCTGATGTTCAAGTCGGGCAAGTCCAATCAGCAGGACGGACGGCACCACATCTCGTCGTTCCAGGCCTTCATCGTGGCACTGGCATCGCGTATCGGCACGGGCAACCTGGCAGGCGTGGCAACAGCCATCAGCGTTGGTGGCCCCGGGTCGGTGTTCTGGATGTGGGCAATGGCGCTCCTGGTCTCGGCATCGGCATTCGTGGAGTCCACGCTGGCACAGCTCTATAAGCGCAAGGGCGAGAAGTCGTTCTTCGGCGGTCCGGCCTACTACATGAAGTACGGACTGGGCAAGAGCTGGATGGGCGTGCTGTTCAGCGTGCTGATAATACTCACATTTGGCTGTGCCTACAACTGCATACAGGGCAACTCCATAGCGCTGGCATGGAAGGAAGCCTTCGGCATCTCCACGACGTGGATGGGCATCATCGTGACCGCACTGGCAGTGGTGGTGGTGTTCGGAGGCATACACCGCATTGCCAAGGTCAGCGGTGTGGTGGTGCCGGTGATGGCTGTGGTCTACCTGATAGTGGCTGTCGGTGTGGTGATTGCCAACATCACGATGTTGCCGCGCGTGTTTGTCATGATCTTCCAGAATGCGTTCGGCGTAGGACAGTTTGCCGGCGGTGCGCTGGGCACCATCGTCATGATGGGTGTGAAGCGCGGACTCTTCAGCAACGAGGCGGGCGAAGGCTCCGCCCCGAATGCTGCGGCAACAGCCACGGTGAGCCATCCGGTGAAGCAGGGACTGGTGCAGGCACTGGGCGTGTTCACCGACACGCTGGTGGTGTGCTCGTGCACGGCATTCATCATCCTGTGCAGCGGCGTGGACTACACGGCAAGCAACGGCATACAGCTGACACAGAACGCCCTGAGCCACG
>CAVHJI010000171.1:0-2868 GCA_963636255.1 Bacteroidaceae bacterium | reverse complement strand
TACGACAAGTTCAAGAACAACATGCTTGGCGTAATCACCGACGTGCGCTTCCCACTGTCCGAAGGAGCCGACAAAGACGGTCTGGCAGGCATCAAGCTGTGCGAGCACATCAGGAAGGAAGACCCATTCGTTCCGTTGATACTACAGTCGTCGGAGTCGGAGAACGTGATGTATGCCAAGAAATACCGTGCTGCCTTCATCGACAAGAGCTCGAAGAAGATGGATGTCGACCTGCGTCGCATAGTGTCCGAGAAGTTCGGCTTCGGCGATTTCATCTTCCGCAATCCGCAGACACACGAGAAGATTGCCCGCGTCAAGAACCTGAAGGAACTGCAGAACATCATATATGCCGTACCTGCAGAGTCGTTCCTCTACCACATCAGCCGCAACCACATCAGCCGCTGGCTCTACTCGCGTGCCATATTCCCCATTGCCGAGTTTCTGAAGCCCATCACCTGGACAAGCCTGCAGGACGTCGAGGCACACCGCAAGATTATTGCCGAGGCCATAGTCAAATATCGTCAGATGAAGAACCAGGGCGTTGTGGCAATCTTCAAGCGCGACCGCTTCGACAGCTACTCCAACTTTGCACGCATCGGCGAAGGGTCGTTGGGAGGCAAGGGCCGCGGTCTGGCTTTCATAGACTATTTCCTGAAGCGCCATGCCGAGTTCTATGAGTTCGACAATGCCAAGGTGGTAATACCCAAGACTGTCGTGCTCTGCACCGACATCTTCGACGAGTTCATGGGCACGAACAATCTCTACCAGATTGCCCTGTCCGATGCCGACGACGACACCATACTGCGCTATTTCCTCAAGGCACGTCTGCCGGAACGACTGATACCCGACTTCTTCACGTTCTTCGATGCCGTGAAGTCGCCAATAGCCATAAGGTCGTCCTCACTGCTCGAGGATTCCCACTACCAGCCTTTTGCCGGAGTCTACAACACATACATGATTCCGTTCCGCGACGACAAGTACGAGATGATGCGCATGCTGTCCGACGCCATCAAGGGTGTCTATGCCTCCGTCTACTTCAAGAGTTCTAAGGCCTACATGCAGGCGACGAGCAATGTCATCGACCAGGAGAAGATGGCAGTGATACTGCAGGAGGTCGTGGGCTGCCAATATGGTGATGCCTACTATCCGTCGTTCTCAGGTGTGGGACGTTCGCTCAACTTCTACCCTATCGGCGATGAGAAGCCCGAAGAAGGAACAGTAAGTCTGGCACTCGGACTCGGCAAATACATCGTCGACGGCGGACTCACACTGCGTTTCTCGCCATATCATCCCAACAAGATACTGCAGACCAGCGAGCTCGACTTGGCATTGCGCGAGACACAGACACGCTTCTATGCCCTCGACATGTCGAATACACAGAAGGATTTCTCCATCAACGACGGTTTCAACCTGCTGAAGCGCAGCGTCAAGGATGCCGAGAAAGACGGCTCACTGAACTACATGGTCTCAACGTTCGACCCCTACGATCAGGTCATCCGCGACGGTCTGTACCCTGGCGGACGCAAGGTCGTCACCTTTGCCAACATATTGCAGCACGAAGTGTTCCCGTTGGCAAAGATCCTGCAGCTGTCGTTGAAGTACGGACAAGAGGAGATGCGACGTCCTGTAGAGATTGAGTTTGCCGGCAACCTAAGCCATGAGAAAGACCCCAAAGGCTCTTTCTATCTGTTGCAGATACGTCCTATTGTCGATGCAACGGCAAATCTGGAGGAAGACCTGACGCTGATTCCCGACAAAGAACTGCTGTTGCGCTCGAACAACTCACTGGGCCATGGCATCATGAATGGCATACACGACGTCGTCTATGTGAAGACCGACAACTACAACGCACAGCACAACCCCGATATAGCACGCGAAATTGAGAAGATCAACAAGCGTTTCCTCGACGACAAGAAGGGATACATACTCATAGGTCCCGGACGTTGGGGCAGCAGTGACTCTTGGCTGGGCATACCTGTCAAGTGGCCACACATCAGTGCAGCACGTGTCATCGTCGAGGCTGGCCTTACAAACTATCGTGTCGACCCAAGCCAAGGCACACACTTCTTCCAGAACCTGACATCGTTTGGCGTTGGCTACTTCACCATCAATGCCTACATGAACGATGGCATCTACGACCAGCAGACACTGAACGCCATGCCTGCTGTCGAGGAGACAGAGTACCTGCGCCACGTCTGCTTCGACAGTCCGCTAACGGTGAAGATGGATGGCAAGAAGAGAATAGGAGTAGTCGTGCTGCCGCAGTCCTGATATAACTATGAACGACGTAAGACAAAATTCACCCAAGGCATGGCTGCTTGCCTCGAGGCCCAAGACACTATCGGGAGCCATCATCCCAGTGCTTCTTGGCAGTGCACTGGCTTATTCCGACGGGCGCATACACTGGCCGACAGCACTGCTGTGTGCTCTCTTCGCATGCCTCATGCAGATAGCTGCCAACTTCGTCAACGACTGGTACGACTTCCGCAAAGGCACCGACCGTGAAGACCGTCTTGGTCCTGAACGTGCATGTGCACAAGGATGGATAACGCCCAGTGCGATGAAGAGAGCCGTCGGCATCGTCATCACCATAGCGTGCATAGTGGGTCTTGCTGTCCTGTTTATGGAGCAGGACGGGATGGCATGGCACGGACTGGAGCTGTTCATAGTGGGACTGCTGTGCGTAGTGTTCTGCATTCTCTACACCACCTGTCTGTCCTACATCGGTCTTGGTGACGTGCTCGTCCTGCTGTTCTTCGGCATCATACCAGTCTGCGGAACATACTATGTGCAGGCACATACGCTGACATGGCCTTGCTTCACGCTGTCGCTCGTCAGTGGCATCTGCATAGACACACTGCTTATAGT
>CAVHJI010000170.1:0-2897 GCA_963636255.1 Bacteroidaceae bacterium | reverse complement strand
AATCTATCCATCCCATCATCCTCTCCATGTCTCTACTGACCTCTTTCTTTCACTGCACAAAGGATGCAAAATATGCACAAACCGAGGCAATGTGCGCAAAAAGCGGTGCTTTTCATTGTCGGTAACGGCAGTTTGAGTAAATTTGTGGCCGTATTTTTCGAGAATAGAAAACACAATTAATCAAGAAAACGAATAGAATTATGAGTTTGAAAATCGTTGTATTGGCAAAGCAGGTTCCTGATACGCGCAATGTCGGGAAAGATGCCATGAAAGCCGACGGCACTATAAACCGTGCCGCTCTGCCAGCCATCTTCAACCCCGAAGACCTTAATGCCCTCGAACAGGCATTGAGACTGAAAGATGCTTTCCCTGGATCGACAGTGGAGATATTGACAATGGGACCGGGACGTGCTGCAGAGATTATTCGTGAAGGTCTGTATCGCGGCACCGACGGAGGCTATGTGCTGACCGACCGTGCCTTTGCAGGAGCTGACACACTTGCAACATCTTACGCCATCGCTACCGCAATACGCAAGATAGGTAACTATGACATCATACTCGGCGGCAGACAAGCCATCGACGGCGATACCGCACAGGTGGGACCGCAGGTGGCACAGAAGCTGGGATTGCCACAGGTGACATACGCTGAAGAAATACTGAAGATTGACGAGCAGGCACGCAAGGCCACCATCCTGCGCCGCATCGATGGTGGTGTGGAGACCGTAGAAGCTCCTCTGCCATTGGTCGTAACCGTCAACGGAAGTGCTGCTCCATGTCGTCCGCGCAATGCCAAGCTGGTGCAGAAGTACAAACGTGCACTGGGAGCACAGGAGAAAGCTGCTCTGACAAAAGATGGTGCAACGCTGCCTTACGCCGCACTCTATGACGAGCGCCCTTATCTGAACATTACCGAATGGTCGGCTGCCGATGTCGATGCCGACCTGCAGCAGTGCGGACTTAACGGCTCACCCACTAAGGTGAAAGCAGTGGAGAACATCTCATTCTCTGCCAAGGAGAGCAAGACAATGACAGGAAGCGACAAGGACATTGAGAACCTTATGATTGAGCTTCTTGACAACCACACAATAGGATAAGGAGGAAAGACGCACTATGAACAATGTATTCGTATACTTAGAGATAGAAGACCGCACAGTGGCAGACGTAAGTCTGGAACTGCTCACCAAGGGCCGCAAGCTCGCCAATGAACTGGGATGCCAGCTCGAAGCAATAGCTGCTGGACATAATCTTGACGGCATCGACAAGCAGGCAATGCCTTATGGCGTAGATGTGCTGCACGTCTTCGACGACGAGCGTCTGTATCCCTACACCTCTATGCCGCACGCTGCCATCCTAACCAATCTGTTCAAGGAGGAGAAGCCGCAGGTGTGTCTGATGGGAGCTACCGTGATAGGCCGCGACTTAGGACCGCGCGTGTCATCGACACTGACAAGCGGACTGACTGCTGACTGCACATCGTTGGAAATTGGTGACTATGAGGACCGCAAGAGCGGCAAGACCTACACGAATCTGCTCTATCAGATACGTCCGGCATTCGGTGGAAACATCGTGGCAACGATTGTCAACCCCGACCACCGTCCACAGATGGCAACGGTGCGTGAGGGTGTGATGAAGAAGGAAATACTCGACGCCAACTATAAGGGACAGGTGGTGAAGCATGACGTAGCTAAATATGTCAGCGATGCCGATTATGTAGTGAAGATTATCGACCGCCATGTGGAGAAGGCAAAGCATCACCTGAAGAGTGCCCCAATCGTTGTCGCCGGAGGCTATGGCATGGGCAGCAAGGAAGGCTTTGACATGCTGTTCGACCTGGCAAAAGAGTTGCATGCCGAGGTGGGTGCAAGTCGTGCTGCCATTGATGCCGGCTTTGTCGACCACGACCGCCAGATAGGACAGACGGGTCTGACCGTACGCCCCAAGCTGTACATCGCATGCGGCATCAGCGGACAGATTCAACATCTGGCAGGAATGCAGGACAGCAGCATAATCATCTCCATCAACAGCGACCCCAACGCTCCCATCAACGCCATTGCCGACTATGTCATCAACGGCAAGGTGGAAGAGGTGATACCCAAAATGATCAAGTACTACAAAGCCCACAGTAAATAAACAGAGGAAGACATGGCAAATTTCTATACAGAAAATAAGGAACTTCAGTTCCATCTCAAGAACGAACTGATGGAGCGTATCTGCTTCCTTAAGGAGCACGGATACGAGGATAAGGACAAATTCGACTATGCGCCGCAAGACTATGCCGATGCCATAGACTCCTACGACAAGGTGCTGGAGATTGTGGGACAGATTGCTGCGGAGATTATCGATGCCAATGCCGAGGCTGTTGATGCCGAAGGTGCACACTGTGCAGACGGACGTGTGACGTATGCAGCAGGCACTGCACAGAATCTGGAAACAATGACCAAGGCTGGACTGAACGGTGTGACCATGCCTCGCCGCTATGGTGGCTTGAACTTCCCCATTACTCCCTATACCATGGCAGCCGAACTGGTGTCGACAGCCGATGCCGGTTTCGACAACGTTTGGTCGTTGCAGGATTGTATCGAGACCATTTACGCATTCGGCAGTGAGGAACAGAGGCAGAAGTATATCCCGCGTGTCTGCGCCGGAGAGACAATGTCGATGGACCTGACAGAGCCTGATGCCGGTTCCGACCTGCAGAGCGTACAGCTCAAGGCTACATTCGACGAGGCTAACAACTGCTGGCGACTGAATGGCGTGAAGCGTTTCATCACCAACGGCGATTCGGACATACATCTCGTCCTGGCACGTTCTGAAGAGGGAACAAAAGATGGACGCGGATTGTCCATGTTCCTCTACGACAAGAGAGATGGCGGTGTCACTGTGCGCCGCATCGAGAA
>CAVHJI010000169.1:0-2927 GCA_963636255.1 Bacteroidaceae bacterium | reverse complement strand
TGGCTTCCTCTGTGCGACATTCCTCGCGCAGGAATGGTATGTCTTCGGCTATAATATCCTGCATGCGTTTGCGTATGGCTTTGGCATCATCCACCGTGACAGCATCACCGTCTGCCTTTATGAGGCGGCAGTAGTAGCCATTGGATACAGGATGCTCAAGCAACAACTTACAACCGGGGAAGAGTTCACGAACAGCTTTGTAGATGACGAAGCAAAGCGACCGCACATAGGTGCGCATACCTGACGATGAACGCACATCAAGGAATTCTACATCCTTATTGTTATAGGCTCTAAACATCAGTCCCTCAGACACATTATTAACACGCGCGCTAACGACTTGATAGGGGGAGTCAAGTCCAAAGCCATTATAAATCTCCAAAAGAGTACTGCCTATCGGAAATTCCAGATACTTTTTTCTATTTTTGCAGTAGATTTGTAACATATGTTTCATGCATACACTATTTATGTCTCTCTTGCCAAAAGTAGTACTTTATCATGAAACTCCCGTTGCTGTTTTATGATATTTAAGTATGGACAATACCCTTTTGTACGTGTTCAAGATTGTCGGTTCATTGGCACTGCTGATGTTCGGCATGAAATCGTTAAGCGAGAGTTTGCAGAAAATGGCTGGTTCACAGCTACGTCTCATTCTGCAGAAAATGACAAAGAACCGGTTCACAGGAATAGTGACGGGAACATTGATTACATGTGCCGTACAATCGTCGTCTGCCACAACGGTGATGACTGTGTCGTTTGTGAATGCAGGATTGCTGACATTGGCACAATCAATATCGGTAATCATGGGTGCCAATATCGGCACCACGCTGACGGCATGGATTATGTCGCTGGGATACAGTGTGGATTTGACAATGGTGGTATTCCCCGCATTCGCTGTCGGCATAGTACTGATTTACTCCAAGAGTAAACGCTACATCGGCGACATGCTGTTCGGCATCGCATTCCTCTTCTACTCACTGGTGTTGCTGAGTGACACCGGACGCGAGATGGACTTGCAGCACAATGCCACGGTAATTGAGTTCTTCTCGTCATTCGACATCCATAACTTTTCGTCTATAATTGCCTTCCTTCTCATCGGCACCATAATAACGTGCATTGTGCAGTCTTCGGCTGCAGTGATGGCAATCACCATACTTCTTTGCTCTACTGGTGTGTTACCAATCTATCTGGGCATCGCCCTTGTAATGGGCGAGAACATAGGAACCACGGCAACAGCCAATATCGCAGCCTTGGGTGCCAACGTGCAAGCACGACGTGCAGCATTGGCTCACCTGGCATTCAACGTATTTGGTGTCATCTGGGTACTCTGCGTGTTCTATCCGTTTGTCAACATGGTGTGCTCACTCGTCGGCTATGATCCCTCCGGAGCAGCATACACAGAGGCACAGAAAGTCACCATTCTTCCCATGGTTCTGGCTGCGTTTCACACATGTTTTAATGTTACAAACACGTTCATCTTGATATGGTTTGTGCCTACGATTGAAAAAATCGTGTGCTGGATTCTGCCGACAAAGGAGAATCGAGACGAGGAAGATTTCCGTCTGTGCTATATACAGAGCGGCCTGCTGAAGACTCCCGAGCTTTCTGTCTTGGCTGCCGACAAAGAGATTCAGTCATTTGCCAACCGCATCCAACGCATGTTCGGCATGGTGCGTGAGCTCTTCGACGAGAAGGATGACGAGAAGTTCATAAAGCTGTATAGCCGCATCGAGAAGTATGAGAACATCTCCGACAACATGGAGATTGAGATTGCCAACTACTTGGGCAATGTGAGTGATGCGCACTTGAGCGACGTGACAAAGGGCAAGATACGTGCAATGTTGCGCGAGATTAGCGAAATCGAGAGCATCGGAGACAGCTGCTACAACATTGCACGTACGCTCAACCGCCATAAGCAAAGCAATGAAGAGTTCACCACAGGACAGACAGAACACGTGAAGTTCATGATGGGACTTGACGCAAGCGCACTGTCGAGGATGGAGACTGTGATACAGCACCCGGAAGACGGAATGGCAAGTGTGAACAAGACATACAACATAGAAAACGAGATAAACAATCTGCGCGACCAGCTGAAGAGTCAGAACATTGCCGACTTGAACAAGAAAGAATACTCTTACCAGCAGGGCGTTTACTACATGGACATCATAAGCGAGTGTGAACGCCTGGGCGACTATGTGGTGAACGTGGTTGAGGCAAGCACGGATACAGAGAAGAAGATGTGACACACAATGAAAGATGAAGCATCAAAATATGCAGACCTCCTGCTGCGCCATGGCGTAAAGCCCACGGCGAATCGCATCATTATAGCTGAAGCATTGGCAGATGCTGACCGTCCTCTCTCAATGACTGAACTGGAGGACACAGTGGAGAGCATCGACAAATCAAATGTATTCCGCAGTCTTAACACATTCAGAGAGCACCATCTGGTACATACCATCGAAGACGGCGGTGACAGCGTGCGCTATGAATTGTGCCAGAGCACCGACGAAGGGCATGACGACGACATGCACGTGCATTTCTACTGCGAGCAGTGTCACAAGACGTTCTGCCTGTCGGACACTCCTGTTCCTTCTGTAAATCTGCCTGAAGGATACACGATGACCTCCGTAAACTACGTCGTAAAGGGCGTGTGTGCCGATTGCGCAGCAAAGAGATAACGTTTTGAAGGCACGACACCAAATGGATTGTAACATCTTTGTAACACCGACCATATATAGACTGTAATACAGTAGCCCTATCTTTGTCGTTATGCGTAAATAGCATGACGCTGTGATTATTCCAAACTATAAGAATTAACGAACAATGACAGAACCGGAAATAAAAACAAACGGACTTAGTGACAACGAAGTACTTGAAAGCCGTAAGAAGTATGGGGAGAATGTGCTGACTCCACCCAAGCGCAAGTCTAT
>CAVHJI010000168.1:0-3164 GCA_963636255.1 Bacteroidaceae bacterium | reverse complement strand
GAGGCATTCTTCGACGAGCTTCGTGATCGGGGCTGCTATGACATCCTGCTTGATACCGAGCTCCTCTATGGGATTATCGGTCTTGAACTCAGCCTTCTGGAGGTCGCCCTTCTGGAAGGCATCGGTGTCGATGACGATTGCCGCTGTAGGCTTAGCATGTTTCAGCTGTGTCTTCAGTGCGGCAGCGTTCATTGCCACAAGCACGTCACACTGGTCGCCAGGGGTGTAGACCTTGCCTGCACCTACATGTACCTGGAAGCCAGACACGCCTGTCAGCGAGCCTTGCGGAGCACGAATGTCCGCTGGATAGTCGGGGAATGTGCTTATGTCATTGCCGACGGTGGCGGAGATGGTCGAGAAGATGTTGCCGGCTAGCTGCATGCCATCGCCGGAGTCGCCGGAGAAGCGCACTACAACGCTCTCAAGCTCCCTTACCTCTATTGGATTATCCATGATGATTCGAATGTTTGGTTTTAGTCATTTCATTTGTCTGCAAAGGTCGTTAAGTTCGTTGTAACCTCAAAATAAAATCGTTGCAATTACACCCGGCGTCGGTGTGTGGCACAGATTTCTTCTATGTTCCGCTTTGTGTTTCACCTTTTAAGCTGTACCTTTGCGCGCGGAAATCAGAAATCAAGCTGGTCTCGTAGTTCAATGGATAGAACGGAAGTTTCCTAAACTTTTGATCCGAGTTCGATTCTCGGCGAGACTACAGCAGTCAGGGCACGCATCTCCTTGAAGGGTTGCGTGCCTTTCTTGTATGGGAGCAAGAAATTGCATTATCTTTGTCCGGTAAAAGAATGCCACCTATATGGACGTACAATCGATAGAACAAATCCACAAGCAAGCGACAGAGCTGATACTTGCCCGGCGGCTGAAGGAGGCTCTGACACTGATGTCTTCACAGCACATCGGGCAAAACGATTGGGACATCGAACCGATGTTGCACAGTACCATCACCTCCTACGACTACATGCTGCGCTATATGATGCAAGGGGCTGCCGACCCCGGACGGGACAAGCTGTACAACAGTCTGTTGCTGCAAGCCCTGCATATCGCCGACCTGCAACGTGCCAGTGCACTGCGGGCATCGGGAGGCGGCTACTACAGCATTGAGGCACTCTACAGGGTACGGGGACAGGAGCCGAATGCAAGCATGAACAGGGTAGCCTTGCTGTGCATGCTGTTCGACAGAATCATGGCAAACGCCTGCTGGATTGGCGAGACGATTGACAAAGCACACAATATCCTCTCTCCTGACGATTTTGACAAGGACATCCTGTGCCTCATTGTGAGTGCCGTGACACTATCTGCACTGTCGTGCTACGACCGCAACAAGGTGCTATGGCTGCTTGAGGCATGCCGCTATAGCGCAGACGAGCGTGTAGCCCTGCGTGCCCTGATAGGCATCGTCATACTGACACACATCTACGAGAAGCGCATGCTGCTCGACAGCGAGCTGTGCAACCGGATTAGTTTCCTCGACGATGAGGTGGAGGACTTCGCCCACAAGCTGTCGCTCATCTACATGCAGCTGTTACACTGTCAGGACACGGACAACGTGAACAAGACAATGCGCGACACGATAATACCCGACATAGTGAAAGCCTCGAAGAACTTGCACGATCTCAATCTCGACGATGATGCAGAGGACGGAGACGACAATCCGGCATGGGAGGAAGCCTCGCGCAAGTCCATAGAGCAGATGCAGGAGATGATGCAGTCGGGCGACGACATCAACATAGGCACGTTCTCGCAGCTGAAACGCTTCGGCTGGTTCAACGAAGCCTTCGCATGGCTCTACCCTTTCGACAGGACCATAGAAGACGTGGCAGACGCCAACGGTGACGGACAGTCTCTTTCGTTCATCCTGAATTCGCTCACTGCTACCGACTACTTCTGCGACAGCGACAAGTATTCGTTCGCACTGATGCTGGGAAGTCTGACAGGTTCGCAACGCGAGTCATTCATCAATCAGTTGCCACAGTCAGCGCTTGATGCCCTCAACGAGATGAACGATGACTATGCAGACACGCCACACGATGCGAAATGCATCATCCGGTCATACCTGCAGGACCTGTACAGGTTCTTCACATTGTCGAGGTTCAAGATTGCACCGCGCAACATCTTCAATGAGCGTACCGACCTGCACCGCAATGCAATACTGAAGCCTTTTCTCTGCAACACGCAAGCCCTTATGCCCATAGCCGAATACCGTTTAGGCCGAAAGCGCTACGCCGATGCACATGAGGTCTATCAGGATATAATTGCCGCCGGGTCCGTTGGTGCCGACATCTATAGGCATGATGGTTTCTGCCTGCAGAAGAGTGGCAGATATGCCGAAGCACGCAAGGCTTACGAAGGAGCCGACCGCATGCATCATGGCGACGCATGGACACTCAAACACATGGCAACATGCTGCCGCAAGTCAGGAGACGCATCGGGAGCACTCGACTGCTATCGTGAGCTTGAGTCACTGCAGCCACAGGACATGAAGATTGCCATGCAGACCGGACGCTGCCTGCTGGAGTTGGGACGCTATGACGAGGCATTGCAGTATTTCTACAAGGCAGAACTTGCCGACGAAAACAACACGAATGCCTGCCGCGCAATAGCCTGGTGCTCGTTCATGCTGGGCAAGGAGAAACCGGCAAGGCAGTATTCCGACAAGGTGCTGACTACAGCTGAGCCGCTGGCATCGGACTATCTGAATGCAGGGCACATCTGCTGGTGGTGCGGAAAGACACTCGAGGCTGCGGCCAACTATGGCAGGGCATATACTCTCTACAACTCTGCCAATGATTTCCGCAAAGCTTTCCTTGCCGACGCAGACACGCTGAAAGCACACGGAATCAACGGCAACGACATTCCGCTGATGGCAGACATTGCCTGCTATATGTGAGTAGCCCCACAGGAAGGAGCTACGTCACAGCTTGTCGTATTCATCATCGCCCACGGGCTCAAGCCATTCGCTCGTTGCGCCTTCGACAGGCACCATTATTGAGAGATGCTGGAACCATGAGTCCTTTGTGGCGCCATGCCAGTGCTTTACCTCCGCCGGAATGTTGACGACATCGCCAGGCTTGAGCAGTTGTGCCGGCTTACCCCATTCCTGGTACCAGCCATAGCCACCGACACAGACAAGTATCTGGCCTGTCTTATGG
>CAVHJI010000167.1:2503-3262 GCA_963636255.1 Bacteroidaceae bacterium | reverse complement strand
AGTTCTGCTAGACCATTCTCATTGAGGTCTACCACGACGACACTCTTGGGTTCAAAACGCAACACCGCTTTGATGAAAGAGGAGCCTATGGAACCTGCACCGCCAATGACGCATACTTTCTTGCCTTTAATCTCAACTGAAAGCACGTCCTTGTTTGCCTCTATGTCAGCGGCAAACATACTTTCGGCACGGTGGGTCACATATTGACCTATGAATTTACTGAGATTGAACATACGGCTATTATTATTCTGTGTTTTTACTTTCCTATTTTATAAAGCTCACTCATAAGTCTGAAGTCTGCCTCTCCAAAGCTGCAAGTCCTATAGTGTAGGCTTTCTGTCATATCTCGATAGCTTGTCTGACTTCCGTCACCTGCAGTCCTGCAGTTATCATTCTTTCCCCATCAACCAGTCGGGGCATAAATATGCTTTATTTCATCATGGAAGCAAAGGAGATAAATCTGCAATCCTTTGCAAATTTTTCAACGATGCTCAGGAGATTTGTAATGCGTTGCAAAAAGCTTCAGTCATGCATCATAAAAACAGGTATCCGTACTGCGACACAATGCGTTGGAGGTCTGCCTCATATCTGCTTCGGTCGTCGGTGTCGGGTGTTAGGTTGGCAATGGTTGTCTGCATGTCTGCGAGTATCCTGCCGCCTGCTGCCATGATGGGGTCGAGCCTTTCCTTTAATGTCTCCACAAGTGGGGCATAGTAGTAGCCTATCTCCTCGATGATGAAGGCATAGGTACTCCATGCC
>CAVHJI010000167.1:0-2470 GCA_963636255.1 Bacteroidaceae bacterium | reverse complement strand
GTGCTACGACATCACGGTCGGTCTGCACGGGATGGAAGTAGCGGTCGATGAGTGCCTGACGTTCCTGCAGATTGCGTCGATAGAGGAAGTTGTCACTCGTAACAGAGGCATTGCCCTGCCCCACTTCCTCGAAATGCTCGGCATGGACACCACTGATGGCGACACTAAGTCCACCGACATTCATCACGAGACGACGGTCACGGTCGATACGTATGATGTAGCCTTCCAGTCCTGCCAGCTCACCAGTGGTGATGCGCAGCAGGATGCGGTTGCGTGCATAGTAGTGATAGGGATGAAGCAGGAAGCGGATGCGCTCAGGCGATATGCCGGTGATGCGCATGAACGGTTGCATCTGCGAGTCAGGTATCCTCGCTACACTACCCGTGCTACAGTCTTTGCATAGATAGGTGTCGGGGAAATATTCGTTGAGATAGGACTGGATGTCATGAGGGTCGCCCTTGATGAAGACGAGTCCACTCATGGTGGATACCTCGCGGCTCTGCACACTGCGCTTGCCATCTCTACGATAGTAGTGCATGGTCTTGTGCACGAAGTATGTCATGCCGTCTTTCTTCAGCCACTCTTCCATATCCCTCACCATACTGCGGTGACGGAAGAGGTAGGACCATGTGGTGCAGGTGCAATTCTCTCCTTCGGGGTCAAACCTACATTCTGACCCTGTAACATGGTTGCCTTCATTGGAAGCGAACTTCTCTGTGGCTGTAGAAAAGGAACCCGTACCATCCGGTTTCATAAGTTCCGCCCTACTTTATGTCGTTAGCTACTGCCGCACATGTCGGCTGCAACAGCCTTGCCGATACGCTATATGTAATGTCCATAATCTCATCCCTTTGTTGCCGTGCGGCCCGCAAGCCGCACTCAAGATTATCAAACCTAACATCCGGACTCTCCCCTTACGAGGGGACAATCCACCATAATGCAAAGATAAGCCTTTTCCCCGTAACGGCAATAACTTTTATGTGTTATGTTTTTATGTGTTATGCTACTGCCTGCGCTCTGCTTAGACAGGGCTTTTCCCCATGATGAGCCGAATCAATTGACCTTTTATCGTGTGGTCCTGTTTGAGAAGTGTAACTTGGCCATGCTTTACAGAAATATTGGAGGCTACATAGGGAATCATTTCAAGATGAAACGAGGCAAGATTCTCGTCTTGGAGGGAACTCGTCAGATATGGAAGTCGTATATCATCTCACCCAACGCCCAACACATCAAACATTCTTCTATCTTTGCGAGTGATAAAAACCCACATCGATACACGCCATGACAAGCAGCATAATCATAGCCGTTGCCGGACTGTTGGTAGGCTTCACCATCGGCTATCTACTCATGAACGTACGCTCCATGAAGGAACGTACCGGTCTGATTTCCGCACGCGACACACTGAAGACACAAGTCGAAAGTCTGCAGACACAGAAGGAGGAATATAAGGCGGAAGCTGAACACAAGCTGTCTGAAGCAAAGGCAGAAGCTGAACGCAAGCTGTCTGAAGCCAAGGCAGAGTCAGAGAAGCAGCGACGAGAGGTTGAAGAACGATATAACCGACAGCTTGAGGACTTCCGTCAGCAACAGAAGGAGCTGCACGACAGACAGCAGGAACAGCAGGACCGACAGAGCCAGCTGATACGTGAGCAGATAAACTCTGCCTCGGAACAGATTCTCAAGAGACGTAGTGAGGAGCTATCTGCAAACAACCGCGAACAGCTTGCCACTATACTCAATCCACTACAGGAGAACCTTAGGCAGATGCGCGAAGCCGTCGACAAGAGCGGACGCGAACAGGCCATAAGTATGGAACGACTCGACCAGAGCATAAAGGAGAACCTCAAGCAGGCCCACGAAGTAGGACAGAGTGCCGACCGACTGGCACAGGCACTGACATCGGAGAACAAGGTACAGGGTGACTTCGGTGAGTTGCGCCTGCGCACACTACTTGAAAACATGGGACTGGAAGAGGGTGTGCAGTTCGAGGAACAGGTCACACTGCGCGATGAACAAGGGAACACGCTCTTTGGTGAGAGCGGCAACAGAATGATACCCGATGTAATACTCCACTTCCCCGACAACCGTGATGTGGTGATTGACTCGAAGATGTCGCTAAAGGCATTCGAAGACTACTTCAACGACACCGATGATGCCATTAGGCAGGAGCAGGATCTGCGAAGGCACATAGCATCAGTGCGGCAGCACGTCAAGGAGCTGGCACACAAAAACTACAGCAATTATCTCCGCAATGGCAACAACAGGCTCGACTTCGTGGTGATGTATATCTACTCGGAGAGTGCCGTGCAGCTGGCTCTTGCCAATGACCCGACACTATGGAAAGAGGCTTACGACCAAGGAGTCATCATATCAGGTTCACAGACACTGTACATGATGCTGCGTGTCCTCGAGATGACATGGCGGCAGGTGCGGCAGGCAGAGAATCAGGACAAGATAATGACTGCTGCCG
>CAVHJI010000166.1:0-3276 GCA_963636255.1 Bacteroidaceae bacterium | reverse complement strand
AATGGGCATCCTTGGACCCCAACGATGGGCATTCATAGAAAGCACTGTCGGGTAATGTCGGGCCGTCATTCTGATGCCGCTGTAAGATGCTGTAAATCAGTGTTCCATAGGCATACGTCCATAGATCCCATGACTGTACGTCCACAAAACTGTGGCTTTACGTCCATCGAAACCGAGGTTTTACGGGTACAAAACCTATGGTTAAGCGACCACAAACCTGAGGTTTTGCAGACGCATATCCGTGGTTATGCGTTCGCGGTCCGGCGGCAAACGATTTACAACAATTTGACATTTGAGGCATAGGCGGTGAGCAAAGTATTTCTTAATTTTGCACCTCCAACAATATCGTGAAACAAAAAAACTTAAAACTTAGAATAATATGTCAGACACCAAGAGAATAAAGACGGCGTTGATATCCGTCTACCACAAGGAAGGCTTGGACGAGATCATCACCAAGTTGCACGAAGGAGGAGTGAAGTTCCTCTCGACCGGCGGCACACGCCAGTTCATCGAGTCATTGGGCTATGAGTGCGAAGCCGTGGAGAACCTCACATCATATCCGTCTATACTGGGCGGCAGAGTGAAGACACTGCACCCCAAAGTGTTTGGTGGCATCCTGGCACGCCGTGACGTGGAGCAGGACCAGAAGCAGATGCAGGAGTATGACATCCCCGAGATTGACCTGGTAATCGTAGACCTCTACCCCTTCGAGGAGACAGTGGCAAGCGGAGCCAGCGAGGCTGACATCATCGAGAAGATTGACATAGGCGGAATATCGCTGATACGCGCAGCAGCCAAGAACTACAAGGACGTGGTCATCGTGGCATCGAAAGCACAGTACCAGACACTGCGCGACATACTGATGGAGAACGGCGCAGTGACAACACTGGAGGAGCGCCACGGTCTGGCACGTGATGCCTTCGCCGTTTCGTCATACTACGACTCGGTCATCTTCAACCACTTCGACAATGGCGAGGAGACAGCCTTCCGCGCAGCCCTGAACACACGCAAGCAGCTACGCTACGGTGAGAACCCCCACCAGCGCGGCTACTTCTACGGCAATCTCGACGACATGTTCGACCAGATTCATGGCAAGGAGATTTCCTACAACAACCTGCAGGACATCAGCGCAGCCATCGACCTCATCGATGAGTTCGGCACCGACACCACGTTTGCCATCCTGAAGCACAACAACGCTTGCGGACTTGCCACACGTTCCACACTGCTCGAGGCATGGAAGGATGCACTGGCAGGCGACCCCGTGTCGGCATTCGGAGGCGTGCTCGTGACAAACGCCGTAATCGACAAGGCCACAGCCGAAGAGATAAACAAGATATTCTTTGAGGTCATCATCGCCCCAGACTACGACGTAGAGGCTCTGGAGGTGCTGAACCAGAAGAAGAACCGCATAATACTTGTACGCAAGCCGACACTGTTGCCGCGCCTGCAGTTCCGTTCGACACTGAACGGCGTACTGGTACAGGAACGCGACCTCAAGACCGAGACACCTGAGGACTGCCGTCCTGCAACAGAGCGCAAGCCGACAGCACAGGAGGTGGACGACATGCTCTTCGCCAACAAGATTGTGAAGAACAGCAAGTCGAACTCCATAGTACTGGCAAAGGGACACCAGCTCCTGGCCAGCGGCGTGGGACAGACCAGCCGTGTCGACGCACTGAAGCAAGCCATCGAGAAGGCCAAGAGCTTCGGCTTCGACCTGCACGGTGCAGTCATGGCAAGCGATGCCTTCTTCCCCTTCGGCGACTGCGTTGAGATTGCCGACAAGGAAGGCATTACGGCAGTCATACAGCCCGGCGGCAGCATCCGCGACAACGAGTCTGTCGACTATTGCAACGCCCACGGCATGGCAATGGTGATGACGGGCTTCCGCCACTTCAAGCACTGATTTGGCACACAAAGGACAGACTTTTTTTATTCAGAACAACGAGCGAGGCGGACTTCCGTCTCTACCCGAAAAAGACACATAACCGATGAAATCGCTTTCAATGAAATGGCCTTCGATGAAATCGTTTTCGATGAAATGGCTTTCATTTACACAAGAGCTGGCAATGGACCTCGGCACAGCCAACACCGTGATTATCGCTGATGGCAAGATTGCGGTGAATGAACCGTCGGTGGTGGCACTCGACATCCAGACGCGGAAGACGATTGCCGTGGGCACTCAGGCCAAGCTGATGCACGAGAAGACCAACAACAAGATACAGACCATACGTCCGTTGCGCGACGGCGTGATTGCAGACTTCTATGCCTGCGAGCAGATGATGCGTGGGCTCATAAAGAAGGTCAACGACGGTCACCGCCTGTTCTCGCCGTCACTGAGAATGGTGATTGGCGTACCGTCGGGCAGCACCGAAGTGGAGCTGCGTGCCGTGCGCGACTCTGCCGAGCACGCCGGCGGCCGCGATGTCTACCTGATATTCGAGCCTATGGCAGCCGCCTTGGGTATAGGCATTGACGTGCTGAAGCCCGAAGGCAACATGGTTGTCGACATTGGTGGCGGCACCACCGAGATAGCAGTGATATCGCTGGGTGGCATCGTGTCGAACAGCTCCATAAAGATGGCAGGCGATGACTTCACCGAAGACATTCGCGAATACATGAGCCGCCAGCACAATGTGCGTATTGGCGAACGCATGGCAGAGCGCGTGAAGCTGAAGGTAGGAGCCGCATTGCCCGACCTTGGCGGAGATGCACCCGAAGAGTATGTAGTGCGCGGACCTAACCGCATCACAGCACTCCCCATGGAGGTGCCTGTGGGTCATCAGGAGATAGCACACTGTCTCGACAAGTCGATAACAAAAATCGAGACTGCCATACTGACCGTGCTCGAGAACACGCCATCGGAGCTGTATGCCGACATTGTACGCAACGGCATATACCTGACTGGCGGTGGAGCACAGCTGCGCGGACTGGACAAGCGTCTGACAGAGAAGATCAACATACCGTTCCACGTAGCCGAAGACTCACTTCTGTGTGTGGCAAAAGGCACGGGTGTGGCTCTGAAGAACATCGACAAATTCCCGTTCCTGATGAGGTAGATAAATGCGCAATCTGCTGGATTTCATCATAAAGCGCTACTATTGCCTCCTCTTCATACTACTGGAAGCAATAGCCATCGTGCTGCTTGTGAGGTTCAACAACTACCAGCAGAGCGTAGTCTTCACCTCGGCAAACGCCGTGTCGGGAAGCATCTACCGGCTGTCGGGCGAGGTGAAGTCGTATCTGCATCTGCGCGAAGACAATGCCGTACTGCTC
>CAVHJI010000165.1:0-3319 GCA_963636255.1 Bacteroidaceae bacterium | reverse complement strand
CTCGGAGAGGTTGACTAACGAGTAACCCCAGCCTAAGCGCAGCGCAGACTGGGGGCATAAAACGTAAAACAAATTAATCAAAATATGAAATTCAAGCCACTACTAAACTATGGACTGACAATGTTGCTGTCCATCATTCTGTTCTCCTGCTCGACGCCAAAGAACATCAGCTACATGCAGGACATCCACGACGGCATCGTGCTTGGCGGAGCAGAGCAGCTCATCAAGATTCAGAACGGCGACAAGGTCTCCATCGTCGTCAAGAGCCGTGACCCGCAGCTGTCAGAGCTCTTCAACCTGCCCGTTACTTCCTACCGTGTAGGCTCTACGACAGGCTCGTCCTACAGTCAGCAGATATCCTGCTACAGCGTCACCTCCGATGGCTGCATCGACTTCCCCGTACTGGGAAAGGTGGAGATAGTAGGCATGACGCGCGAACAGGTCGCCGAGACCATCAAGCAGAAGCTCGTCTCTCAGGACCTTGTCAAGGACCCTGTCATCACTGTCGAGTTCGAGAACCTGCACTATTCCGTTATGGGCGAGGTGAACAACCCCGGGCAGTACAACATCGACCGCGACCGTGTGACTCTGTTCGACGCACTGAGCAAAGCCGGTGACCTCACCATCCAGGGCCGTCGCGACAACGTCCTGGTCATCCGCACTCAGGACGGCAAGCAGTATGCCTATCGTGTTGACCTCACCGATACCGACAGTGTCATGAACTCTCCTGTGGCCTTCTTGCAGCAGAACGATGTGGTCTATGTCGACCCCAACAACGTCCGTAAGCGTCAGTCCACGGTCAATGGCAACAACGTCCTGTCCACATCCTTCTGGGTGAGCGTAGCCTCGCTGTTGACCTCCATTGCCGTACTCTTGAAGTAGCACATACACCATTATTATATATATAAATATGAGTAACCCGACCCTACAAAAACAAAATACCGCTCAGGAAGAGTCGTTCCTGACTCTCAAGGACCTCTGTTACCTCTGCCTCTCGCACTGGCGATGGTTCGTCCTGTCGCTTGCGGTATGTCTTGGCATAGCCATCATCTATCTGCTCACCACCCCGCCGTCCTATCAGCGCACAGCCACCATCCTCGTCAAGGAAGACGGCAAGTCGACGTCGGCATCGAGCGATGTGGCATCCATGTTCTCCGGCATGGGCTTCTCCGCCGGCAACACCAATGTCAACAATGAGCTCAATGCCATTCAGGCGCACGATGTCCTCCTCGAGGTAGGCAAGCGCATGGACTATGATGTGGAGTACCGTGTGTCCGGCACCTTCCACAAGCAGGTGCTCTACAAGGAGACACTCCCCGTCAAGGTCATCTTCCACGACCTCTTGCCCGAGCAGAATGCCAGCATCGTCCTTAGCCTTAAGGACAACACATCCTTCGAGGTCAGCGACTTCATGCTGTCGGGTGAGGACGACCTGCCCGACAACCCAGTCACCGGACAGTACAACACAAAGCTGCAGACGCCGGTCGGCAACATCACCGTGGTACCTGCTACAGGCTTCGACGCCTTCCTCGAAGACCCCGATGAGATATATGTCAGCCGTACCAACCTCTACGACATGACCGACCGCATCGCCGCCAACCTCAGCGCAAGCCTTGCCGACGAGAAGTCCACTGTCATTGTGCTGTCCTATACCGATGTGCTCGCCAACCGTGCCGAGGACATCATCGACATGATCATCTCCGTCTATAAGGAGAGCTGGATGAACGACAAGAACCTCATGACCGTAGCCACCAGCAACTTCATCACCGAGCGACTCGGCGTCATAGAGCGCGAGCTTGGCAATGTCGACGAAGACATATCGTCCTACAAGAGCTCACATCTCCTTCCCGATGTCGAAGCCGCCTCGTCACTCTACATGGAGCAGTCCAAGGAGAACAACAACCAGATACTGCAGCTCAGCACCCAGCGTGCCATCTGCCAGTATGTCAAAGGCTATCTCACTGAGGACAACAAGCAGAACCGGCTCTTGCCGGTCAACTCCGGCGTCGAGAGCCCTGCCATAGAGAACCAGATAGAAGAGTACAACACCACACTCCTGCAGCGCAACAGTCTCGTGTCCAACTCCAGCGAGTCCAATCCTCTTGTCCTTGACCTCGACCAGAACATCGCCTCCTTGCGCGAAGCCATACTTGCGAGCATCAACAACCTCATCATGAGCCTCGACACACAGATAGCTCATATTGAGCAGAGCGAACAGGTCACACGCTCGCAGATAGCCTCGAGCCCCAATCAGGCGAAATACCTGCAGTCGGTGGGCCGTCAGCAGCAAGTCAAGGAGGCACTCTACCTCTTCCTGCTGCAGAAACGTGAGGAGAACGAGCTGTCGCAGGCCTTCACCGCCTATAACACACGCATCATCTCTGCACCCAACGGCAAGCTGCAGCCCGTAGCACCTGTCAAGCGCAACATCCTGCTTGTTGCCTTCATGCTCGGAGTACTTGCACCTGTCGTCGTCATCTTCGTGCGCGAGACGTCCAACACCAAGGTACGTGGCCGCAAGGACCTTGAGAACCTCACCATACCGTTCCTTGGCGAGATACCTTACTATCTTGGCGAAGCCAAACGACGCTGGTGGCAGCCACGCAAGAAGCATGTCGACCAGCGTGTCATCGTCGTGCAGTCAGGCAAGCGCAATGTCATCAACGAAGCCTTCCGTGTGCTCCGCACCAACATAGAGTTCGTCTCGAAGAGCGACAGCACCCGTGCCAACGTCATCCTGCTCACCTCCTTCAATGCCGGCAGTGGCAAGTCGTTCCTCTCGGTCAACATAGCCAAGTCGTTTGCCATACGTGGCAAGAAGGTACTTGTCGTCGACTGCGACCTCCGTCGCGGCACATCGTCCGAGTATGTAGGAAGTCCTTCATGCGGCTTGACAGACTATCTCAGCGGTAAGGAGACCGATGTGCAGAAGCTCATCGTCACAGCCGACGGCGTCGAAGGCATGCATGTACTCCCTATGGGCACCATGCCGCCTAACCCCACCGAGCTGCTCTACAGCGAGAGTCTTGCACCCATGTTCGACATGTTCCGCGACCAGTACGACTACATCTTCGTCGACTGTCCGCCGGTTGAGATAGTTGCCGACACGCAGATACTCGAGCAGTATGCCGACCGTGTCATCTTCGTCGTTCGCAGTGGACTGCTCGAACGTTCCATGGTCAAAGAGCTGCAGAAGCTCTACGACGACAAGAAGCATCGCAACATGTGCATCATCCTCAACGGCACCGAAGGCTCCGGTGGCTATGGCAATGGCTACTACCGCTATGGTTATGGCTACGGCTATGGCTACGGCTACAAC
>CAVHJI010000164.1:0-3363 GCA_963636255.1 Bacteroidaceae bacterium | reverse complement strand
GTGGCACATGTGCTGTGCCTGCAGGGGCAGTATGGCTTCACGTTCAACGGTGAGCCAATGACACTGCATGCAAGTGAGTTGATGATTGTGCCGGCGGCAGAAGCTGTTAATCCCGGACAGAGCTCCAGTGACTTCCGGTGTACCATCATCTATGTCATCGGGGAGTTTCTGCGGACGTGCACGCCCAAGAACAACTACGACATCTTCGGCGTGCTCTCGCTCTTCAACAACCCGATAATACCGCTTGAGCCTGCACAGTTGCAGCTGTGTTGCCGCGACTATGCCGATATTGAGGAACGTCTGTCGCAGACTCATCACCACTTCCAGCAGGACATCATGGAGAGCGTCACGCGCATGCTCTTCCTTGACTTCTACGAGTTTCATGCCTCACACTACGGCATGCGCGACATAAGTCTGCAGAACAGTGAACTCATGAGCCGCTTCATCGCATTGCTCGAAGAAGGCCACTACATGCATCGGCGCGACGTCGGCTTCTATGCCGACAAGCTGTGTGTCACGTCCAAATATCTGTCGGAAGTATGCAAGCAGGTCAGCGGTACGACTGCCAACTATTGGATTAGCCGCTTCACGGCACTGCACATACGCCGCCTGCTGCTCGAGAAGAAGCTGTCGCTGACGGAGATCTCCGACATGTTCAAGTTCTCTTCGCCAGCCTATTTCACTCGTTTCGTACGCAACAACATGGGAATGCCGCCATCCGCATTTCGCGAATAGCGGCACCTCACTGTTGTTTTGTATTCCTCAATCAGTGCTGCTGCGGTCCTGCAGGCATCTCAATGCCCGGACCCATCACCCTCGTGGTGAAGACAAACGATGCCAGAAGCCACTTGCCACCTTCGAGCGTGAACACCTGAGTGGTGAAGAACGGATGGCTGGTGGTCTGCCCGCCTACGACTGCATCGAGCACAATAGTGCTGTAGACGGCCCAGTTGTTGTCGTTTATCTTCTTCACATCCACACCATACACCTCGGCATGCTTGTAGTGAATCATTCCGCCACCGATGGTGGAGAGTTCCTGCGGCGTGCCCCAGTAGCCGCCCATGTGCACAAACTCGCACTGCGGGTGGAATATCTGCGACAGCTGTGCCGTGTCCTTTGCTGCCATCAGGTCCCATACGCGCTGCGACAGGTCTGCAAACGGCTGTTCCTCAGCAGTGTGGGTCTTGTTCGAGAATGTGGGGAATTGCGGTTGTCTCTGTGCCCAAACGCCGAGCGTCAGCAGCAGTGCCGACAGCATTACAAAAAGTCTTTTCATAATCACTTGTCCTTTGTTTCAAGATTAAACAATACGTTTCTTACTTGCGAGCAAAGGTAAGTGACGTGCTCCATACGGCTCTTACACAAAAGTCGGCTGTTCTTGCACTCTGACGCCCGCGCATTCTGCCCGCAGGCTTACAGCTTCTCGACACTCATGCTGTCGATGTTGGGCGCGTAGTCATCGGCATTGGCTATGGAGACGGTATTGGTTCCTGCCCTGAGGTCGACATCGACGGTGCAGACAGACCACTGTGCATCCCAGCTGCCGCTGTTGAGTCCGGTGAAGCTCTTCACCGCACGTCCGTTTACGGAGACATTCATATCGCGGTCCTTGGCAGAGGCATACCTGAACGAGAGTCTGTACTTGCCCGCCTTGCTGACGTGCACATCGCACCACTCCAGGTAGTTGCTGTCGCGCCAACCAATGTTGCCGACGTAAACCCCTTGGTCGGCGGCGGTGTTCATCATCGGCATTGCCGTCTTCTTGTCGGAGATCTCCTGATAGTCGTGGAGCCACGCTTCCTCAGCCTGATAGAGGGTCTTGTCACAACGTGTGCCACTGAGGATATAGGCTTGTGAGCCGTGGGCGGGGATGGTGACAGTCATGGTGCTGCCGCTCTCGCGGGTGTCTGCCTTGCTGAAGCAGTCGTGCACACTGACCGCACCCTGATACTGCAACGCCTTGAGGTCGACGGCAATGGTCTGCTGGCGGTCGGTGAGGTTCATGACCACTACAGCACGCTTGGGACCGTGCAGCTGCTCCATGTCCTTGGCCACGACGTAGACATCGCCCTCACGCTGTACCACCGGGGCACCTATGCCCAGCACATCCTGGTTCATGGCGATGAGGTCGGTGTTCTTCAGCAGAGCCAGAGTCTCGTCGCTGAGCGTGCTCATGTCGCAGCCTATGAGCAGGGGCGAGCTGGCGATGCACCAGTATGCCATGTGCGTACGTTCGGCATCGGCATCGTTCAGTCGTCCAATCTCGAGCATGTCCATGTCGTTGTAGTGTCCGCCGCCGGTGTATGCCTGTATGTAGAGGTTCTCGAGCACTATCTCCCTGACGCCGTTTGCCCACGACAGGTCTTCAGGACGACGCCACGAGTTGGTGATGTCGCCTGTGGTGCGCCATGAATCGGCCACGTCGCTGATCCATGTGCCCGGGTATGCCCAGCGGCACACGTTGAAGACGACCTTGCGTCCCGTCTCCTTCTCGCATTGGGCGATGGCCTCGCTTATCTTCGTGTATTGCTTGCGCTCGTCAAGACCGAGGTGGTTGCCGCCGCAGAAGTCTACCTTGATGAAGTCGTAGCCCCAGTCGGTGAAGTAAAGCCGGCTGTCCTGCTGCTCGTGTCCCGCCAATCCGACGTTCAGACCGTAGGCTTTCTTGTTGCCCGAACCGCAGGTGTTGTCGCCCGCATCGGAATAGATGCCGGCCTTGAGACCGAGGCTGTGGATGTAGTCGGCGACGTGCTTCATGCCGTTGGGGAAGAGCTTGGTATTGACAATAAGATTGCCGTCGCTGCCGCGTCCGTCCCAGTAGCCGTCGTCGATATTGATATACCTGTAGCCCACTTTGTCAAGTCCCTTAGACACCATCTGGTCGGCCTGTCCGCAGATGACCTCTTCGTTGATGTTGAGGGCGAAGGTGTTCCACGAGCTCCAGCCCATGGTGGGTGGAAGGAAGCTACGCTGTTGGGCATCGGCGGTCGGCACGGTTGCCACCGACAGCGCTCCTGCGGCAAGCAGTGCTGCCGCTTGTTTCATAATCAGTCTTTTCATTGTTCTGTAACGTTTTAGGTCATTAATCTATATGGACGTAAAGTTACGCAAAAAGCACATCAGTTGAACGCATCCGGCGGAATTAAAAAGAAACGGGAAGAAAAGAATCCGCCCAACTCAACGACAATATTCTTGCTCCACAAAGCCAGTAGCACTTACTTGGCAAAGTAAGATATACTTCGAGGGCAAAGTAAGTACTACTTACTTGCCCAAGTAAGTGCTACTGGCTTTTTTTGAGGACAGTGCCGTCAAAAAGTCGGACAGCTTCTTGCTTTGTCCGTTTTTCATTATCTTTGTCCGGAG
>CAVHJI010000163.1:0-3454 GCA_963636255.1 Bacteroidaceae bacterium | reverse complement strand
GACCACAGCAGCATCCATACGACGGCCAAGGTCGATGCCATAGTTGTACTCGAACAGCTTCGACAAATCGGTGTACTTGTATCTCTCAATCTTACGTGTAGGGAATCCCTGTCGCACAAAGTCATCGAACGCACTGCGGCGCACAGCATTCATGATGTCCGTGCTGTGACTACAGATAAGCTGTCCGTTGACTTCGAACAAATCTATGTATTGTTGCTCCGCACTCATGGCTTACGTCACTCCCCTACTTCTTCCTTAATCCAGTCGTATCCTCTCTTCTCCAGTTCAAGTGCCAGCTCTGGACCTTCGGTCTTGACAATGCGTCCCTTGTAGAGCACATGCACGATGTCGGGCTTGATATAGTCCAGCAGACGCTGGTAGTGTGTGATGACGATGCAGGCATTCTCCGGGGTCTTGAGCTTGTTGACACCATCTGCCACGATGCGCAGTGCGTCTATGTCAAGACCGGAGTCGGTCTCGTCGAGGATGCTGAGACAAGGCTCAAGCATTGCCATTTGGAATATCTCATTGCGTTTCTTCTCACCACCGGAGAAGCCTTCATTGACAGAGCGGTTTGCCAACTTGCTATCCAGCTCCACCACGCTACGTTTCTGTCGCATCAGCTTCAGGAACTCACTGGCACTTAGTGCAGGCAGATGGAGATACTTGCGCTTCTCGTTGACAGCCGTACGCATGAAGTTCGTCATGCTGACACCTGGTATCTCGACGGGATACTGGAAGCTGAGGAACAATCCCTCATGACTGCGGTCTTCAGGAGTCATGCCCAGAAGGTCTCTGCCATTAAAGGTAACACTGCCACGCGTAACCTCATAGGCGGGATTGCCGGCAAGCACCGATGCCAACGTACTCTTGCCCGAACCGTTAGGTCCCATTATGGCATGCACCTCACCGGCGTTTATCTGCAGGTTTATTCCTCTCAGTATTTCCTTGCCTGCCACATTGGCGTGCAGGTCCTTTATATCTAACATCATGGCTCTTCTTCTCGTTTCGTTCGTTTGTGCTATATGTTTCTTCTTCGGGATCTTTCTATCCAACGCTTCCTTCAAGCGACACCGACAGCAGTTTCTGTGCCTCTACGGCAAACTCCATAGGGAGCTTGTTCAGCACCTGCTTGGCATAGCCATTGACAATCAATGCCACGGCATCCTCCGTCGGTATGCCACGCTGGTTGCAGTAGAATATCTGCTCTTCGTTTATCTTGCTGGTGGTAGCTTCGTGCTCCACCACTGCAGTCTCGTTGTGTATGTCCATGTAGGGGAATGTGTGCGCACCGCACTTGTCACCCAGCAGCAATGAGTCACACTGACTGTAGTTGCGTGCATTGTCGGCAGTGGGAGCCACACGCACAAGTCCACGATAGGAGTTCTCACTGCGACCTGCCGATATTCCTTTGCTGACTATGGTACTCTTGGTGTTCTTGCCGAGATGAATCATCTTCGTTCCCGTGTCTGCCTGCTGATAGTTGTTCGTGACAGCCACACTGTAGAACTCAGCCGACGAGTTGTCACCCGAGAGTACGCACGAAGGATATTTCCATGTAATGGCAGAGCCTGTTTCAACCTGTGTCCACGACAGCTTGCTGTCTACTCCGCGGCAATGGCCACGCTTGGTAACGAAGTTATAGACACCACCCTTACCCTCAGCATCACCGGGATACCAGTTCTGCACAGTGCTGTATTTCACTTCTGCACGGTTGTTTACAACAATCTCCACAATGGCAGCATGCAGTTGGTTTTCATCACGCATCGGTGCCGTACAGCCTTCGAGATAGGACACGTAGGCATCGTCGTCAGCTACTATCAGCGTGCGTTCAAACTGTCCCGTGTTGCGTGCATTGATGCGGAAGTATGTCGAAAGTTCCATGGGGCAGCGTACTCCCTTAGGGATGTACACAAACGAACCGTCGGAGAACACTGCCGAGTTGAGTGCTGCAAAGAAGTTGTCCTGATAAGGGACCACCGTGCCAAGATACTGGTGCACAAGGTCAGGATGTTCACGGACAGCCTCACTGATTGAGCAGAAGATAATGCCTTTCTCTATGAGCGTGTCCTTGAATGTCGTCTTCACAGATACCGAATCCATCACGGCATCCACAGCCATACCACCCAGTGCCATGCGCTCTTCCAGTGGAATGCCAAGCTTGTCGAATGTCTTCACCAACTCGGGGTCGAGCTCCTTGTTATCGTTCTTCTTGGCTTTTGCTGTCGGGTCTGCATAGTAGGATATGGACTGATAGTCTATCTCGGGGATGCGCAGATGTGCCCAGTGAGGCATCTCATGCTGCTGCCAATAGTGGAAAGCCTTCAATCTGAAATCAAGAAGCCAGTCGGGTTCGCCTTTCTTCTCCGAGATCAGACGCACCACATCCTCATTCAGTCCCTTGTCTATCACGTCGGTATGGACATCAGTGGTGAAGCCGTACTTATACTTCTCCTCAGCCACACGACGCACAAACTCGTTGTCGCCACCCTTATCTTGTTTTCTGTCTCTATCCTCAGTCATTCCCATCATTCAGAAAGTTCCTCTTTCTTACCTCCGCGAAGCACTCCTTATATATAATATATGAGTACTCCTTATATATATTATATGCCGGCAGTCAACATGGTCATGCCACCATGTTCTGCACTATGTCTGTCGCCGCAGGCACAAACAGGCCGCCCAATTGCTTTACAATATCGTAGAGCACAGAGTCGTCGGTGTTAAGGATATCCGTGCCGCCCTCGACAAACTCAAGCACACACATCACCAGACTGGCAAAGAGCACATACTTGATGGCTCCAAGTCCTGCACCGAGCCAACGGTTCACCCATCCCAACGAGACTACCGACATCAGCTTGGTCAGCGCAAACGCCACGATAGCGAACGCCACTGGCACAGCCAGCCATATAAGTACGAAAGCCATGACCTGCGCTGCCGTCATCGAGTCGGTAACGGTGGAATAGAGCTTGTCTGCCAATGCACCATACATGGCACGTGCTACCACCAAGCCCACAACAAGTCCTAACAGCGAAGCCAGCTGGTTGATGAACCCCGCCATGTAGCCGCGGACAATACCGACCACAAGCACTACAATAAGTATGATATCTACTGTCGCCATCAGAGTGTCTGTTTAACTTCCACAACCTCGAATGTCTCAATCACATCACCAACCTTCAGGTCATTGCATGCCGTCAGACTGATACCGCATTCAAAGTTAGTACCTACCTCCTTGACATCATCCTTAAAGCGCTTCAAAGCGTTAATATTGCCTGTGAACACGACAATACCGTCCCTGATGATACGTGCCTTGTCCGTGCGCTTCACCTTTCCAGTCTTCACCATCGCTCCAGCCACAAGGCCCACCTTACTGATGTTGAAGACCTCACGCACATCGAGGGTAGCGGTGACTTGTTCCTTCTGCGTCGGTGCAAGCATACCCTCCATTGCCGACTTA
>CAVHJI010000162.1:0-3530 GCA_963636255.1 Bacteroidaceae bacterium | reverse complement strand
GGACTATACGCTCCCTGCCGTCACCGACGGGCAGCGTGCAGCCAACACCGCGCGCTTCGCTGCCGAGGACTCCATCCGTCAGGCATATATGGACACGTTCCTCGACGACGCCGAGGCTGACTCCACGGTACGTGCCGCCAAGCTCCCTGCCGCCGCTGCCGCATACCTCGTCAAGGCGCGTGGCAACTGGCAGACCATACTGCAGTTCCTCAGCAAGAATGCCGACAGCGACGACGGCGATATGCTGCGGCTGCTGGCTTCGCTCAGCGACAAGGACCTGCGCGATGTGTCCATGGATGTGCTCGACGACAACTACGACGACCGCCGCGGCACCGTGCTGGCTCCGCGCGTGGAGACCGAGGAGCTTGTGCCCTACAAGCACTTCCTGCGCAGCCACATCCCTGCCAGTCAGGCGGAGGAGTTCCGTGCCAATCCCGAATCGCTGGTACGCTGGTGTCAGGACAGCCTGACGCTGGTCGGCGGTCCCTATAGCGAGCGCGTGGTCATGTCGGCACGCGGCGTATGGCTGTCGCGTGTTGCCGATGCCCGTTCGCGTGCCGTCTTCTTCGTCAGCGTTCTGCGCAGCCTCGGTGTTGAGGCACAGCGCGACGGCGTGACGGGCAAGGTGCAGTATATGAAGAATGGCCGCTGGAACGATGTCGACTTCGACGCACAGCAGCAGTCCACAGCCCCGACGGGCACGCTGCTGCTTGGCTATACGCCCACTGCCGAACTTGCCGACCCTGAATACTACACCCACTTCACCATCAGCCGCATCAGCGGCGGCACCACCTCACTGCTCAGCTTCAATGCCGGACAGGTCGACATGGGTGGCGGCGTCAGCTGGAGCAGCGTGTTCCGTCGTGGCGTGACGCTCGATGCCGGCACATACCTGCTCGTCACGGGCCGCCGCATGGCAAGCGGCAAGGTGCTGGCTGTCTCGCAGGTGTTCAACATCGCCGAGGGACAGACCACACGGCTGGATCTGCCGATGCGCAGCATCAGCGACGACGTGGCGGTGATAGGCTCGTTCAATTCGGAATCGCTGTTCAGCATGCTGCCCGACGGAGGCCGCGTCAGCATACTCTCGCAGACCGGACGCGGATACTTCGCTGTCGGCATACTGGGCGTGGGACAGGAGCCGACAAACCATGTACTGCGCGACATCTCGCGCCTTGCCGACCGCTTTGAGGGGTGGGGCAGGAAGATGATTCTCCTCTTCACCGACGAGGCACAGATGAGCCGCTTCCGTGCTGCCGACTACGGACAACTGCCCTCAAACATAGTCTGGGGCGTCGACACCGACGGCAGTGTGCGCCGCCAGATTGAGGAAGGCATGCACGTCGATGCTGGCAAGGGGCAGTTGCCCCTCATGGTCATTGCCGACAGCTTCAACCGCGTGGTGTTCTTCTCGCAGGGCTACACCATCGGCATCGGCGAGCAGATGATGCAGTGCATCAGCAAGCTTTGAACGTCAGGATCACGAAATGCGGAAACCGGCACTGCGGAGCGCATCCCAGTAGGCGGGGTAGGACTTGCTGACCACCTGTGGCTCGGCAATCCTTATGCCTGATGGCAGGCGCAATGCTGCCGGTGCGAATGCCATCGCCATGCGGTGGTCCTCATAGGTCTTTATCACGGGAGCGGATGCCGGCTCACAGCGCGTGCCGTCCCACAGCAGCGTGTCGTCGTCCTCGGTGCGCAGCACGTAGCCCAGCTTCTGCAGCTCCGCCGTGAGTGCCGCCATGCGGTCTGTCTCCTTTATGCGCAGGCTCTGCAGTCCGCCGAAGCGGAACCTCACGCCCATCAGGCAGCACGTCACGACGAACGTCTGTGCCAGGTCGGGCATGTCCACAAGGTTGGCATCGATCATGTCGGTCGCCTGTCTGCCGCCGATCACCATGACGCTGCCGTCGTCACCGAACTCCGTCTCCACGCCCAACTGTCTGAACAGAGCCGCACCGTGGCTGTCGCCCTGTCCGCTGTCGCCGAAGAGCCCTTCCAGCCTGACACGTCCGCCGGAGAGTGCCGCCGCCTCATACCAGTAGCTTGCCGCGCTCCAGTCGTTCTCGACGGTGCAGGGCACGTCCCTGTATCCGCCGCCATCCACGTGGAGGCAGTCGGCGGTTGTCCAGTCTGCCGTTGCGCCGTAGTGGCGCATCAGTCGCAGCGTCAGGTCAATGTATGGCCGCGAGACCATGCTCCCCGTCAGCCGCAGGTCCAGTCCGCCGTCCAGCACTGGCGCTATCATGAGCAGTGCCGAGATGTACTGTGAACTCACGCTCCCGGGTATCGACAGCGGTACTGCCGACAGCCTCCTGCCGCGTATCTGCAGTGGCGGGAACCCCTCCTCGCCCACATGGCTGATGTCGGCGCCGAGCTGCCGCAATGCGTCCACGAGAATCCCTATCGGCCTGTGGCGCATGCGCTCCGTGCCTGTCATGATGTGCTCCTCGCCGTCGCAGGTGCTGAAGTATGCCGTCAGGAAGCGCATGGCAGTGCCTGCCGCCATGATGTCGACCACCTCGGGACGACCGGCGAGTGCTGCCGTCATCACGCGTGTGTCGTCGCAGTCGGACAGGTTCTGGGGCATGTGCGTCCCTCCTGCCAGTGCGTGCAGAATCAGTGCGCGGTTGCTGATGCTCTTCGATGCCGGCAGTGCCGGAGCTGCGTCAAGCACCTCGGGAGCCGTTATGGTGAATGTGTTGTCTGTCATTGTTCCTTTCAGCTGTTTCTAAATTCTCTCTCTCTCTCATTTGTTGCCTTTGGCACGGTTGTGCGTCCTGCACAGCATCTGGCAGTTGCTTGCGTCGGTTGCGCCGCCTTTGCTCCATGCTGTCACATGGTCGGCATCCATTTCGTTCGGCCGCCATATACGGATCTTGTTTGCTCCGTCCGTCATGGCGCAGTAGGGGCAGTTGCTGATGCCCTTCTCCTTGGCTTTCTGTGTCTGCTGCTCGTAGACGGTCTTCGAGGTGTGGCGGTCGAACAGACGCACGTTCAGCAGCTTCGGGTCCTGGCTTCCGCCGAGCACATACTCGTAGATGCCCCTCTTGTCGGTCACGGCATCGTCTGCCATTAGTCGTGCCACCTCCTTGTCAAGAGCCTCGGGGTCGTAGGGCGTGTCATGGAACCTCTCGTACAGCCGACCCCATGGAAGTCCTCTCTGCTCGCTGCGCGGAGTCAGGAATGTGGTGCTGACCCAGTCGATGACCGAGTCGAAGTATGCTGTCACCGGCTTCGTGTTGCTGTCTTGCCGGTGTGCTGCCATGTAGCCCTCCACTTCGCCGCAGCTGACCCAGTCCAGAGCACACGCCAGCACCTCCTGCCGTTTCGGGTCGCCCTTGACGTATGTCCCCCACTTCTGGTGCATGGGGTTGAGCGAGTTGGAATAGATTGCCTTGAGGCCCGTGACGAAAGGACCGGAATAGATGGCATTGTACATCTCCTGGTCGTTGAGCGGCACCCCCACGATGTTGATAATCCTGAACCACTTCTTGATTTCCTGCTCGGTCCCTTCACAGATGTAG
>CAVHJI010000161.1:0-3533 GCA_963636255.1 Bacteroidaceae bacterium | reverse complement strand
TCTCCATGCAGAGTTTCCTCAAGCGTTTCGAGAACGTCTACTGCATAGACGACCTGCTGCAACGTCTGTGCAATATGTTCGAGCCTGCCGGCTTGGGCAATCCCAGACGCCACTCTGCCTGCAAGCGTGTGAACATGCTGTTGCGCTGGATGGTGCGCAAGGATGACATTGACCTCGGACTATGGCGCACGTTGCTCATCACCCCTGCAAACTTATATGCCGTGCTTGATACGCATGTGGCGCAGCAAGCACGGCATATGGGACTTATCACCGTATCGCGCGAGTCATGGAACGCTGTGCTCGAGCTTACCGATGTCTACCGCAGCTGGGACTGTGAAGACCCGCTGAAGTATGACATGGTGCTCATGCGTCTCCATCTCGACAAGTCTGTCACTTCTTCAGATCAATCTTAATCTGCAACTCATCGAGTTGCTTTGCATCGAGTGCCGATGGTGCGTCGAGCATGACGTCGCGCCCGTTGTTGTTCTTCGGGAATGCTATGCAGTCGCGTATGCTGTCCAGGCCGGCGAAGATGCTTACCCAACGGTCCAGGCCGTATGCCAGTCCACCATGAGGTGGTGCACCGTACTTGAAGGCATTGATGAGGAAGCCGAACTGCTCCTGTGCACGCTCGGGCGTGAAGCCAAGGATCTCGAACATCTTGGCCTGAAGCTTCGGGTCGTGGATACGTATTGAGCCACCGCCCACCTCAATGCCGTTGCATACCATGTCGTAGGCATCGGCACGAACGTCCTCGGGCTTGGTGTCGAGCAGAGGAATGTCTTCGTCCTTGGGGTGTGTGAACGGATGGTGCATAGCCATGAGTCGGCCTTCCTCCTCGCTCCATTCGAACATAGGGAAGTCCACCACCCACAGCAGTGCAAACTTGTTCTTGTCGCGCAGTCCCAGTATGTCTGCCACCTTCAGTCGCAGTTCGCTCAGCTGCTTGCGTGTCTTCATGGCATCGTCGCCGCTGAGAATCAGTATCAGGTCTCCTGGCTTTGCACCGAAGGCTTCCTTCATCTGTTGCAGAGTGTCCTGACTGTAGAACTTGTCTACGCTTGACTTCACGCTGCCGTCGTCGCCTACACGTGCATAGACCATGCCTTTGGCTCCAATCTGCGGAGTCTTGACATAATCGGTCAGTGCGTCTATCTGCTTGCGCGTGAACGATGCTGCACCTTCGGCACAGATACCGCCGATGTACTTGGCATTGTCGAACACCGAGAAGCCGTAGCCTTTCAGGATGTCCATCAGCTCAACGAACTTCATGCCGAAGCGCAGGTCGGGCTTGTCGCTGCCGTAGTACTTCATTGCGTCTGCCCACGGCATGCGCTGGAACGGAGCATCACCAAGGTCAACGCCACGCACACTCTTGAACAGGTGCTTGGTCATATCTTCAAACAGACAGATGATGTCGTCCTGATTGACGAAGCTCATCTCGCAGTCTATCTGCGTGAACTCCGGCTGACGGTCGGCACGCAGGTCTTCGTCGCGGAAGCACTTTGCTATCTGGAAGTAGCGGTCGAAGCCAGCCACCATGAGCAGTTGCTTCAGCGTCTGCGGGCTTTGCGGCAGTGCGTAGAACTGTCCGGGGTTCATGCGTGAGGGTACTACGAAGTCGCGGGCACCCTCAGGTGTAGAACCTATGAGGTTTGGCGTCTCAACTTCGATGAAGCCTTTGCTGTCGAGATAGTTGCGTACCTCGATGGTCATCTTGTGACGCAGTTCGAGATTGCGGCGTACACAACCTCTACGCAGGTCCAGATAACGGTATTTCATGCGGATGTCGTCGCCGCCGTCGGTGTTGTCCTCGATGGTGAACGGTGGTGTTGCCGAGGTGTTGAGAACGTTCAATGCAGATACTGCTATCTCTATGTCGCCAGTCGGCAGGTTGGGGTTCTTGTTCGAGCGTTCGCTGACGGTGCCTGTCACCTGTATGACATATTCGCGTCCCAGCTTGTTGGCTTCGTCGCACAGAGCGGCATCGGCGGCTTCGTTAAACACCAGCTGCGTCAGACCATAGCGGTCGCGCAAGTCCACAAACGTCATTCCGCCCATCTTCCGGCTTCGCTGCACCCATCCGGCAAGTGTCACCTGTCGGCCTGCATCGGTCAGGCGCAACTCTCCACAAGTATGTGTCCTATACATAGTCTTTCCTATATTATATTATAATGTTGTCGTATCGTGATACGGAGTGCAAAATTACGATTTTTCTTTACTACTGTTGTTCCCGTCCGAAATTAATGGCCTAATTTTGCGGCGTTTCCCAACAATTACACTGCATGAAGTTCGCATTCCTCAACGGACAGAAGGTCAGGCTGCGTGCCATGGAGCCTGAAGACGTGGACACGTTGTACAGTCTTGAGAACGACCCGCAGACATGGGTTGTCTCCGACACCAGCGTGCCATATTCGCACGATGCCCTCCGGCAGTTTATCGAGGCATCACAGAACGACCTGTTTGTCGACCGACAGCTGCGGCTCATGATTGTGGAGCAGGCGGGAGGAGCGACAGTCGGTGCAATAGACCTCTTTGGCTTCGAGCCGATGCATGCACGTGCCGAGATTGGCATGGCGTTGATGGAGCGCTGGCGCGGTTGTGGCTACGGCAGTGAGGCTGTCCGGCTGCTCTGCACCTATGCCTTCTGCTATATGCACATGAAGCAACTCACGGTGCACATAGGCACCGACAATGCGGCTTCGCTGCACATGTTCCACCAGTTGGGATTCAGCAACTGCGGTGTGTTGAGGGACTGGTGGCGGCGTGGCGACGGCTGGCAGGATGTGGCCATGCTGCAGCTGTTGCGCGAGGATTGGACAGCAGTGCCGCATGCCGCAGAATAGAAACAACAGAACAAATCATAAGAGAGAGAGAGACATGGAGACCGTAATTTCAGCCTTGTTCGACTTCGACGGCGTCGTCGTAGACACCGAGCCTCAGTACAGCCGCTTCTGGCATAAGATTGGCACGGAACGTCTTGGCATGGACAACTTCGATGCACTCATCAAAGGACAGACGCTGACCAGCATCTACGACCGCTACTTCCCCGGACAGGAGGAACTGCAAAGCCACATCACGGCAGCACTGCTCGACTTCGAGCGTAACATGGACTATGTCTACGTCCCCGGCGTGTGTGAGTTCGTGACCGACCTGCGCCTGCATGGCGTAAAGACGGCTGTTGTCACAAGCTCCAATGCCGACAAGATGGAAGCCGTCTACGGTCATCGTCCGGAGATACGCGACATGTTCGACCGCATATTCATCTCCGAAGACTTCAGCCGCTCCAAGCCCGACCCCGACTGCTACCTGCTTGGTATGCGTACCTTTGGTGCAACACCCGACAGCACCTATGTGTTCGAGGACTCCTTCAACGGACTGCAGGCAGGCATGGCATCGGGAGCCACCGTCATTGGACTCTCGACTACGAACGCCGCCGATGCCATAGCTCCGTTGTGCCATCATGTCATCGCCGACTTCGCTGGCATGGACTACAACCGCCTGATGCAACTCCCGAAATAGAGCCAACGTAC
>CAVHJI010000160.1:0-3535 GCA_963636255.1 Bacteroidaceae bacterium | reverse complement strand
CCCTCAATATCTGTCACGCATCACATAATATCGTCCGCGGAACTCAGACGGAACTCAGACTGAGGATATGCACGCAACACAAAAACGTCAACCTGCGCTGTTATGCCCAGCCGGTCAGCATGCCGTAGAAGTAGAACGGCTTCAGCACGTAGACCTTGAGCAGCCATGCTGCCCACTGCTCGTGCGACGTGTCAAGCAGGGTGAAGGGGAAGGTGGTCTCGGGCTCCTTGGCGTAGTTGAACTCGCACAGCAATACGTGGCCATAGTCAGTCACTATGGGGCATGCGGCATAGCCGTCGTACTTCTCCACGGGCTCCTTGCCTTCCATCAGGCTTATTAGGTTCTTGGCAGCTACAGGCACCTGCTTGCGCACGGCAGCCGACGTCTTGCTTGTGGGTATGCCTGCCACGTCGCCAAGCGAGATGATGTTGGGATAGGTCTTGTGCACAAGTGTCTCCTGGTCGACCATGACCCATGCCTCACGTGCCAGCTTGCCTTCGGTCCATCCCAGCCCTGCCTCGCGCACGAAGTCGGGTGCCGACATGGGCGGAGTGAAGTGCAGGAAGTCGTAGTCTTCCTTGAACTCGGTGGTCTGCTTGTTGCCGTTGACGGTTTCCTCGCGCACGAAGTGCACCTGCTTTGCCTGCGTGTCTATGCCCTTGATGCTGACGTTCAGGTTGACGGGTATGTTGCGTTCGCGGAATATCTCCTCGAGTCTTGGCGTGTAGTATGGCACGTCGTAGAGCTTGGCAGAGTGGGTGAAGAAGTTCAGGTCGACGTTGTCGCGTGTGCCTTGCTTGCGTGTGTAGTGCTCGGTCAGCAGTGTTATCTTCTTGGGTACGCCGCCACACTTGTGCTTGGTGTGCGTATCGGTGAAGACGCCCTTACCACCGGTCTTGCTGAACTCCTGTAATGCCTGCCATGTGCGCTGCGCTCCGTCGAAGTCGTATGCCGAGTTGGCATTGCCCTGTCCGAGGGTCTCGAGACTCATGCCTTCGATGTGGTCCCAGTTTATCTGTATGCCAGGTACGAGCACGAGGAAGTCGTAATCGACGGTGCCGTTGGACTGCGTGGTGACGTTGTTCTTTACGGGATCTACTGCCACGACGCTGTCCTTGACCCATTTGATGCCGCCGGGCATGCAATCTTCCTGCTTCTTCCACACGTCGTCGGGCTGGTAGACGCCCGATGCTATGAGCGTGAATCCCGGCTGGAAGTACTGGCGGTCGCTGGGGTCTATGAGCGTGATGTCGGGCTGTTCTATCCATCGCTTGAGGCGTGCAGCCATGCTGATGCCTGCTGCTCCACCGCCGACTATGACTATCTTGGCTCTTGCGCTGCTGGTTGTACACGACTGGAGCGTTGTGCCGCCCAGAGTCAGCAATCCTGCCGATGCTGCTGTCTTGAGAAACGTTCGGCGGTCGAGTCCATGCAACTCGAACAGCCTTGTCATTTTGCTGAGGTCTTCTGTCTTCATATCCAAGCTTTTCTTTGTGTAGGGGTGTCGGCTGCACGTCGTACGCCTTACAATGGGGGCGCTGCCTGTGCAGCCGTGTGACCACATGCGCGGTCGCGACGGCAAAAATATGAAAACTTACGCGAGTTTGGGGTAAGAGAAGCCACAAAACGGCCAGAAACAAATTCGTTGACTGTACCCCTCTATCAATGAAGGATAACAGCCAACGGATTTGATTGCGCGATGCAAGCCACTATGTCCTTCCGTTCAAGCGACGGAGACGAGGACAGGCTTCGACGAGTATGCCTGTGTCACTTTATAGTGATGCGTCCTTGCGGACCGGCATATTCCTTGCCGATGTGGCCGGCAAGGTTCTCCTTGAGGTAGCGGATGAGGCATTCGCTATAGTTGAAGCCGGTCTTCTGCATCGTGGTGTTCTTCTTCAGCACGCCCTGGAAGCCTCCGCCAACGACGCAATATTCTATCGTTGCCAGCACATAGGTGCGGCCAAGGTCTATCGGTTCGTATTCGCCGGTCTGCTTGTTCTGCACCATCACGTCGTTAACGCCAGTACCACCGCTCATGTCGATGGTGAACTTTATGCCGGACACCTGCGGGAAGTCACCGTTCTCCTCAGGCACGAACTTGGTGCACGCACTAAGCAACTCCACCAGCTGGGCACCGGTCACCTCGACAGTGCAGAGACTGTTGTCGTAGGGCAGCATGCTGATGATGTCACCATAGGTAAGCTCTCCAGCCGGCAAGTCACAACGTATGCCACCGCCATTGACCATGGCGATGTCGGCATTGGCCATTGCCTTGTGCGAGTCGGCAACAAGGTCGCCGGCATTTGTCTCGCCCTTACGCACCTCCTGGTCGCCGTTCGCATCGAGTATGACGAGCTTCACCTCGCTGTCGCAAACCTTGATGTTGGTCTCTTTCTCTACCAGTGCATTGATGCTGTCGGTCACGTGTGCCACAAGAGGATCGGCTTTGGTGACCTCCGAGGCAGGTACCAGCCGAAGGCTCTTGTGTCCGTCGGCTTTTATCACCAGCTTGCCGATGTTGGCAAACTTGGTGCCTGTCTGCGATATGGCAACGGGATGTCCCTGCTTGTTGTGCACCGTATCCGAAGGAATCACAGAATGGGTGTGACCATCGAGCACCACATCGATGCCGGTGGTGTTGCGAATCAGTCCGTGCGAGTCGACGTTCATCTCGTTCTTGTCCTCGCCCAGATGCGACAGCACAATCACATAGTCGGCACCTTCTGCGCGGGCCTTGTCGACAGCGTTCTGCACCAGACGGTAGACGTCTGCCGCGCACAGGTCGAAGAGCTGCTTGTCGTTCTCGTCGAAGAAGGCATAAGCCTCCGTCTGCATGGTGGTGGGTGTGGTGGCACCTACGAATGCCACTTTCTTCCTGCCCATCTCCTTTATTATATATGGAGCGAAGCAGAATTCGCCAGTAGACACACTGCGCAGGTTGACACTGGTGACCGGAGCGCCGAGATAGGACAGAAGGTTGAACATGCGCGGAGTCTTGTAGTCGAACTCATGGTTGCCCAGCGTCACAGCGTCGTAGCCGACGTGGCGCATGATGTCGACCACATACTTCCCCTCGGAGATGGCTCCGACAGTACCACCTTGCAGGTAATCGCCGCAAGAGACTACTGCCACATAGGCTGTGTCGGCTATGGCGTTGCGCAAGCCTGCCATCTTTGCATAACCGTCTACGCCACAATGCACATCGTTGTCGTAGAGGACAACAAGACTCCTACCCTTCTTCCCCGACAGGTTCTTCACCGACGAGCAGGAGAACAGTGCCATAGAGCAAATGGCAGCGAGGGCAATCAGATAAGTCAGATGTCTTTTCATATCAATCTTATGTCAACGTTTATTTTCAGGCGCAAATTTATAGAATCCTCATTAGGGAATCACCACTCGGATAGAGCCAGGCGGAAGCCAATGCCTGCAACGTCGGCACCTCCAAGGGTGGGGTCGCCTTGCATGCGGGTTGAGATGCGACAAGCGTGCGCATCGATACCGCCACTACGGACGACACGGTATTCTCCTGTAG
>CAVHJI010000159.1:0-3573 GCA_963636255.1 Bacteroidaceae bacterium | reverse complement strand
CCATAGTACATGGTCTGCTTGATGTCGTTCCATGCTTCAGGCTCCTGTGGAGGCATGAAGCGGTTCGTACCAGTGGTATTGGCACCATAAGGAATACCGAGGAAAGTGTACACGTCGCGCGACATGTAACCTTGAATCTTGCCATACTGCGTTTGAGCAATGGCAATGTCATCACCAACGAGTATCTGCGGCTCATCGGCAGTAGCATTTTCTCCCGTTCCACTCTGTTGCGCACCGGAGCACGCTCCTAGGGCGACAGCCAATGAGGCAACAGCAATAACATTTGCAAATGTCTTTTTCATAATATAGTTGTATTAAATGAGATTAAATCGTCTGCAATTTATGGATAGTATTTGAGAATGCCAAACCTTTCGCAACATACTTTTGTTTCGGGGATATCCGGCACTTCTGCCAGCGGACATGTCATAGGGCAACTTCGAGTAGAACCAAGTGAGGATAAGAGAGGTATAACCGCATGCGTCATACAGGACGGAGGTAGACATGCGTCATAATGGTCGAAATGCCTTCAGGAACCGCTTGATATTGCATGCGGAATAGGCTGAAGGCATTTCACTTCGTTCGATATGAGCATTAATTGTCGACACTTTATGGCATAAAGAAAGGCGTGCCGCGTGCGGCACGCCTTTCTTTAACGGCTTGGTTTGAACCAATAAGTGGTCTTACTTGCTCTGGTTCTCAGGACGCAACTGACGTACAGTCTCTGCCGTGCGCCACATCTCGCTGTCGTGGATAGCCTTCAGTTCAGCGTTCAGCTTCTCACGATAGTCTGGCTTGGAGTTGCTGTCTATGGATATCTGTGCCTCATTGCCGCACTTCACGCTTTCATACAGCTTTTCCACAACCGGCTTGATAGCATCATGGAAACGCGGTGCCCAGTCCAGTGCACCACGCTGTGCTGTGGTTGAGCAGTTAGCATACATCCAGTCCATTCCCTTCTCTGCGAACAGAGGCATAAGTGACTGTGTAAGCTCTTCAACTGTCTCGTTGAATGCTTCAGAAGGAGTATGTCCGTGCTCACGCAGTGTCTCATACTGTGCCGACAGCAATCCCTGGATGGCTCCCATCAGTGAGCCGCGCTCACCAGTCAGGTCAGATACAGCCTCACGCTGGAATGTTGTCTCAAACAGATAGCCGGAACCGATGCCGATGCCAAGAGCCAGTGTGCGGTCAAGAGCCTTGCCTGTGGCATCCTGATATACAGCGTATGAAGAGTTGATGCCACGACCCTCGAGGAACATTGAGCGCAGTGATGTGCCAGAACCCTTAGGTGCAACCATTATGACATCTACATCCTTAGGAGGTACGCATCCCGTGCGGTCGCTCCATGTGATGGCGAAACCGTGAGAGAAATATAAGGCGTTGCCCGGCTTAAGGCACTTCTTGATTGTAGGCCATACGCTCATGACAGCTGCATCAGACAGCAGGCACATAATGATAGTACCCCTCTCTGCAGCTTCCTCAATAGAGAACAGAGTCTTACCAGGTACCCATCCGTCGGCAACAGCCTTATCGAAAGTCTTGCCCTGACGCTGGCCAACGATTACGTTAAAGCCATTGTCGCGCAGGTTCTGCGACTGTCCAGGGCCCTGAACACCGTAACCCAGCACTGCAATTGTCTCATCCTTCAGAATCTCACGAGCTTTCTCCAATGGGAACTCTTCGCGTGTCATCACTTCCTCAATGACACCTCCAAAATTCATTTTTGCCATTTCTTACAGTTTTTGTGTGGCACCTGTACGTGCCACGGGTTTAACTAAAATATGTTTATTGTTATTGTTTTCTATCCTGCATAATCATCTTCGATCGTGCTACGACCTCCGTGCCGTTCTTGCGTATCTCGACATTGAAGATGTCATCGCCATCCTTGTCGACATAGAAATACAGGCTGTCACCATCGAATGTTTCTGCCACGTAGGCAATCTCGAACCGCCGCACAGACTTCTCCTTGTACATGCTCACAGGGAAGAGGTCGAGCACGTGCTCGATGTAGCGTATGCTGTTGACATGGCCATTGATGTCTATGTCGCTATATTTCACGTCCAAGACTGCTACCGGCTCGGTGCTCTCCACCTTTATTCTCGACGGCTTGTCGATGGGACATGGCTTGTCACACAGATAGTCGGTGATGTTACTGCCGTGTATCACTGCCATGTCGACGGGCTTGCGTGTGTTCGCATTTATCATCGCCCATACAGACTTGCCATAGGCAATGGTCTGTCCGTTTTTGTCGAGCACGGCAAAGTCACGGTCGGTGAACAGGCGGTAGACATTCTCCACCCATGTCTGTATGGAGAAAGGATCATACTGCACGGGCAGGTCATACATCTCTATGGCGAGACGCGACAGCACCCATGTATAGTTCTCGCTGTTCAACCGTTTCATGCCGAAGCCTCGGTCTGCAGCATGAAAGCCGGCGGCATTCAGCATTTGGTTGCCAAGTACGCCAAGCGTGAGGTGTCCCGTGAAGTCAACGTGGAATGGTTCCGCAACGAACTGATATGTCCCTATCTTCTCCTCCATCACTGTCTCACTCCTTGTTGCCCCTTGCCTTCCTTTCAGCATCGCGTCTTGCTTCGCGATCAGCGAGGTAGTCGTTCACGCGCTCTCTATAGTCCGTCGTTATGGCTATTCTGCCCGAACGCACGAACTGCAGCACGCAGTCAAGGGCTGCCAACTCTTGGTTCAAGTTGGTTATCTCGTCACTCATGCCGTCCTTCTCGACTATGGAGTACACAGGGTTCACTTCGACTATGCGTGCCGAATAACGGCGTATCACTTTCGAAATCTCCTTGTTCTTCTCGAGCACGGGAGTTGACACCTTGTAGAGTGCCACTTCATGCTGATAGATCTCATTGTCGGTGAAGTAATGTGCATGAATCACGTCGATCTTCTTCTCAATCTGCTTTGTCACGCACTCTATTGTGGCAGGCTCCGACCATGCAGTTATGGTGTACTTGTGTACGCCCTTTATCGACGAAGCCGACACATTGAGGCTCTCGATGTTTATCTGCCTGCGTGTGAAGACTGCCGTAACTTGGTTCAGCACACCTGCAACGTTCTCCGAATGTACTATTATGGTGTACAGTTTCTTTCCCGAATTTGCTGTCATTCTCTCTATGTATGTACTTGTTGTCTGTGCATTTCCTAATTCTCTGTCTCAAGCATGATGTCGCTTATCGAACTGCCAGGAGGTGTCATCGGCAGGATGTTTTCTTCCTCAATGACACAAGCCTCAAGCAGGAACGGTCCGTCGGTAGCGAGCATGGCGTCAACAGCTCCTGCCAGTTCCTCACGCTTTGTCACCCTTACTGCCCTGATGCCATAGGCTTCGGCAATCTTCATATAGTCGGGGTTCATCATGTGCGTGAATGAGTAGCGACGGTTGTAGAACATCTCCTGCCACTGGCGCACGTTGCCAAGGAAGTGGTTGTTGAGCATCACAATCTTGACCGGAGACTTCTGTTCCATGATTGTTCCGAGCTCCTCTATGGTCATCTGCATACCACCGTCGCCAACGAAGAGACACACTGTCCTATCGGGTGCACCGAATGT
>CAVHJI010000158.1:0-3741 GCA_963636255.1 Bacteroidaceae bacterium | reverse complement strand
ATCTTCTGTCCGTTGATGGTGATCATGTTGTTGTGCATCCAGTAGTGCACCATCTCGTCGCCCTGCGAAGCCACAGCCTGTGCAATCTCGCATTCGTGGTGCGGAAATATCAGGTCCATGCCGCCGCCGTGTATGTCGAAATGGTTGCCCAGGTACTTTCTGCCCATCGCCGTGCACTCGCAGTGCCAGCCCGGGAAGCCGTCGCTCCACGGCGAAGGCCAGCGCATGATGTGCTCCGGTTGTGCCTTCTTCCAGAGGGCGAAGTCCACGGGATTGTGCTTCTCCTCCTGTCCGTCCAGCTCGCGCGACGTGTTAATCACGTCGTTCAGGTTGCGTCCCGACAGCTTGCCGTAGTGGTGTGTCTCGTTGTATTTTGGCACGTCGAAGTAGACCGATCCGTTGCTGATGTAGGCATATCCGTTGTCGAGGATGCTCTTCACGAGCTCCTCCTGCTCTATGATGTGTCCTGACGCATGCGGCTCAATGCTTGGTGGCAACACGTTCAGGGCGTCCATGGCGCGATGGAAGCGGTTGGTGTAGTATTGTGCCACCTCCATCGGCTCCAGCTGCTCCAGGCGTGCCTTCTTGGCAATCTTGTCCTCCCCGGCATCGGCATCGTGCTCCAGATGGCCCACGTCGGTGATGTTTCTCACGTACCGCACCTTGTAGCCCAAGAACCTGAGGTAACGGAACAGGATGTCGAACGTGATTGCCGGACGGGCATGTCCCAGATGCGGATCACCGTAGACCGTCGGTCCACAGACATACATTCCCACAAATGGCTCGTGCAGCGGCACGAACTGTTCTTTTCTCCTGCTCTCAGTGTTGTAGATTACCAGTTTGTGTTCCATAATAGCGTGTGGTTTTGTGTGTGGTTAGAAGTCCTGACCGTTATCGTTTTTTCTGTTTTTTTAGTTCTGTTTGTTCAGCTCCAGCATCTCGTCCATGTACTTGCGGTCGTTGCTGAGGCGCGGAATCTTGTGCTGTCCGCCCAGCTTGTTCTTGCCGTCCAGCCAGTCGTGGAACAGGTTGGTGCGTGCCACGACAATCTCCGGCATCTGCAGCGCGAGGTCGTTCTGCCGCTTTGCCTCGTAGTCGGAGTTGATCTCCTTCAGCGTGGCGTCGAGCGTGTGCGTGAACTTCTCCATGTTGTCCGGCTCCTTTGCGAACTCAATGAGCCACTGGTGCCGGCATTTGGCGCGTGCGTCCATGAAGACCGGTGCCGCCGTGTAGTCCGTGATCTGTGCACCTGTGGCGGCGCAAGCCTTGTCCAGTCCCCTCTCGGCATTGTCCACAATCAGCTCCTCGCCGAAGGCGTTGATGAAGTGCTTCGTGCGTCCGGTGATGACGAATTTGTACGGATGCTTTGACGTGAAGCGCACCGTGTCGCCAATCATGTAGCGCCACAATCCTGCCGACGTAGTGATGACGATGGCGTAGTTCTTTCCCGTCTCCACCTCCTCCAGGCACAGCACCTTCGGGTTGTCCTTGCCGACGTCCTCCAGCGGTATGAATTCGTAGAAGATTCCGTAGTCTATCATCAGCAGCATCGACTCGTCGTCCAGCGTGCTCTGTGTGCCGAAGTAGCCCTCCGAGGCGTTGTATGTCTCCACGTAGTGCATGTTCGGCAGGTGTATGATCTGCTTGTACTGGTCGCGATAGGGCGTAAACGCCACGCCACCGTGGAAGAACACCTCCAGGTTAGGCCACACGTCGTCCAGCGTGTCCTTGCCCGTCTTCTCCATGATGCGTTTGATGAGCACCAGCATCCACGACGGCACGCCCGACAGGCTCGTCACGTTCTTGCCGATGGTGTAGTCGGCAATGCGCTCCACCTTGGGCTCGAAGTGCTCCATCAGTGCAATCTCCTTGCTCGGCACGCGCAGGAATGCTGCAAACGGGTTGAGGTTCTCGATGAGTATTGCCGAGAGGTCGCCCACAAGCGTGTTCTGCGTGTTCAGGTTGGGGCTGTGGCTGCCGCCCAGAATCAGTCCCTTGCCGCTGAAGAAGCGGCTCTGCGGGTTCATGTGCAGATAGAGTGCCACGGCATCGATGCCGCCCTGGTAGTGCGTGTCGTGTATCGACTCGCGGCTCACGGGTATGAACTTGCTCTTGTCGTTGGTCGTTCCGCTCGACTTGGCAAACCACACGATGCGGCTCGGCCAGATCAGGTTCTGCTCGCCGTGGCGTATGCGGTCGATGTATCCCTTCACCTCTTCGTAGGTCTGTACCGGCAGGCGGCGGCGAAACTCGTCGTAGGTCTTTATCGAGGCAAAGTCATGTTTCCGTCCCCACTCCGTACCGGCAGCCTTCGTCAGCAGCCGCCTGAGCACGCCTTCCTGGATCTCGGCAGAGTGGTCCGCATACCTCTCGATGCGGTGATAGCGCGGAGTGAAATATGCTTTATCGAGTAATGAAGTAAAACTCATATATCTGTGTGTGTTCTGTAGAAAAATCCTATTGTTCTTGTTTAGCCCCACAAAGATAGTGCAACTTGGCCACGCGGACGCACGTAGCCCCATCTTTTTTGCCCTTCATGGTGACGTGCTGTCGGCTTTTACCTTACCTTTACGGCTCGGAAGCCGCGTCACCCCTGTCGTGTGCCGCAGCTTCGGCGATTGACACACATACACACACGTTTCTTTTTTAAAACTGTTTGGCTCATGAGAATCGGCGTATTGATATCAGGTGGAGACTGCCCAGGCATAAACGCAGCCATCTGGAGCATCTGCAAGTCTGCCGCCGCCCACGGCATGGAAGTGATGGGCATCCAGAGCGGATTCATGGGACTGCTCACCCGCGAGGTCGAAATCATCAAGGACCAGGAACTCTCCGGCCTCCTCAGCCTCGGTGGAGCCATCCTCGGCACCTCGCGCGAGAAGCCCTTCAAGAAGGGCGGCATCATGCCCGACACCGACAAGCCTGCACTCATGCTCAAGAACATCCACGACCTGCAGCTCGACGCCATCGTCTGCATCGGTGGCAACGGCACCCTCGAGACTGCAGCCAAGATGGTCGACATGGGCATCGACGTGGTGTGCTTCCCCAAGACCATCGACAACGACATCCCCGCCACCGACCTCAGCTTCGGCTTCGACTCGGCAGTCACCATCGCCACCGACGCCATCGACCGCCTCAACTGCACCGCCAGCTCCCACAAGCGCGTCATGGTCATCGAGGTCATGGGCGCACAGACCGGATGGATAGCCCTCCACTCCGGCATGGCTGGAGCCGCCGACGTCATCCTGCTTCCAGAGCACCCCTACGACATCAGCGTTGTCGGCGACGCGCTGCTCGACCGTTTCCGCCGTGGTCGTCCCTCGTCCGTTGTCGTTGTCGCCGAAGGCATCGCCGTCGGCAACAACCGCAAGCGTGCCGGCGAGTTCATTGCCGAAGAGATTGAGTACGAGACCGGCATCGAGACGCGCCAGACCGTTCTGGGGTACATACAGCGTGGCGGCACGCCCACGCCGCTCGACCGCAACCTCGCCACGCGCCTCGGCTGTCATGCCGTCGACCTCATCGCCCAGCGCCGCTTCGGCCGCATGGTAGCACTGCAGGGCGGCAAGATCTGCTCCGTGCCCATCAAGGACATCGCCGGCAAGGTGAAGCGCGTCCCCACCACCAACGACCTGTTCCTGCAAGGACGGCAAATCGGCATCTGCTTCGGCTGACGGGAGAGACATCCGACATCCAACACCGGATGTAATCCGACACACCTACACCGACAGATGCGGTATG
>CAVHJI010000157.1:0-3766 GCA_963636255.1 Bacteroidaceae bacterium | reverse complement strand
TAAAATCCGTTATGTCTTGAGCAACACTGACAAGTCTTTTAGCGCGAGCTCTGAGGAGTTGACAAGTGGGTCGGTAGCATAACCGGAAAATCTGACAATCCAAATCAGTATCTGACATGAGGTTAACCTTGATGGCTCATGAGGTTAACCTTGATGGCTCATGAGGTTAACCTCATCGGGCAACGAGGCTATACCTCATAATACAATATACTCCGTTACACATCACACGTACGTCCATTGGTCATCACACGTACGTCCATTGGTCATCACACGTACGTCCATTGGTCATCACACGTACGTCCATTGGTCATCACACGTACGTCCATTGGTCATCACACGTACGTCCATTGGTCATCACACGTACGTTCATCGGCCATCACACGTACGTCCGTTGCCCATCACACGTACGTGTCTTTTTTTCAGGGAATATTGTCCCCACGTAAGGGGTATATACCTTTTGGTTCAAAGGTACATACGTTTTGCCTCAAAGGTATATAGGCATTTACGGCGTCAGCAGTTCTTCATGTTGATGATGTGGCATGCCACGAGTGCGGCGGTCTCTGTGCGTAGGCGTGATGGTCCGAGACTTATCGGGCGGAAGCCATTAGACAGTGCCAGCTGTACTTCTTCCTCACTAAAGTCTCCTTCAGGACCTATCAGTACCACGGCATCTTCCTTAGTGCCGGCTATGTCGCGTAGCTCGGTCTTGTCCTGATCATAGCAGTGGGCGATGAACTTCTGTCCGCTGAATGGTTGCGAGACAAATGTGCCGAAGTCGGTCATATCGTCCAGCTTGGGCAATCGTGCTTTTAGCGACTGCTTCATGGCAGATATGAGGATCTTCTCTATGCGCTCTGTCTTGACGATGCGACGCTCCGAGAAACGGCAGTTGAGGAATGTCAGTTCGTCTATACCTATCTCTGTTGCTTTCTCGGCAAACCACTCCATGCGGTCGATGTTCTTGGTTGGGGCGACGGCTATGTGTATGTGACCGGTCCAGAGTGGCGGCTGGGGTATGGTCTCTATGACGTCTACGCTGCATCGCTTGCCTGTGGTGTGACCTATGGCTGCACGATAGAAGTTGCCACGCCCGTCGGTCAGCATGACTTCATCGCCTGGCTCCAGGCGCAATACTCTTACGGCATGTGCTGCCTCTTCTTGTGGCAGCTCGTCGCTGGTGTCGATGTCGGGTGTATAGAACAGATGCATGGTCGTGTGTGGTCTTGCTTCTTGTCGGTCAGTCTTTCTTGCGCATGCTGTTTATTATGTCGCGCAGCTTGGCTGCACTCTCATAGTCCTCGCGTTGCACGGCATCCTGCAGCTGCTTCTCCAGTATCTCTACATACTTGTCGCCGAGCAGCATTATGCCCTTGTCGTGTTCTTCGGCTTCGTCAGCCTTGATGGCATCTACGTCGTAGTAGGATGAGTCGCCGCTCTCGATGCTTGTCACCAGGTCCTTGTAGGCATAGACAGGTGCTCCGGTCTTCATTGCCAGTATCACTGCATCGCTTGTGCGTGCGTCAGCACGTAGTACGCGGTTGCCCTGACGCAGGAAGATGAAGGCATAGAACACGTTGTTCTCTACCCTGTAAATCAGCACACGCAGTATCTTGACCTCGAGTGCTCCGAGCAGTGCAGCAAACAGGTCGTGCGTCATGGGACGGTTGGTGCGTATGTTCTTAAGCTCAAGCATAACGGCGCGTCCCTCTGCTGTACCTATGTGTGCCGTGAAACCATGTGCACCGTCGCGTGTATGCATGGTGAGGTCGTACGTACCGGCTTCTGTCTCGCTCATACGTATGTTCGTCACCATAAGCTCAACCTTCTCATTGCTCATCGTTTACGTCCTTCTCTGTTTTGTTCTGTCACTCAGCCTTGTTGTACTTGTACTTGAAGAACACAGCGAACAGCACGGCTATCACGAGCGAGTAGGCTGCAAAGATGTACCATACGGTGCTCCAGTCGCCAACGACATACATCGCCCCGTCTGCCATCTCGGAGTGAGTGAACATGTTCACTATAGCCTGTGCGCCGAGTGTGCCTACGGTGGCTCCGATGCCATTGGTCATGAGCATGAACAGTCCCTGTGCGCTGGAACGCATGTCGTGGCTCGTCTCCTGATTGACAAACAGTGAGCCGCTGATGTTGAAGAAGTCGAATGCCACGCCATAGACAATCATCGACAGAACGAACATCCATACACCGTTGCCCGGGTTGCCGGCACCGAACAGTCCGAAGCGGAACACCCATGCCACCATGGCTATGAGCATCACCTTCTTTATTCCGTAACGCTTGAGGAAGAACGGTATGAGCAGTATGCACAGCGTCTCCGAGCACTGTGATATGGAGATGAGTATGTTGGCATGGTTGGCACCGAACGAGTCGGCGTAGTCTGCCACAGCCTTGAAGCTTGTGATGAATGGGTTGGCAAAGCTGTTGGTAATCTGCAGTGCTACACCGAGCAGCATGCTGAAGATGAAGAACGTTGCCAAGGTATGGCTCTTGAACAGCGAGAATGCGTTAAGTCCCAAGGCATCTGCCAGCGTGCGCTTGCGAGGTGTCTTGCTGATGGGGCATGGAGGCAGTGTTGTGCTGTAGAGTGCCAGCATCAGCCCCGTCACGCCAGATACTATGAACTGCATGTGTGTGGTCTGGAAGCCAAGGATATCGACCAACAGCATGGTGCAGATGAATCCAACTGTTCCGAAGGTGCGTATGGGCGGGAAGGCTGTCACTGTGTCAAGTCCGGCATTCTCCAGCGCATTGTACGCTACGGAATAGGACAATGACAGCGACGGCATGTAGAAACCAATGGCAATGGCAAACAGTGATATCATCGTCCCGAAGTCGGCTGCCGTGCCGTAGCTCATGCCGTAGTAGCCCAATGCCAACATGGCTATGCCTGCAATGAAGTGGCAGATGCCAAGCATCTTCTGTGCAGGTACCCAGCGGTCGGCAATGATGCCTATGATGGGTGGCATGAAAAGGCTGGTGAAGCCCTGCATGGAGTAGAACACTCCGATGTTTGAACCCTGACCGATGCTGGCGAGGTAGCTGCCCATTGATGTCAGATATGCTCCCCACACTGCAAACTGCAGGAAGTTCATTATGATAAGTCTTACTCTCAATCCCATGGTGAAATAGTGTGTGTAGTGTCTTGCTTGTTCTTTTATGTCCGGCAAAGATAGCGAAAGCCTAAGATTGGACAAGCATGCCATCCTTACGTTTTGTGTTTTACGTTGAACGTTTTACGCTAAATGCTTCTTTTCCCGGTGTAGGGTGGGGGCCAAGCAGGTATTTGTGGAGATGGAATAGGAAAGTTACGGGCAAAAAAGAAGGGTATCTGTCACAGACACCCAATCCAAATTAACCTTAAATCTAATACCATGAAAAACACGGCGCAAAGGTATGGACTTTTTCTTTTCCACAATGGAAACGGCACTAAAAATGCATTCTTGTTAACTATGTTTAACTAAGAACGCATGCAAGGGTCCCATTTTGTGCCCTTGCATGCATTCTTGTCGGTTATGGACCGGTATGACTTGTCACTTCATCAGGTCCTGTATGCCGCGGTTCTTGACCGTGCTGCGGAATACGGTGAGATACTTTGCGTATGACTCCGTGCCGAGCATGTCCTTGAGGTTGACCAACGCATCGGCTATAGCTGTACGCAGTGTGGCAGACCGCTGGCTGCTCTCAAGCGTCATGGCATTGTCAATCTTCTCCTGTAAGGTGTTTTGCCAATTGTCCATTTTGTCTGCCATGG
>CAVHJI010000156.1:0-3860 GCA_963636255.1 Bacteroidaceae bacterium | reverse complement strand
ATATGATGCTTACGGACTGCCGGCAGAGCAGTATGCCATCCAGACAGGACAACATCCTGCCGTCACGACAGAGAAAAACATTAACCGCTATCGTGAGCAGCTCGACAAGATTGGCTTCTCGTTTGACTGGACACGTGAGGTACGCACCTGCGATCCGTCTTATTATCACTGGACACAATGGGCTTTCCAGAAGATGTTCAGCAGCTACTACGACAACGACCTGAAGAAAGCACTACCCATAGAGAAGCTTGAAGAGCACTTCGCACACAACGGCACGGAAGGCATCAACGCTTCGTGCTCGGAAGAGCTGGAGTTTACTGCCTCGGAATGGAACGCCAAGAGCTACGATGAGAAGCAGAAGACGCTGATGAACTACCGCATTGCCTATCTGGGCGAGATGATGGTCAACTGGTGTCCCAAACTCGGTACTGTTCTTGCCAACGATGAGGTCGTGGAAGGCCTGTCCATTCGCGGTGGATACCCCGTGGTACATAAACGTATGCGCCAGTGGTGCCTGCGCATCTCGGCATACGCACAGCGTCTGCTCGACGGACTTGACACAATACAGTGGACAGACTCACTGAAGGAAACGCAGCGCAACTGGATTGGACGCAGCGAAGGTACAGAAGTGAAGTTCCGCGTCAAGGACAGCGACCTGGAGTTTACAATCTTCACAACACGTGCCGACACCATGTTTGGCGTAACGTTCATGGTTCTTGCTCCCGAGAGCAGTCTTGTGCCGCAGGTCACCACAGAAGCACAGAAGGCTGATGTCGATGCCTATATGGAACGTACAAAGAAGCGTACTGAGCGCGACCGCATTGCCGACAGAAGCGTCACGGGCGTATTCTCCGGAAGTTATGCCATCAATCCGTTTACCGGAGAGAGCGTTCCGATATGGATTAGCGACTATGTGCTCGCCGGTTACGGTACGGGAGCCATCATGGCTGTTCCTGCACACGACAGCCGCGACTATGCTTTTGCCAAGCACTTCAATCTGCCCATCATACCACTCATCGAAGGATGCGACGTCAGCGAAGAGAGCTTCGACGCCAAGGAAGGCATCGTGACCAACTCTCCACGCAAGGATGCAAAGCCATACTGCGGACTTACGCTCAACGGACTGACTGTCAAGGAAGCCATTGCAGCAACAAAGAAGTACGTCACCGAACATCATCTGGGCAAGGTTAAGGTCAATTATCGTCTGCGCGATGCCATCTTCTCGCGCCAGCGCTATTGGGGCGAGCCGTTCCCTGTATATTATAAAGGTGAAATCCCATACATGATTCCCGAAGAGTGTCTGCCTCTGGAGTTGCCGGAGATAGACAAATACCAGCCTACAGAGACTGGCGAACCTCCACTGGGACGTGCAACAAAATGGGCTTGGGACACCGTAAACAACAAGGTTGTAGACAACAGCCTCATTGACGGCACTACCGTATTCCCGCTTGAGCTGAACACAATGCCTGGCTTTGCAGGCTCCAGCGCATATTACCTGCGCTATATGAACCCGCAGAACGACAAGGCCCTCGTGTCTACTGAAGCTGACCATTACTGGAAGAACGTCGATCTGTATGTGGGAGGAACAGAACACGCAACAGGACACCTTATATATTCGCGCTACTGGAACAAATTCCTGCACGATATGGGTGTCAGTGAGGTTGAAGAGCCATTCCAGAAGCTCATCAACCAGGGCATGATACAGGGACGCAGCAACTTTGTCTACAGAATCAAGGACACAAATACGTTCGTTTCGCTGAATCTGAAGGACAAATACGAGACTACGCCAATCCACGTCGATGTGAATATTGTCGACAACGACGTGCTCGATGTGGAAGCATTCAAGGCATGGAGACCTGAATACAACAATGCCGAATTCGTACTCGAAGAGGACGGAAGGTACATCTGCGGATGGGCAATCGAGAAGATGAGCAAGTCGATGTTCAATGTTGTCAATCCGGATATGATTGTCGACAAATATGGAGCCGACACGCTGCGCCTCTACGAAATGTTCCTTGGACCAGTGGAAGCATCGAAGCCCTGGAACACAAACGGTATCGACGGCACATTCCGCTTCCTGAAGAAGTTGTGGAATCTGTTCTACGACCGCAATGACAAGTTCCTTGTCTGCGACGACGAGCCTAATGCCGACGAGCTGAAGTCAATACACAAGCTCATAAAGAAGGTCACAGGCGACATCGAGAACTTCTCGTACAACACCTCAATCAGTGCATTCATGATTTGCGTGAACGAGCTTTCGCAGCTGAAATGCAGCAAGAAGTCTGTGCTGGAACAGCTCATTGTCTGCCTTGCACCGTTCACTCCGCACATCTGCGAAGAGCTTTGGTCGGTATTGGGACACAATACGACTATCTGCGACGCAGCATGGCCCCAGTACAACGAGGAATACATCAAGGAAGATACTGTCAACTACACTGTCTCATTCAACGGCAAGGCACGCTTCAACAAGGAGTTTGCTGTCGACGCGCAGAACGACGAGATTGAGAAAGAAGTGCTTGCCGACGAAAGATCTGCACGATGGACAGAAGGCAAGCAGGTGATCAAGGTGATTGTCGTACCGCGCAAGATTGTCAACATCGTTGTCAAATAAGAGTTAGTACACATATATACTGTTTCTCAACCAATAGAAATGCACAAGCCTACAAAAGGGGAAATCCTTAGCGAGATAAAGGATTATGTTCTCATCACGATAGGACTGGTTCTCTACGCTGCGGCGTGGGCACTGTTTCTTCTGCCCTATCAAATCACGACGGGCGGAACTACAGGTATCGGCGCCATAATCTATTACGCCTCAGGATTTCCTATAGAGAACACTTACTTCATCATAAACGCAGTTCTGCTGACGTTTGCAATAAAGATGTTGGGACCAAAGTTCAGCATAAAGACCACTTACGGCATCTTTATGATGACTTTTCTGCTGTGGCTCTTCCAGACTCTGATAAAGAACGATGACGGCTCGCTGCCGCAAATCATTGGTCCTGGACAGGATTTCATGGCTTGCATCATCGGTGCCGCTATGTGCGGAGCTGGCCTTGGGTTGGCGTTCCTTAATAATGGCAGCACCGGAGGAACGGATATCATTGCAGCTATCGTGAACAAATACCGTGACGTTTCACTGGGACGCATGATTCAGCTCTGCGATGTCGTGATAATAAGCTCGTGCTACTTCGTGTTCCACGATTGGCGTCGTGTGATCTTCGGCTTTGTAACGCTGTTCATAATAGGCTATGTGCTCGATTATGTGGTCAACAGTGCACGACAATCGGTGCAGTTCTTCATATTCTCTCAAGAATATTCCAAGATTGCCGACACCATAAACAGCAAGATGCACCGTGGCGTAACGGTGCTCGACGGTGAAGGATGGTACACGAAGAACCATGTGAAAGTGATATTTGTGCTTGCCTCAAAACAACAGTCGCAACAGATTTTCAGACTTGTGAAGAGCATAGATCCTAATGCTCTGATTTCACAAAGCGCTGTTATCGGAGTGTTCGGACAAGGATTTGACAAGCTGAAAGTCAAGGTCAAGAAGGAGAAGATGCAGGACTTTGTCCCAGAATGAACGCAGGTATTCAATCTTGATTCAACCATGAAGAAAACCATAGTCTTTGCTACAAACAACAAGAACAAGCTCGGAGAAGTACGCTCGATGCTGCAAAATGAGTTTGAAGTCATAGGACTCAACGACATTGGATGCCACGACGACATTCCCGAAACAGCAGATACCATAGAAGGAAACGCCGTACAGAAAGCCGAATACGTGGGCAACAAGTACAAGACAGACTGCTTTGCCGACGATACCGGACTTGAAGTGGATGCTCTGGGCGGTGCTCCGGGAG
>CAVHJI010000155.1:0-3889 GCA_963636255.1 Bacteroidaceae bacterium | reverse complement strand
CGACGGCAAGCCTCTTGAGAGGATGGGGACGGACCTGCTGATGTCTGTCGTCGATGCCGATGAGGTTACAGTGCTCCGCGATGGTAAGGAAACGACGATAAGTATTCCCGACGACATGATAAACCACTTGCTGCAAGACAGCCTCACGCTGGCAAGCTTTCGCATGCCATTCGTCGTAGACAGCATATTGCCTAGTTCGCCTGCCGCGGCTGCCGGACTGCAACATGGCGATAGCATCATCGCCATGGACGGTAAGGGCAATCTGGCCTTCAGCGACTTCCTTGCAGAGCTCGACAAGCGTCACACCGAACAGTCTGACGACATCGACGTGCTGCTGACGTATGTCAGGAACGGTGTTACAGACACCATTACAGTCACGACAGACGAGGACTATAAGATTGGTGCCTATGCCAAGGCGGGAGTACTGCCGGTAGTCAGGAAGAGTTACGGATTCTTCGAGTCATTCCCTGCAGGCGTTATGCTCGGCGTGAATACGCTGAAGAGCTATGTCGACCAGTTCAAGTACGTGTTCTCCAAGGAGGGCGTACAGCAGTTGGGAGGCTTCGGAACCATAGCGAGCATATTCCCCGATGCATGGGACTGGCACCAGTTCTGGTACATGACGGCATTCCTGTCCATAATCCTGGCGTTCATGAACATCCTGCCCATCCCTGCACTCGATGGCGGACATGTGCTGTTCCTGCTCTATGAGATTGTGGCACGCCGCAAACCGAGCGACAAATTCATGGAATATGCGCAGATGGTCGGAATGGGCATACTGCTGCTGCTGCTGGTTTGGGCAAACCTGAACGACATACTCAGGCTGTTCTAAGAGAGGGAGAGTATCGATAACGAAGAGGGTAGAGCCCTTCGATCTGTACAGGAATCGCACCATATATATAAATAAGGAGTATGGGTAAACCGAGAGTCATAACCGCATCAGTTGTCTGCCGCCTGCTTGTTGCAGTGATGGCACTGGCAATGTGCAGTTGTGCCCATACTGCTCCCACTACCAGTGAGACGAAGCGCGTCCTCGACTCGCTCGACAACTTGCTGGAGCACAAGGAAGACTATGTGCAGCTGAAGGAGAAGCGCATTGCCGACATCAAGTCAGCACTCGACTATCCCAACCTCAGCGATCTCAACAAGTACGTCACGTACACACAGCTGTATCAGGAATATTGGAAGTTTGACCTCGACTCTTCCATACACTATGCCAAGCTCAGCATCTGGGCTGCCGAACGCATGAACGACAGCTATCGCAAGATACAGTCGGAATTCCAGCTGTCGGTCAGCTACGCCATGCATGGTATGTACCGTCAGGCAGAGCAGATACTCAACAAATACAACCGCGAGAATGTGCCTGTCGACCTGCGGTCCGACTACTACAGTGCCAACATCCAGTACTTCACGTACTACATGTACACCTCTGACCTGCCTGAAGACCAGCTGCTGCTCAGCAGCTACCGTGACTCCCTCAATGCCATGCGCCTGCGCTCGTCGGTGGAATACCGCATAAATGCTGCGGCAATCCTCAAGGGCAAGGAGAAGAAGGAAGCCTACATCAAGATCCTCAACGAGGTCGATAGGTATTCTCCTGTTTATGCCCGTGTGGCGAACTTCATTGCACAGAACGAGCTCGATACCTCCGACCCCAACATCGACGAATGCAAACGCTACCTGATGCGCTCTGCCATTACCGACCTCTGTAATGTCACGCGCGAGAACCACTCCATGTACATGCTGGCACAGATATTCTACGACGAGGGCGACTACGGCAGGGCATACCGCTATGCGCAGTCATCGTTCCACGATGCCATCACTGCCGGCATACAGTTCCGACTTACGCAGGTCTCGAACTTCTATTCCATCGTCACCGACGTCTATCAGGAACGCGAGGCTCAGTCCAAAGGCTGGCTCGTGGTGACGCTAATCGCTGCCTGTGTACTGCTGACCTGTCTTGTCGTGTCGGTCTACTTCATCTTCAAGCAACTGCGTAAGATCATGAAGATACGCCGCCGTCTGTCCGAGAGTAACGAAGAACTACAGCGACTCAACGAGGCACTGAACAACATGAACCTCAAGCTCCACGACAACAACTCGCAGCTCGAAGAGACAAACAACATAAAGGAGCAGTACATCGGACAGTTCTTCAACATCTGTTCCGGCTACATCGACAAGATTGGCGAATATCAGAAGGACCTCCACAAGCTGGCAGTCAACAAGCGCTACGACGAATTGGTGAAGAAACTGCGCTCCACAACATTGATCGACGAAGAGACCGAAGCCCTCTACCATCACTTCGACACCATCTTCCTCAATCTCTATCCCAACTTCGTCGAAGAGGTCAATGCCATGATGCGCAGCGACGAGAAGATAGTCCTCAAGCCAAATGTCCTCCTGAACAAAGAACTGCGCATACTGGCACTGTTGCGCTTGGGCATCACCGACAGCGACAAGATTGCCAGCTTCCTCCACTGCTCCATCAGCACCGTCTACAACTACCGCACGAAGATGCGCAACAAGACCACTGCCGACGACAAGTCGTTCCAGGAACGTATAATGTCCATTCAGAGCACCCCTAAGGGCACATAACCCCTTCTATTTCGTTTACATTTTCTATCGTCCGAATATGCGTAAACGCTTATTCCATAGTAATTTGACTTTCCCGGGTATCTACATTTTTACTTTTAAAAACGAGATGCATTACACTGTTAGATACTTTTGTCAGCGAAAACAAAGACTAACAATTTAAATCGCTATCATGGAAAACAAAAAAATCAAAGTCGGACTTATCGGTTTTGGCCGCATGGGCAGATTCTATCTAAAGGAGTTCTTGGCATGCGACGACTGGGAAGTAGCTTACATCTGCGACCCATGTGAAGCATCTCAAAAGCTCGCGCACGAGAAAGCCCCTAATGCCAAAGTCACCGCTAATGAAGATGATATATACAATGACCCCGAAGTCGATGCCGTTGCATTGTGTGCACTTGCCGATTCACGCAAGGAACAAATAGATAAGGCACTTGCTCACGGCAAGCATGTAATATCGGAGAAGCCCATCGCCGACACGCCAGAGAGAGAATGGGCAGTCGTCAAGGCAATGGATGCATCCGACCGTCTCGGCACTGTCAACCTCTATCTCCGCAATTCCTGGTACCATCATCAGATGAAGCAATTCATCGACGAAGGTGAACTTGGCGAGTTGGCAATCATACGCATCTGCCACATGACCCCTGGTCTGGCACCTGGTGAAGGTCATGAATATGAAGGTCCTGCATTCCACGATTGCGGCATGCACTATGTTGACATGGCCAAGTGGTACGCCGGATGCGACTACAAGACCTTCCATGCACAGGCCATCCGCATGTGGGACTATAAAGACCCATGGTGGTTGCAGGTACACGGGACCTTTGCCAACGGCATTGTCTACGACATCACCCAGGGCTTCGTCTACGGACAGTTGTCGAAAGACCAGACCCATAACTCTTACGTCGACCTCATCGGAACCAAAGGAATCGTACGTATGACGCACGACTTCAAGACTGCAACCGTCGAGCTTCGTGGCATCACCAAGACTGTCACAATCAACAAGCCCTACGGCGGCAAGAACATCGACGTCCTCATACGTAAGTTCGCCAAGAGCATCCGCGAAGGTAAGCTTGAACCCACACTGCCTACGATGCGCGACTCTGCAGTGGCATCCACCCATGCATGGGAATTCCTGCAGGACTCTTGGAAGCACGATATGCCATCGATTGGCGACGAGAAGACACTCGAAGAAATCCGCTATCGCCGTGCACACATGACCAACGGCTACGGACTTCTCCATCAGGTCAACATCTAACATTACCGATGTCGCCAAAGACAAGAACAAACAGTTTAAGGT
>CAVHJI010000154.1:0-3900 GCA_963636255.1 Bacteroidaceae bacterium | reverse complement strand
CTCTCTATGACCTTGGCTATTCCAACAACGGTCTGATGCTGATGCCTCCTATGGCTCTGATACTCGTAGGTTGCATCATCTGGTTCAAGCGTTCGCACGAGACGCCGGAGAAGAAGTAAGTAATACACATAACTGATAAAGAATAGAAAAAATGGAACATTTCATTAGTTTGCTTGTCAGGTCGATATTCGCCGACAATATGATTTTCGCATTCTTCCTTGGTATGTGTTCTTATCTGGCCGTATCAAAGAATGTAAAGACCGCCTTCGGTCTGGGTGCTGCCGTAACCTTTGTGCTTGTAGTGACGTTGCCTGTCAACTATCTGCTGCAGACCAAGGTGCTGGGTCCCAATGCCATTGTCGAAGGCGTTGACCTCTCTTTCCTGAGCTTCATACTCTTCATTGCCGTGATAGCAGCTATCACGCAGATTGTTGAGATGGCGGTAGAACGTTTCTCTCCGTCACTCTACAACTCGTTGGGTATATTCCTTCCTCTGATTGCCGTTAACTGTGCAATCATGGGCGGTAGCCTCTTCATGCAGCAGAGAATTAACCTTGACCCTTCGAACACACAGTACATCGGCGGCGTTGTCGACAGTATTGCCTATGCTTTGGGTTCAGGTATCGGTTGGTTGCTTGCCATTGTCGGCTTGGCTGCAATCCGTGAGAAGATGGCTTACAGCGATGTGCCAAAGGGACTTCAGGGACTGGGCATAACGTTCATCACCGTAGGACTTATGGCAATGGCGTTCATGTGTTTCTCTGGATTGAAAATCTAAATTGAGGAGGACTAACAAATGGATATGAATTTTATACTTACAAGTATCGGGGTCTTCCTCGTCATCGTACTGGTGCTTGTCGCAATCCTGCTTGTGGCAAAGGCATACCTGGTATCGAGTGGACCTGTGAAGATCACCATAAACGGTGAGAAGACCATTGAGGTTGAGTCGGGCAACTCTCTGCTGTCGACTTTGGCTGACAACAAGATATACCTGTCGTCGGCATGCGGTGGCAAGGGTTCCTGCGGACAGTGCAGATGTCAGGTCCTTGAGGGTGGAGGCGAAATCCTCGACTCAGAGAAAGGACACTTCACCCGCAAGGAGATAAAGGACCATTGGCGTCTGTCATGCCAGACCAAGGTCAAGAACAATCTCTCCATCAACGTTCCGGCTTCGGCTCTTGATGTCAAGCAGTGGGAGTGCACCGTCATCAGCAACAAGAACGTTGCTTCGTTCATCAAGGAGTTCAAGGTGCAGCTGCCTCCGGGAGAGCACATGGACTTCCTCCCTGGTTCGTATGCACAGATCAAGATTCCTACATACGACATTGACTACGACCGCGACATGGACAAGTCTCTCATCGGAGACCTCTATGTGCCTACATGGCAGAAGTTCGGCATCTTCGGCCTCAAGCAGAAGAACGACACTCCTACCGTACGTGCATACTCCATGGCAAACTATCCGGCAGAGGGCGACATCATCACACTTACAGTGCGTATCGCCACTCCTCCGTTCAAGCCCAAAGATCAGGGTCCCGGCTTCCAGGATGTTCCTTGTGGCATAGCTTCAACCTACATCTTCAGCCTTAAGCCTGGTGACAAGGTCACAATGTCTGGCCCTTATGGAGAATTCCATCCTGTGTTCGACTCCAAGCGTGAGATGATATGGGTTGGTGGTGGTGCCGGTATGGCTCCTCTGCGTTCGCAGATCATGCACATGCTGAAGACATTGCACACACGCGACCGCGAGATGCACTACTTCTATGGCGCACGTGGCATCGACGAAGTATTCTTCATGGAAGACTTCCTCGAACTGGAGAAAGAGTATCCTAACTTCCACTTCCACTTGGCTCTCGACCGTCCAGATCCCAAGGCAGATGCTATGGGTGTGAGGTACACTCCGGGATTCATCGCGAATGTACTTGGCGACACATACCTCAAGGCTCACGAAGCTCCCGAGGATGTGGAATACTACCTCTGCGGTCCTCCAATGATGGCAAAGACAGTGCTTTCTCTGCTTGACAGCCTTGGCGTAGAAAGCAACATGATACGCTTCGACAACTTCGGTTGACATTCAGACAACAATCTTTTATAAAGACAGAGGGTGCATCGGAATTTGTTCCGGTGCACCCTTTGTGTAGGTATTGCGTCATATCAATCTCTCAACATCCTTCACTCGACACCCGACACCCGGCGGCGCCGGCAATTGTTACAGTGTGGCGGTAAAGCAGAAATTGCTCTTGTCGAGGCTTGTGAGGTCGGGTAGAGAAGTGTTGGGCGCAAAGAGTCCATAGACCGAAGAGCCAGACCCCGACATTGAGGCATAGGCAGCGCCCCAGCTGTACATCGCTTCCTTGATTGCCTTAATCTCCGGATGCTGCGGGAAGATGCTCTCCTCGAAGTCGTTCACCATCAGTTCGCGCCATTGGCAGACAGGCATCCCGATGATGTCCTTAAGGCTCATGTGTGGCTTCTGCGGTCTGATGCCTGCAAAGGCTTCCTTCGTCGATACGAAGATGTCCGGCTTCACAATCACTATCTGCCATCCGTGCAGGTCGAGTTCCACGGGTTCAAGTCTGTCGCCTATGCCGGTGGCAAACGCTGGCTTGTCCTGAATGAAGAAGGCACAGTCGGCACCGAGCCGTGCGGCATAGTCTTCAAGCTGTTGTGTACCTATATTAATATGGTATACTTCGTCCAGCATTCGCAATATGAATGCGGCATCGGCAGAGCCACCACCCAAGCCTGCTCCCGACGGAATGGACTTATGCAGGAAGATGTCTGTCGGTGGCAGTCCGTATAGACTATCAAGCAGTCTGTATGCCTTGACCACAAGATTCTTCTCGGGGTCGCAGTCGATAGCATTACCATATTGCTTCAGCGTGCACTTGTCTGTAGTGCCGTTGTCCTGTTGACGTGGCACAATCTCCAGCACATCCTCAAGCGGAATAGGGTAGAACACGGTCTCAAGGTCGTGGTAGCCGTCATTGCGTTTGGCTGTGATATTCAGTCCTAGGTTTATCTTGCAGTTGGGGAAGTCAATCATAATAATCCGTTTGTGGCTTCAATAGTACCAGCAAAGGTAGTTATTAGTTGAAATCTTGTTGATAATGCAGTCCTGAAAAACGCCCGTACAAGTCCTAAAGGGAGTATCTTTGCGCTCATCCAATCAGTTGAAAACACTATATAGCCATGCCAGAAGACAACCGATCAGCGGCATCACGCAAGCCGCGCTCTGCCAAGACAAAGACACAGGTGACGCCAGTATCAGACTATGGACGCATACCGCCGCAGGCCACTGACCTTGAGGAGGCTGTGCTTGGTGCGTTGATGATAGAGAAGGATGCCTTCTCTATTGTCAGCGAGATACTCAAGCCCAAGTCTTTCTACGAGACCAAGCATCAGCTCATCTATGCAGCCATAACCAACCTGGCCATAAACGAGAATCCAATAGACCTGCTCACGGTGAAGGACGAACTGCAACGCGAGGGCCATCTCGATGAGGTCGGCGGTGCATTCTATCTGGCACAGTTGACCAATAAAGTCGCATCGGCAGCCCATGTGCTCTATCACGCACGCATCATTGCACAGAAGTCGTTGGCACGCGAACTGATAACATTCGCCAGTGCCATCGAAGGAAAGGCATTCGATGCTACCGAGGATGTGGAAGATCTGATGCAAGAGGCAGAAGGTAAGTTGTTCGAGATTTCGCAGCAGAACCTTAAGAAAGACTACACACAGATAAATCCCATACTCGAGCAGGCATATAAGCAGATACAGATGGCTGCCGCGCGAGAGAACGGATTAAGCGGACTTGAGACCGGATTCCATGATCTCGACAAGATAACCTCTGGCTGGCAGAACTCCGACCTGGTAATCATTGCCGCACGTCCTGCCATGGGA
>CAVHJI010000153.1:0-3928 GCA_963636255.1 Bacteroidaceae bacterium | reverse complement strand
GACTGACGCTGAGACGATAGAGTGAAGGCGAGAACTCGCTCCACAGCTGTGCGTCGTCGCCCAGCGGAAGGGTAATTGTCTGCCGCAGGTTTTCGTCTTCAATCTCGGTGCGAAGGGTGACGGTACGCTGTGCTTTAGGCGTGTTGAACGTCTGCGCGAACAGGCTAATCTCGCTGCCTTCCGCCGGTTCCGACAGCAGGATGTCTATCGTTGCCGTCTTGCCTTCCACGTTGGTCGTCACACTGATGTTGTCGATGTGCCGCTTGTCCTGTGCCTCCAGGCGGAAGTCTCCGATGATGCCGTTCCAGTTGGTCTGCGTGCTCTCGGAGTAGGCATGCGACGAAGAAAACACCTGTTCGGGCACGGCATGGCGGCTGTTGTCTACCAATATATATATGGTGTGCCGTCCTGGCGTGAGCAGATTGGACAGGTCATACCGCTGTGCGGTGCTGATGCTGCTGTTGCTTCCTGCCTTCTGTCCGTCCACCCACACGGTGGTGGGCTTCGTGCGTTCCATCAGCAGACTGATGCTCTTGCCCCGCCATTCTGCGGGAATAGTCACTTGTCGGGCATACAGCGCCTTGCCGACGAAGCGATATTCGCGCGACAGATTGCTGGTCTCGCTGTAGTCGGTGTTCAGGAATCCCTTCTTGGCGCGGTCGGTTGTACCGGGCAGATGCATGGTGTCGTTGCTGCGTGTGGAGAGCATGGATGCGTTGAAGGTCGCGGCGGTGTCGAGCGACAGTGCCCAACTGCCATGGAGCGACAGCGTGTCTGTCGGCAGTGCTGCTGCACAGGCTGTCGTGGCGGTGCAGACGGCTGCAACTATTGCAGTGAGTATATGGCGTGTCTTCATAGGTGGTGCTGATGTCTATATTTAAGGTTCTTCTTCCGACACAAAGATAAACATTAATAAGCATTGAGCGAAATACCCGCATCATGAAGCCGTGCAGAACCGGTGTATCCCGATTATTCGGCGAGGCGACAATGCGTTACGACGGAATTTTATATATTTGCGCAACATTCCGTGTGGAACAGCAATAATATAGAACAATCTCAAAACAAAGATGGCAATTACCATAAAGACGGTGGCGAGCAAAGCCGACCTCAAGAAGTTCATACGTTTCAACTACGAGTTGTATAAGGACAATCCCTACTCTGTGCCCGACCTGTATGAGGACATGTTGAACACGTTCAATCCGAAGAAAAACGCCGCTTTCGAGTTCTGCGAGGCAGAATACTTCCTGGCTTACAAGGACGACAAGCTGGTGGGACGCGTGGCTGCAATCATTAACCGCCATGCCAACGAGAAGTGGAACATCAAGAGCGTGCGCTTCGGGTGGATAGACTTCATCGACGACGGGGAGGTTTCGGCAGCGCTCATCGACGCCGTGGAGCAGTGGGGAAAGAAGCGTGGCATGACGCAGATACAGGGACCGTTGGGCTTCACCGACATGGATGCCGAAGGAATGCTGATTGAAGGCTTCGATCAGCTGGGCACAATGGCGACCATCTACAACTATCCGTACTATCAGAAGCACATCGAGAAGCTCGGCTTCCAGAAAGATGCCGACTGGGTGGAGTTCAAGGTCTTCATGCCCGAAGAGGGCAAGATTCCCGACAAGCACCGCCGCATTTCGGAGATAGTGATGAAGAAGTACGAGCTGAAGATAAAGAAATACACCTCGGGCAAGAAGATAAAGCACGACTATGGACAGGCCATCTTCGACCTGATAAACGAAGCGTTCAGCCCGCTCTACGGCTACTCGCCGCTCACGCCGCGACAGATAAAGCAATACATAGACATGTATCTGCCCATCATCGACCTGCACATGGCATCGCTGATTGTCGACAAGGACGAGAATCTTGTCGGCGTCGGACTGTCGATGCCTTCGCTCTCGCACGCATTGCAGAAGGCGCACGGCAAGCTGCTGCCATTCGGCTGGTACCATCTGGCTAAGGTGCTGTTCCTGAAGCACTATGGCGACTGCCTCGACCTGCTGCTCGTGGCGGTGAAGCCCGAATATCAGAACAAGGGAGTGAACGCGCTGCTGTTCTACGACCTGATACCCGAATACCAGAAGCTCGGCTTCAAATATGCCGAGACCAATGTTGAGCTCGAGCTGAACGGCAAGGTGCAGGCGCAGTGGGAGTACTTCGACCACGTGCAGCACAAGCGCAGACGTGCATTCATAAAGGAGATAAAATGAGCAGCGAGACTGAAGACATACTGAATACCAACGGCGCATCAGCCCCTGTCGGCGGCTACGATGACTCCAACATCGTCCATCTGGACGACATGCAGCACATACGTGCCCGTTCGGGCATGTACATAGGCCGCTTGGGCGACGGCTCGCAAGCCGACGACGGCATCTACGTGCTGCTGAAGGAGACGATAGACAACAGCATCGACGAGTTCAAGATGGGCGCCGGCAACAGGATTGAAGTCACGATAGAGGACAACCTGCGGGTCAGCGTGCGCGACTACGGCCGCGGCATTCCGCAAGGCAAACTCATAGAAGCCGTCAGCCAGCTGAACACCGGCGGCAAGTACGACAGCAAGGCGTTCAAGAAGAGCATCGGACTGAACGGCGTCGGCGTGAAGGCAGTGAATGCCCTGAGCCTGCATTTCGAGGTCAGCAGCTATCGCGACGGCAAAGTGCGCACGGCAGTGTTCGAGCGCGGCAAGCTCGTCAGCGACCGCACCGAAGAGACCGACCAGCCCAACGGCACATACACGTTCTTCGAACCCGACGACACGCTGTTCACAGGCTACACCTTCCATGCCGACTTCGTGGAGACGCTGCTACGCAACTACACATACCTCAACACTGGACTCTCCATAATATATAATGGACACAAAATCGTGTCCCGCCACGGACTGGAAGACCTGCTGAAGGACAACATGACTGCCGAAGGACTATACGACATCGTGCATCTGAAAGGACAGGACATCGAGATTGCCTTCACGCATACCGACCAGTACGGCGAGGAATACTACTCCTTCGTCAACGGACAGCACACCACGCAGGGAGGAACGCATCAGAGTGCACTGAAGGAACATCTGGCACGAACCATCAAGGAGTTCTACAACAAGAACTTCGAATACACCGACATCCGCAACGGTCTGGTAGCTGCAATCGCCATCGACGTGGAAGAGCCGCAGTTTGAAGGACAGACGAAGACCAAGCTCGGCTCGACAATGATGAGCCCCGACGGCGTCAGCATCAACAAGTATGTCGGCGACTTCGTGAAGGAGGAAGTGGACAACTACCTGCACAAGAATGCGATGATGAGCGAGACCATGCTCACGAAGATTCAGGCGTCGGAGCGCGAACGCAAGGCAATAGCCGGCGTGACGAAGCTGGCACGCGAACGCGCCAAGAAGGCCGACCTGCACAACAGCAAGCTGCGCGACTGCCGCTACCATCTGAACGATGGCAAGGGACGTCCGCAGGAGGAGGAGTCGTGCATCTTCATAACCGAGGGACTCTCGGCAAGCGGATCCATCACGAAGAGCCGCAACGTGAACACGCAGGCGGTGTTCAGCCTTCGTGGCAAGCCGAAGAACTCTTACGGTCTGACGAAGAAGCTCGTCTACGAAAACGAGGAGTTCAATCTGCTGCAGGCAGCGCTGAACATCGAGGACGGACTGGACGGCCTCCGGTACAACAAGGTGATTATCGCCACCGATGCCGATGTCGACGGCATGCACATCCGACTGCTGATGATAACGTTCTTCCTGCAGTTCTTCCCCGACCTGATAAAGAAAGGACACGTCTACATCCTGGAGACACCGCTGTTTCGTGTGCGCAACAAGAAGGAGACGCGCTACTGCTACACCGAGGACGAGCGCCAGAAGGCAATAGCAAAGCTCGGACCCAATCCGGAGATTACGCGATTCAAAGGCTTGGGTGAGATTTCGCCG
>CAVHJI010000152.1:1397-4084 GCA_963636255.1 Bacteroidaceae bacterium | reverse complement strand
AGTCCTACCGAGCCGCCACCGTAGACCAACTCCATATTGTTGCTCGCCATGAGCTGTCCCAGCTCGCGCGCGTCGTCGAAATAGGCCTGATTGATGGCCGTGCTCGATGCGCAGTAGACGCTCACTTTCTCTAACTTATTCATGTTGGGTTCCCTTTATTCTCTAATCAGTTTGTCGCATATCAGCCTGTAAAGGCACTCGTTGAAGGCTTCGTTCTTCTGCTTGTCGTCGATGCGGCTGGCCGACACGGTTATCGACGCATCTTCGCCGCAGATATCCGTGCCGATTATGCGACAGTGCGTGAGTGTGTCGATGAACTCACAGAAGCGCTTGAAGTCCAGACTGCCCTGTTCCCAGTTTGTTACGGTCTCGTCGCAGCTGAAGACGTCCTTGTCTATCGACAGGTAGACAGCCCGTTCCGTGCTCCAGTCTGGCACTGCGGCGTGGTTGATGTTACTTTCGGCCACGATGTGCAGTCGGTCCTCAAAACCCGTGCACTCTCCTGTCAGGCTGTCCGACACGCCGAGCAGATACACCTTTTCTATAAAGCTGTTGCTCTCGAGTGCTGCCCGCAGCCAGCTGCCGCACGACAGCAATCCGGGGAACAGTGGCTCCTGCATGTCGGGATGATGGTCGAACACCACCAGTGTGAACGGCTCTGCCACCATGTCTGTCCACAACTTAGTCATGTAGTGATAGTCTCCGGAATCAATCCAGTGCATGCCTTCACAGCCGTAGGAGGAAATCAGTTTCCGCAGATGGGCTGCGGCTGCATCGTCGAGATAGCAGTTGGTGCCTCCGATGTTGCTGCAGTCTATCCATTCGAAGCCAGACGAACGCATGAAGCGGTTTTCCTCATACGCATGACTGAAATTCATCACAATGTTCCGTCCATTCATGCCTGTCTGCCTTGCCGTGTGTGGTCCTTATTCCATGCCGAAAGCCTTGCGGATTTGCTCGACGCGGTCGAGCTTCTCCCACGTGAACAGCTCCACCGTCACGTCGATGTCGCCCTCGTAGTCGGAGTGGAAGTGCTTGGTGACGGTCTGCGGCTCGCGTCCCATGTGTCCGTAAGCTGCTGTCTCCTCGTAGATGGGGTTGCGCAACTTCAGGTTCTCCTCGATGGCACGTGGACGCAGGTCGAACAGTTCGCCTATTTTGGCGGCTATTTCACCGTTGGTGGCGTCGATGTGGCTTGTGCCGTATGTGTTTACGAAGATGCTGACGGGGCGAGCCACGCCAATGGCATACGACAGCTGAATCAGCATTTCGTCGGCGACGCCTGCTGCAACCATGTTCTTTGCAATGTGGCGTGCAGCGTAGGCAGCGCTGCGGTCAACCTTGCTCGGGTCTTTGCCGGAGAAGGCTCCGCCGCCGTGGGCTCCCTTGCCACCATAGGTGTCGACAATAATCTTACGGCCGGTCAGTCCGGTGTCGCCGTGAGGACCGCCGATGACGAACTTGCCGGTGGGATTAACGAAGTAGGTTATCTGGTCGTTGAAGAGCTTCAGCACTTCCTTAGAGTGTATCGAGGCCTTGACGCGCGGCATCAATATGTTGATGACGTCGCGGCGTATGGTTGCCAGCATGTCGCTGTCGGCCTTTGCCTGTGCCTCAGCCGTATTGTCGGCGGGCTGGACGAATTCATCGTGCTGTGTCGACACCACGATCGTGTCGATGCGCACAGGGCGGTTGTTGTCGTCATACTCTATTGTCACCTGACTCTTGGCGTCGGGGCGCAGGTAGGTCATTTCCTTACCTTCACGGCGTATGTCCGCCAGGATGCGCAGGATACGGTGCGACAGATCGAGCGACAGCGGCATGTAGTTTTCGGTCTCGTTTGTGGCGTAACCGAACATCATTCCCTGGTCTCCAGCGCCCTGATCCATCGGATTTCCGCGCTCAACGCCGCGGTTTATGTCGGGGCTTTGCTCGTGTATGGCACTGAGCACTCCGCACGAGTTGCTCTCAAACATATACTCACCCTTGGTGTAGCCAATGCGGCGGATGACACCGCGTGCCACCAGAGGCATGTCTATGTATGCCTTTGTCTTGACTTCACCGGCCAGAACCACCTGCCCCGTGGTGACCAGTGTTTCGCAGGCCACCTTGGCGTTGCGGTCGTAGGCCAGGAGTTTGTCGAGGATAGCGTCTGAGATTTGGTCGGCTACCTTGTCGGGGTGGCCCTCAGATACAGATTCGGATGTAAATAGATATCCCATTCTTTTAAAGATTTATGAATTAAACTTATAGAAGGGGGATAGGTATAAGAGTAGAAACTCAGAAGATGTCTTTTAGCATTTTTTCCCGTGGTTGCAAGCTACTCAAATCTCTCCACTTTCTTTTTGTGCCGCAAAGGTAGCGCACGTCGTTGAGACGGCAAAGTGGCACCGCGCAAAAATAAAGAAATGTGTGCCGTGGGTCTACCCATAAAGAAAAAGTGCAGGTAGCTTCACAGCCACCCGCACCCTACTTAACCTAAACCTTAACTATGAAAAAATCTAATTTTGTATGAAGATTACTCTTCCGAGGACAAAGGACCGACATTTTAATTACTCCGCCAAACATTAAACCATGAAAATGTAAGCTATTAACTCTTTTTTACAATAAAACAAAGAATACAAGCCCTGTTAGGTGTACAAATTCACTTTTTAAACACGCGAGGGCTTTCGCCCTCAAACTTGCAC
>CAVHJI010000152.1:0-1387 GCA_963636255.1 Bacteroidaceae bacterium | reverse complement strand
AACTTGCACTATCTTTGCAGCCGAAAACCTTTTACACGATATTAGACATGAGAGAAGAGACAGAAACAGACTTAAAATCTGCAACTGCTGACGACAAAAAGCTGTTCATAGAGACCTACGGCTGTCAGATGAACGTGGCGGATAGCGAAGTAGTAGCCACCATAATGCAGATGGCCGGATACAGCGTCACCGACAACATTGACAACGCCGACGCGGTGTTTCTAAACACCTGTTCGGTGCGCGACAATGCCGAACGCAAGATTTACAACCGTCTTGAGACGCTTAACGCCATGCGCAAGCGGCATCCACTGATTATTGGTGTGCTGGGCTGCATGGCAGAGCATGTGAAGGACGAACTGATAGAGCAACACCACGTGGACCTCGTGGCAGGTCCAGATGCCTATATGGACCTGCCGGAGCTCATCGCTGCAGCCGAGCAGGGCGAAAAGGCTATAAACGTACAGCTGTCGAAGACCGAAACCTACCGCGATATCATCCCATCGCGCATCTGCGGCAATCACATATCGGGCTTCGTGTCAATCATGCGCGGGTGCAACAACTTCTGCACTTACTGCATCGTGCCGTATACACGTGGACGCGAACGCAGCCGTGACATCGAGAGCATCCTTGCCGAGGTTGCCGATCTTGCTGGCAAGGGATACAAAGAGGTGACGCTGCTCGGGCAGAACGTCAACTCATATCTTTACCAACGTCCTGGTGGGACAACAGTCAGCTTTCCCCAGCTGTTGCGCACCGTCGGCGAGACCTTCCCGACAGTACGTGTGCGCTTCACCACATCCCATCCCAAGGACATGAGCGACGAGACACTGCACGTCATTGCCGATGTGCCGAACGTCTGCAAGCACATACACCTGCCCGTGCAGAGCGGCAGCGACCGCATCCTGAAGCTGATGAACCGCCACTACGACCGCGCGTGGTACATGGAACGCGTCGAGGCTATACGCCGCATCATCCCCGACTGCGGCTTGTCGACCGACATATTCTGCGGCTTCCACTCCGAGACCGAAGAGGACCACAAGTTGTCTCTTTCAATCATGGAAGAGTGCGGCTACGACTCGGCATTTATGTTCAAATACTCAGAGCGTGCAGGCACCTATGCGTCGAAGCACATGCCCGACGATGTGCCCGAGGATGTCAAGATACGCCGTCTGAATGAAATCATAGCATTGCAAAACCGCTTGTCGGCAGAGGCCAACGCCCGTAGTGTCGGACACGTCTATGAGGTGCTGGTCGAAGGACGGTCGAAGCGGTCTGCCAACCAGCTGTACGGACGCACGGAGCAGAACCGCGTGGTAGTCTTCGACAGAGGTACACATCATGTCGGTGACCTTGTCACGTGCCGCATCACAGACTCCACGTCGGCTAC
>CAVHJI010000151.1:0-4096 GCA_963636255.1 Bacteroidaceae bacterium | reverse complement strand
AGTCCACTCTACGGATTGCCGACACAGAAGGTCGACGAGTTCTTGTCCGACGGATTAGGAGCCAAACACGCAATGAACTTAGACCAGCTCATTGTTGTCAGCATGGGCACAGGCACTTCATTTGTCAAGATAGACCATAACGAGATAAAGCACATAGGCGGATTGGGCATCGGTGGAGGCACGTTGCAGGGATTATCTAACATGCTGTTGAAGTCGCACAGCCCTCGTCAGGTGGCAGAGCTGGCTATGAGAGGCGATGCCAACCGCATAAACCTGCTTATCGGTGATGTCAGCAATGCCGACCTTCCAGGACTTCCACTTCATGCCACAGCCTCACTGCTTGGCAAAGCTGATAGCGACTCGGCTGAAGAAGACATTGCAGCCGGCATAGTCTGCACAGTGCTGCAGACCATAGGCAGTGCTGCGGTGCTATGCTCCATCAACAGCACAGTCAAGGATTTTGTCCTGATAGGCAATCTGACGCTGATGCCACAATGCCACATTGTGTTCCCCGAGCTCGAAGCACTCTACAACGTGCGGTTCCACATACCTCCGTATGCCGAATACTGCACAGCCATAGGAGCAGCACTCGCCTATTGTGACAAGAATAAAGGTAAATAAAAGTAGGACAGCCTTTTGTCGGTCCGCACATTTCACTACCTTTGCACCCGATTATTAATAAGACAGCATAAAGTCTAACTTAAGTAAATTAAAAACAATTCAATTATTAATGGAAAACTTGAAAGACGTTAAGCCTCTTGACAGCTTTGATTGGGAAGCCTATGAAACAGGCGAGACCGCAGGCGCAGTGAGCAAGGAAGACCAGGAGAAGGCGTACAACAACACCCTCAACAAGGTCAACGAAGGCGAAGTTGTAGACGGTAAGGTTATTGCCGTTAACAAGCGCGAAGTAGTCGTCAACATCGACTACAAATCAGACGGCGTAATTCCGGCCAGCGAATTCCGCTACAATCCGGAACTGAAGGTCGGTGACACAGTAGAAGTGTACATCGAGAATCAGGAAGACAAGAAGGGCCAGCTGGTCCTCTCACACCGCAAGGCTCGTGCTGCCCGTGCTTGGGACCGCATCAATGCAGCTCTTGAGAACGAAGAGATTATAAAGGGATACATCAAGTGCCGCACCAAGGGTGGTATGATTGTCGACGTATTCGGCATCGAAGCATTCTTGCCGGGTTCTCAGATTGATGTCAAGCCCATCCGCGACTACGATGTCTTCGTTGGCAAGACCATGGAGTTCAAGGTTGTGAAGATCAATCAGGAGTTCAGAAACGTCGTTGTTTCCCACAAGGCACTCATCGAGGCCGAGTTGGAAGCACAGAAGAAGGAAATCATCAGCAAGCTCGAGAAGGGACAGGTACTGGAAGGCACAGTCAAGAACATCACATCCTACGGTGTGTTTGTCGACCTTGGCGGCGTAGACGGTCTGATTCATATCACCGACCTCAGCTGGGGCCGCGTAAGCGATCCACACGAGGTTGTAGAGCTTGACCAAAAGATAAACGTCGTAATACTCGACTTCGACGACGAGAAGAAGCGCATCGCTTTAGGCTTGAAGCAGCTCACACCGCATCCATGGGATGCACTCGATCCTAACCTCAAGGTTGGCGACCACATCAAGGGCAAGGTTGTTGTCATGGCAGACTATGGAGCATTCGTAGAAGTAGCTCCTGGGGTAGAAGGTCTGATTCACGTATCAGAGATGTCATGGAGCCAGCACCTGCGTAGCGCTCAGGACTTCTTGAAGGTTGGCGACGAGGTAGAGGCAGTAGTACTCACACTGGACCGCGAAGACCGCAAGATGTCTCTCGGCATCAAGCAGCTCAAGCCAGACCCATGGGAGAGCATCGACGAGAAGTATCCTGTAGGTTCAAAGCACGTTGCCAAGGTTCGCAACTTCACCAACTTCGGTGTATTTGTCGAGCTTGAGGAAGGTGTTGACGGTCTGATTCACATCTCTGACCTGTCATGGACCAAGAAGGTAAAGCATCCGTCGGAGTTCACACAGATTGGTGCAGACATCGATGTAGTCGTTCTCGAGATTGACAAGGACAACCGTCGTCTGAGCCTTGGCCACAAGCAGCTCGAAGAGAATCCTTGGGATACATTCGAGGGAATCTTCACTGTAGGTTCTGTACACGAAGGCACAATCATCGAGTTGCTCGACAAGGGTGCTGTAGTAAGCCTGCCTTATGGTGTTGAGGGCTTCGTAACTCCTAAGCACCTCGTTAAGGAAGATGGCACACAGGCTCAGCTGAACGAGAAGCTTCCGTTCAAGGTTATCGAGTTCAACAAAAACGCTAAGCGCATCATCCTCTCTCACAGCCGCGTATTCGAAGATGCAACAAAGGCTGAGGAGCACAAGGAGAAGAAGGCTCGCAAGACGACGAAGAAGGAGGAGACTCCTATTGTCCAGAATCAGGCAGCAGCAACAACTCTTGGTGACATCGATGCACTGGCAGCACTGAAGGAGAAGATGGAGAAAGAGAGCAAGTAAGCTTGCCAGTCGGTCTTACATAGATTGATTAAAGAAGGAGAGGCGCACGTCTCTCCTTCTTTTTTGTTTCATCCCTACCGGCTCCTTCGTATGGCTCAGTAGGAATAAGGTGGGAATAAACGAATATGGCAGCTATGCATCCGCAACCGCAATACTATGCGTTCATGGATATTCTACTGACCCTGTATTATTCTTCCAGCGCTTGGAAGAATGATTCCAGCACTTAGAAGAATAACCCCTTCAGTGATGGTGAGTCACCTACTATGGGCTCAGCTGACTCCCACCCATGAGCTTTTTTCGCACGTGACAACACGCAGGATGGGCCTCTCGGGGTAAGGCACTAACCTTCCGACTAGACAACATCTTGGTTTACTGCCTTGGGAGATACGTTTACCATTCGGACTTCAACTTGCTTTGCAGTCTTATCCATTCCCATTTAGCCTTATACCAAGTTCCTGTTCGTAGGCTCGTAAGTCTCGCTACACGACTTCCTCCATCCTTGACATTACTGGCAACGACTTGTCGTTCGCTTCGCGGTAAATATCTGCGGTTGGATTTGAACCAACTAGGTTAGTGTCATGCCCGACACACAAAGAAAAGGCACTCAAGAGGTTGGTCCTGAGTGCCTATATTATATAAGGAGTCGCCGTTCGACTTTACTTGCGATAGCTTGCCAGGTCGTTGGCATTGAAGTTACCGATGAAGCTGCTGTGCTTCTCCACCTCAGCCTCGGCAATGTTGACATATACTCTGGCTGAATCGGCGAACAGCTCGGGTGCTTTCGAAGCATCCGTCACAAGCAGTGCCGACATGATGCTGACTGCTGCCATCTCATACAGACGACGTGCCAGGAAGTCATGCAGTTCCTGGTCAACAGCATCCTTGACGGTGTTGACAGCTGCCTCAAACTTGTCGGTCATTGCAGCCACACGGTCCATCAGCGGTTTCATGTCGTCGTTGACGTCAGCCTGCACCATCTCACGCAGAATGTTGAGGTAGGTTCCGTTGGTGACGTAGCGTATTGCTGCAACAACCTGAAGCTGCGTCGTACCCTCATAGATAGAGGTGATGCGTGCGTCGCGATACAGACGCTGGCAAGCATACTCCATCATGAAGCCCGAACCTCCGTGCACCTGAATGCAGTCGTAGGTGTTTTGGTTGGCATATTCAGAGTTCATGCCTTTGCTCAGCGGAGTGAAGGCATCTGCCAGCTTCGAGTACTTCTTGCTTTCCTGACGCTCTTCGGGTGTCAGCTTGCGAGTCTCGGCGATGTCGTCGAGAGCCTTGTAGATGTCGACGAAGCGTGATGTCTGATACAGCAGTGCACGTCCGGCATCGAGCTTAGCCTTGATTGTGGCAAGCATGTCGTAGACGGCAGGCATCTCGATAATAGCCTTACCGAACTGACGACGTTCCTTGGCGTATGCCAATGCCTCATTGTAAGCCTTCTGGCTGATACCTGTAGCCTGTGCACCGATGCCCAAGCGGGCACCGTTCATAAGCGACATCACATACTTTATAAGTCCCAACTTGCGGTCGCCACACAACTCTGCCTTGGCATCCTTGTAGACCAGCTCGCAC
>CAVHJI010000150.1:0-4182 GCA_963636255.1 Bacteroidaceae bacterium | reverse complement strand
ATGCATCACTGCCTTGCTCTGAAGTTGCACCCATGGTGAATGTGCCAGACGATACTTTTGCCATATCGAAAGACACACCATTGACAGTAAAGGTCTTATAAGAAATCTCTTGTTCTTCGCTGTTTGTTGTTAGTGCCCAAAATCCCCAAACACATAATGCAACAACCACAGCCGCTGCGAAAGCGTAGAGTATCTTGCGGGATTTCCTGCTCGATGGACTTGGCTTCACAGTTGTAGCAGTAGGCTTCCTTGTGTCGTAGCCCGACGATGGCGAGCGTTTGGCGTTGGGGGGGACAGTACCTTGCGGTCCCTTCGGCTGGCTGGCTGATGTCTTCTCGGTTGGACCATAGTACGGCTCAGCAATGACTGTTGTTTCATCATCCTGCGTAGCCGCAGCCGACGGCAACCGCTTCATTATCGCCACAGCACTCTGCGGACGATGCTTGCGGTTGTCCTGCATCATCCAGACTATAAGCCGCTTCATTGCGGCAGACACTCCTGGCATGGGGAGAGCCTCGTGCTTGTCTTCTGTGTCGTCTTCCTTCACGTCGGTGACAGGTGGCGGATTCTGCAGCGTGAGGAGCTTGTAGAATGTTGCACCGAGGGCATAGAAGTCTGTCCACGGACCGAACTTGTCGTATGCCTGCTCCATCTGTTCGCCAGGAGCGTAGCCGTTGGTATAGCTGATGCCTGTACTCATCGTTGCACCGCCAGTGCTGCTCTGTTGCTTGCTGGCACCGAAGTCAATGAGCTTCACCACGCCCTGCGTGTTTACCATTATATTGGCAGGCTTGATGTCGAGATGCCAGATTCCTGCATCGTGAATGGCCTTCAAGCCGTCGAGTATCTGTGGAAGAAGAGTGTTGACTTCTGCTTCCGTCAATGGCTTGTCGGTACGCTTTAGTCGTGATGCCAGGCTTTCGCCGTCTACCAGGTCCATGACGTAGTATGCCGTACCGTTCTCCTCGAACAGGTCGTGCACCCTTATGATATGCTCGTTGTTCAGACTGCGTATGCGGCGTGCCTCCTTCTTGAACTTCTCGCGCTGCTGTGTGAAGCAATCTGTGTTCTCGGTGTTGCTCACGCTGATGGATGTACTGTCCCCATCACGCTGGCACACTCCCTTGATGAAAAACTCCTTTAGGGCATATGCTTCGTCGAACTCCACATTGCGCACCACGTATGTGTTGCCGAAGCCACCCGAGGCGAGATAGCCCTCAATGCGATATATTCCGCGAAGCATTGCTCCCACACGGAGCATGGATCGTGTGTTTATGTCGTTCATAACTTTACCACTATTCTTACACGTTCACTTTCAGAAAGCTGCTTTTTCTGAAAGTGTGGCAAGTTAGGCAAAATGCCGAAGAGCCACAAGAAAAGGCTGGATATTTTACAAAGTCAACATGTCTTGCCTTAAAAAGCAAGTACTACTGACTCGACCAAGTAAGATATGCTTCGAGGGCAAAGCAAGTGCTACTGACTTTTCAGAGGGTCTGACATTTTGGTTCAAAGGTATATACGTCTTGACCCAAAGGTATATAGGTCTTCACGCCGATGTTTATCCACACTGATTTTTATGCTGACACCTCATTATATATTATTAATGTCCGGTAAAACTTGAAGATGCGCAACAGAGCTATCCGTGATGCCGATAAATAAGTGTAACCATATTTGGATTTTAAAGGCGTTGACACTCTCTCCATAGATTTACCGGACAGTAATAAAAAAATGAGGGAGATGTGCGGCTGGCACTCTCCCTCTCCTACTCATATATACTATGGCAACTACGCTTGTGCGGTCTGCACTTGCAGGCTTACAGTGTGTTCTGCTTGAGCTTCTCGACAAACTCGCTGATGCGGTTCATCTCCTGCGGGATATTTATCTGCTGCGGGCAATGTGGCGAACACTGGTTGCAGTTGGTGCAGTGGTCTGCCTGACGTAGCTTGGGTACACTACGGTCGTATCCGACGAGGAATGCCTGACGTGCCTTGCGATAGTTGGGGTCCTGACTGCTCTCAGGCACATTGCCTTCGTTGACGCACTTGTTGTAGTGCGTAAGGATGGCAGGGATGTCGAGTGCGTAAGGACACGGCATGCAGTACTGGCACTGGTTGCACGGTATGGTCGGGTACTCGTGTATCAAGGATGCTGTCTCATACAAGAATTCCTTCTCATCGTCGGTCAGCTCTACCAGTGGAGCGAAGCTGCGGACATTGTCCTGCAGGTTCTCCATGTAGGTCATACCGCTAAGCACACACAGTACATCGGGATACGAGCCGCAGAAGCGGAACGCCCATGATGCAACACTGTTCTCATAGTTGGCCTGCTTCAGACGCGACACGATGTGGATAGGCAGGTTTGCCAGTCGTCCACCGAGCAGAGGCTCCATGATGACCACCGGTATGTTGCGCTTCTCGAGTTCTTTGTACAGGTACTCGCACGGGACAGCTGCTCCCTGTGCAATCTTCCAGTCGAGATAGTTCATCTGTATCTGCACGAAGTCTGAATGAAGCTCGCCAGAGTCATGGAGCTGCATCATGTAGTCGAACACCGCAACATCACCATGGAACGACCATCCGAAGTTGCGTATATGTCCGGCTTCCTTCTCCTTGAGGAAGAAGTCTATCAGTCCATTATCGAAGTAGCGTGCCTTCAATGCCTCTACACCGCCACCACCGATGTTGTGCAGTAGATAGTAGTCGATATGGTCGGTATGGAAGTTCTCCAGCGACTTGCGATACATCTGTACACCGGCTTCGTAGTCGTTAGAGCCGAAGTTGGAGCTCTTAGTAGCCACGAAATAGCTGTCGCGTGGATGACGTGCCAGTGCCTTGCCTGTTGCTTCCTCAGACCATCCACGGACGTAGACTGGTGATGAGTCGAAGTAGTTGACTCCATGTGCCAAGGCATAGTCGACAAGTTCGTTGACTGTTTCCTGGTCTATGCTGATATCCCTGTCTGGATTGTTCGGGTCCTTGAGTGTCGGCCAGCGCATGCAGCCGTAGCCAAGGATGGAAATCTTATCACCGTTCTGCGGGTTGGTACGATAGGTCATCTGGTCTGTCGGGACTTCAGTGGTGTGGTGTCCACCCTGATCATACTGTGCATTGGTGCTGCCACCGCAACCGCTCAATGTTGCTGCGCCAGCCACAGCACCTGTCCCCATCAGTCCAAGGAAATGACGGCGGTTGATGCCGCCAGTCTTTGGCTTGTCATTGTTGTCTTCGTGATTAGTCATTACGTTCCCTTTTATGTGTTCAATAATTACAATGTCTCTCTCTTCAGAGACTCTACATAGTTGTCGATCTTCTGCATTTGCAGCGGAATGTCAATGCGCTGCGGACACTCGGGCGAGCACTGGTTGCAACTGGTGCAATGGTTTGCCTGACGCAGACGTGGTACACTGCGGTCGTAGCCTACGAGGAATGCCTGACGTGCCTTGCGGTAGTTGGGATCCTGACTGCTCTCGGACAGATTGCCTTCGTTGACACACTTGTTGTAGTGCGTAAGGATGGCGGGTATGTCCAGTCCGTAAGGACATGGCATGCAGTAGCCGCACTGGTTGCATGGTATCGTGGGATAGGATGCAATGACACCAGCCGTTTCCTCGAGATAGTCCAGCTCTTCCTGCGTCAGCGGCTTGAGCGGAGCAAAGCTTCGTATGTTGTCCTGAAGGTTCTCCATGTAGGTCATGCCGCTGAGTGTTGACAACACCATCGGGTATGTTCCGCAGAAACGGAATGCCCATGAGGCGATGCTGTTCTCAGGCTCACGCTGTTTAAGACGTGTCACTACGTGCATTGGCACGTTAGCCAGACGTCCACCCAACAGGGGCTCCATGATGACCACAGGAATGTTGCGCTTCGCCAGTTCTTCGTAGAGATAGGAAGCATTGACGTTGCGTGCATTCGACACCGCAGCATAGCTCCAGTCCAGATAGTTCATCTGTATCTGCACGAAGTCCCAGTGGTACTTGCCCTCATCGTGGAGCTGCAACATGTGGTCGAAGACAGCCACATCGCCATGGAACGACCAACCGAGATTACGGATGCGTCCTGCCTCACGTTCCTTGACAAGGAAGTCAATCACCCCGTTGTTGAAGAAGCGCTGATACAGAAGATCCAGAGGAGTACCGCCCCACCCTGGCGTTGAGCCGATGCTGTGCAGCAGATAGTAGTCTAT
>CAVHJI010000149.1:0-4211 GCA_963636255.1 Bacteroidaceae bacterium | reverse complement strand
ATTCAAACCCACGACCTTCAGAACCGGAATCTGACGCTCTATTCAGCTAAGCTACCAGGCCTTTTCGACGGCGCAAAGATAAGCATTTATCGGCGCACTCGCGAAATGCCGTGCCAATAATGTGTGATGCTTCGGGAAAATGACTCCGCAGTGTGGCGCAAAAGCCTTATGCCTGAAACGACACTTTCAGTTATAAGACTTGGCTTGAGAAGCTATAGAACTTGAGCAGAGAGGTTATAGGACTTGATCCAAGAAGTTACAAGACTTGGTCCGAGGAGTTATATGACTTGGGCGAAGAAGTTATATGACTTGGGCAAAGAAGCTATATGTGTAGCTCATACCAAAGCTTGGTATGAATATTGCAAGTACTTGGTACGAATATTGCAAACCTTGGTATGATAATTGCAAGCTTTGGTATGAAGATATCAGACATCTTCTCGGCGGGAGTCAGACGATTGCCAAAGCAATAGAAGATATGCAAATGTAGCACAGCAAAGGGCTCTTTGCAAGTGTTTTGGCATGTATTTTTCGCCCTTAGAGCCTTACTCCTTTTTCGGGGTTCCCATTATCCCCATTTATACTGTATGTCTGCAAGGAAAAGTCCTTGTGCCGGGACAGACATGCCGGCACTACAGCGGTCGCGTTTCTGCATGACCTCCCTAAAGCCATCGACCGTCAGCTTGCCGAAGCCAACATCAAGCAGTGTGCCCACAATAGCACGTACCATATTGCGCAGGAAACGGTCGGCCTCGATGTTGAAGACCCACGTCACCTCATCCACCCTACTCCACTCGGCACGCATCACACGACAGTTGTTTGTCTTGACGTCGGTATGAAGCTTGCTGAAGCTGGTGAAGTCGGTCTGCTGCAACAGCTGACGTGCAGCCTCATTCATAAGGTCAAAGTCGGGCAGTTTGTGCAGACGGCATCTGTACTGACGCATGAATGGAGTCTTGGCAGTAGTGACATAGTATTCATAACGCCGGCTCACGGCAGAGAAGCGGGCATGCATATCGCTGTCGACAGGCTCTATCTTGTAGACAGATATGTCGGGTGGCAGCAGCCTGTTAAGCTTGTCGGTGAGCAAACCTGTATCAACTTCCTTATCGCAATCGAAGTGTGCCACCATGAGTTTGGCATGTACGCCCGTGTCTGTGCGGCCTGCACCCGTGACGGAAGTCTCAGAGCGCAAGATTACAGACAGAGCTTTCTCCAACGTTTCCTGCACACTCGCGCCGTTGGGTTGAATCTGCCAGCCGTGATAGGCTGTGCCGTCATAGGCCATATATATGAAATAGCGTTGCATCATTCAGCATATTCTATAATACAAAAAACGGACCTCTGTGTCCGTAAAAACTTATCTTTGCAACAAGTTTCAAAAACATATCATGAAGTCACGACCACTCATCATCGCTGCAATCATATCGTCATCGCTTGCCTTTGCCCTCACCTCATGCAAGAAGGACATGACAATGAAGATGAACAATCCACACAACATCCACGGCGTAACAAGCTACAGCCGGACCTTTGGCGACCTCAATCCCGTGCAGGTAGGAGTGGCTCAGGCCATTGGCATCACACCCATTGCCGACGCAGAAGGAGCAAAGGACCTCGACGACCGCTTGGTCCTTATCGACGACTGCGACCATTATGCTGTCGATGAGCTGACGCACTCCATACCTTATCTGATTCCTGGAGCTGCCAGGTTGGTCGACGATATTGGAGCGAACTTCCTCGATTCGCTCGAGAACAAAGGTCTCAATCCCTACCGCATAATTGTGACGTCGGTCACACGCACCATCGATAACGTGAAGCAACTGCGTCGCTCTAACGGCAACTCCACAGAGAACTCAGCCCATTACTATGGCACTACGTTCGACCTAAGCTGGCGACGCTTCCAGAAGGTAGAAGACCCTGACGGTCGCCCACTTCAGGATGTCAGTTCCGACACACTCAAACTGGTGCTTGCCGAAGTATTGCGCGATGTGCGCAAAGCAGAGCGTTGTTACATCAAGTACGAGCGTAAGCAAGGCTGTTTCCACATAACCTCGCGCGAGAAATAAGCAGCGTTACACCACCCTCGCGTCCGAAGCGTCTCACGCAGTCTCAAGTGCCTTCCACACCTTCGGCAGATGGTTCACGATGTCTCCAGCCGTCATTCCCGTCTCACCATTAATGCGAGCTGCCATGTCTCCTGCCAGTCCATGAGCATAAACAGCGAGCTTTGCAGCAGTCGCGGCATCATATCCTTGTGCCAACAATGCCAATATCACGCCTGTCAGCACATCTCCGCTTCCGCCTGTAGCCATGCCTGGATTGCCCGTGCTATTGTACCAGCACTTGCCATCGGGTGAGATGACAACCGTATAGGCTCCCTTGAGCACGACGTACACATCGCATTTCTGCGCCAGCTCGCGTGCCTTCATCAGTCTTTCATATGAATTGCTGCAACGGCCTACGAGCCTGTCCATCTCACCAGGATGAGGTGTTATGATGCTTCCCTGCGGCAGACGTTGCAGATATGAATGGTTCTGCCCTATCAGGTTCAAGGCATCGGCATCGAGCACCATAGGCACCTTGGCAGCATTGATGAGTTCGTACAAGGCGGCACGTGTGTCCATGCCCTGCCCTATTCCAGGGCCTATGCCTATGGCGTTATATGCTGTTATGTCCTGCGGAACATGCGCAAAGCAGGTCTCGTTGACATCTATGTCCGTCATGGCTTCAGGCACTGCCGACTGTACAATCACATTGTTGCACTTAGGCACATGCACTGTCAGCAAGCCCACGCCCGATCTCATGCATGCCTTTGACGCCAATACCGAAGCACCTGCCATGCCCTGCTGGCCAGCGATGAGCAGTGCCCTGCCAAACACGCCCTTATGGTCGAAGCGACCACGTACCTTCAGCATCCAAGGCATATCTTCCTCATCGGCCACTTCGAAGCACGACGGTTTGCTGTCGATGGCATCAGCACTCAAGCCTATGTCCACCAGCATCCATGAGCCGAAGTATCGTTCGTTCTCAGGAAACAGGAAAGCGAGCTTGGGCAACTGCAGACTCAGCGTCACATCGGCACGCACAATGTTGTCTAGGTTATTGCGTGTATTGTCTTCTCCCATCAGTCCCGACGGAATATCAATCGACACAACCTGTGCCCTACCACCATTGATATATTTCACTACCGATGCAAAGCCTCCTTCAAGAGGACGGTTCAGACCACTGCCAAACAGTCCGTCGATGACAACGTCATCGGATGTCAGTGTAGGCGGATTGAACTGCTTGGTCACCTCAGTCATCTTGCCGGGATATTGTTCCAGCAACAAATCGCGATTCATCTCGCAATCAGGGCTGAGGCTGCCGCCTATATTGAACAGATAGGCATCTACACGCCGTCCGCTATCGAGCAGCATCCGCGCCACTGCCAGTGCATCACCGCCATTATTGCCTGCACCGGCAAAGACGACAAAGCGAGTATCCTTGTCGGTCCATCGCCCTTCTATCTCTTTTGTCAAGGCACGGGATGCACGTTCCATAAGGTCGTAGGACGATATGCCCTCCTGCTCTACCGTAGCTGCATCGATGTCCTTTATGTCTTTTGTCGCAAATATCTTCATCTCCGTATGCTTACTGTTTACTAATAGTGAGGTTTGTGCCTGCGCTGTTCCGCAACGTCGTGGCAATGTCATGCTCATTGACATTCACCTTGCCGCGTATCATCTCGGGTATGTTGTAGGCATTCATCTGTTCGCGATAATACTTGGCAGGATTTTTCTGCGGCATGAGGAACGGCTTATGGAATGTTCCGTCCTCGCCCACATAGGTGAAGTATGGTCTTGTGTACAGCCCATCCTGCCTGCGGCTGCTGAACACCATCCATCGGCTGTTGCTGCTCCATGAGTGATAGCTCTCTGCTTCGGGACTGTTTATAGCATCAATGGGACTGATGCTGCCGGTCGTAAGGTCGAGCCTATAGAGGTCTGCCTCTTTCTTGTTGATGGAGAAGTTGCCAAAGTCCATTAGCGTCACTACCAACTGTCTGCCATCTGGCGACAACCGCGGGAAGCTTATGCTGCGTCCGTCCTTATCGGCATTGAACAGTGTGTCAACCTTTGCACCGAAGGTTCTTGTTTCGGGACTGAAGTCGATGCTGCACAGACTATAGCGTATCTTGTCGATGTTCTCTGCCACGCTGTCCACAGCCTGTGTGG
>CAVHJI010000148.1:0-4418 GCA_963636255.1 Bacteroidaceae bacterium | reverse complement strand
GCGCAGACGCACTGTTGCTGTCATAGCCCGAGTCTTCGGGGGCCACTATGAGACACAGTGTGGGTGCTCCATAGAATGGGTCGGCATGACCCTGCATGATGCGTGCGTTAAGCTGGGAGAGGAAGCGGATTTTACCGGCATCCTGCACCACTATTATCTTCACAAGCTGCTTGTTGCTTCCACTGGGAGCATGCAGTCCACACTGGAGTATGGTGTCGAGCTCCTGTTTGCTGATTTGTTCCGACTTGTACGAACGGCAACTGCGCCGTGTGGTGAGCATTTCGATTGCGTCCATGGTGCTTATTGGTGTTGGGAATCAGAATTGATAGATTTGTTCGATGTAGTCGATGAATGCCTTGTTGAGCAGCTTCAGTCCGCCTGGAGTGGGATAGTCGCCACTGAAGTACCAGTCACCCAAATGTTCGGGGCATGCCTCGTGCAACCCTTCTATAGGCTGATAGACTATCTGCACCTTGGCACGTGTGCCTGCAGGCGTCAGCAGTTCGACAATCTTTGCCGACACCTCTTCGTCGGTGAACGGCTCGTAGATCTTCTTCACGCAGTTCACCATCTTCTCCTTAGGCATTCCTTCTTGTGCCTTGGCATTGCGGTAGACGCTGGCGATAAAATCGGTCATGCCTCTGTCCTTGAGCAGTTCGATGGCCGCCTTGAAGGCTATGAACTCGCTCATGCGAGCCATGTCGATGCCGTAGTAGTCGGGATATCTGACCTGCGGCGACGACGATACGATGACAATCTTCTTGGGTTGCAGTCGGTCGAGGATGCCAATGATGCTCTGCTTCAGCGTAGTGCCGCGAACAATGCTGTCGTCGATGATGACAAGGTTGTCTATGCCCGGACGCAGACTGCCATAAGTAATATCGTAGACGTGGGCTGCAAGGTCATCGCGGCTTCCGCCTTCGGCGATGAACGTACGCAGCTTTATGTCTTTAATGGCAACCTTCTCTATGCGTATACGACGCGAAAGGATTCTCTCCAGCTCTTCATGGTCTGCCACGTGTCCAAGGGCTTCGAGCTGCCGCACCTTCTCTTGGTTCAGCAGATTGTTGAAGCCTTCGACCATGCCGTAGAATGCCACCTCGGCTGTGTTTGGTATGAATGAGAACACGGTGTTGTCGAGATCACCGTCAATAGCCTTGTATATTTTCGGCACCAGCTTCTCGCCAAGCGACTTGCGTTCACGGTATATGTCCATGTCACTGCCACGGCTGAAGTAGATACGTTCGAACGAACACTTGCGTATTTGCTTCGGGTGATTGATCTGCACTGTGCGTATATGAAGGTTCTTGTTGACTATTACAGCCTGTCCGGGGAGCACCTCCTCCACCTTGTCGGCCGTGACGTTGAACACCGTCTGTATGACAGGACGCTCGCTGGCAACCACAACAACCTCATCGTCGTGGTACCAGAATGCAGGACGTATGCCCCATGGATCGCGCAGACAGAACATCTCGCCACTGCCCGAGAGTCCGCACATGACGTAGCCGCCATCCCATATCGGCGACGTGCTGCGCAGCACGTTGGCTATGTTGATATGGTCTTCGATGTATTTGGTACGCTCGAGCCCTTCAAGTCCCTTGTCGTCTTTCGCTATGCGGTAGAGACGCTCCGCCTCACGGTCGAGCATGTGCCCTATCTGTTCCAGCATTATATATGTATCCGAATACTGGCGCGGATGCTGTCCCATGGACGTGATGTTGCCAAATACCTCATCGACATTGGTCAGGTTGAAGTTGCCACACAGTGCCAGGTTCTGTGCACGCCAGTTGTGACGCCGCATAACGGGATGCACGTATGTTATGCCCGACTTGCCTGTCGTGCTATATCGCAGATGTCCCATGAGCAGTTCGCCTGCAAACGGCATGTTGTGTTCGGCAAACTCCACATCGTGTACCTGCTCGGGCGTGAAGTTCTTCAGCTGGTCGTGCACCTTGCCAAATATCTCGGTTATGGCGCCTGAGCCCAAGGCACGTTCGCGAAACATATATTCCTCACCAGCTTTTGCCGTGAGGCGCACACATGCCATGCCGGCACCTTCCTGTCCGCGGTTGTGCTGTTTCTCCATCAACAGATAGAGTTTGTTCAGCCCATATGCCCACGTGCCATATTTCTTCTCGTAGTACTCCAGCGGCTTCAGCAGTCGAACCATTGCTACGCCGCACTCATGTTTAAGCACTTCCATCGTCTAATCGTTGTTTTATCTGTTACAAATTGTTGAATATACCAGTGTGTATTGTCCGTTCCCCCTGCTCACTCCACGGTGACGCTCTTTGCCAGATTGCGCGGCTGGTCGACGTCCTTGCCTTTGCAGACTGCAATGTGATATGCCAACAGCTGCAGCGGTATGGCTTCGATCAACGGACTGAGACAGTCGGATGTGACAGGCAGTTCCAGACAGAAGTCTGCCTGCTTGCTTATGAGCGTGTCACCGCGAGTAACGAGTGCGATGACGCGTCCATGGCGTGCCTTTATCTCCTGCACATTGCTGAGCACCTTCTCGTACAGGTCGTCGTGCGGAGCCACGACAACCACAGGCATCTCACCGTCGATAAGTGCGATGGGGCCATGTTTCATCTCCGCAGCCGGATAGCCCTCTGCATGTATGTAGGAGATTTCCTTCAGCTTCAGTGCTCCCTCGAGAGCCACCGGATAGGAATATCCGCGTCCGAGGTAGATGCAGTTGTGTGCATAGGTGAATATCTTTGCCAGCTGTGCGATGGTGTCGTTCTGCTTCAGGAGTTCCTCCATCTTGTCCGGTATTTGCTGCAACTCGCCGACCATGCGCAGGTATGTAGAGCCGTCGATGGTTTTCTTCTCCTTGGCAAGTGCAAGTGCCAGCATCGTAAGTACAGTAACCTGTCCGGTGAAGGCTTTTGTTGATGCCACACCTATCTCAGGTCCAACGTGTATGTACGAACCCGTGTGCGTGGCACGCGGTATGGACGAGCCTACGGCGTTGCATATACCATATATAAATGCGCCACGACTCTTGGCGAGCTCCACAGCAGCAAGCGTGTCGGCAGTCTCACCACTCTGTGAAATGGCTATCACCACATCGTCCTTGTCTATAACGGGATTCTGGTAGCGGAACTCAGATGCATAAGCCACTTCAACAGGTATGCGGCAGAAGCTCTCGATGAGATGTTTGCCAATCAGTCCGGCATGCCACGACGTTCCGCATGCCACAATGATGAAACGACGTGCATTGAGCAACTGCTGCTCATAGTCTATCACCGCCGAGAGCACCACATTGGTTCCGTCGATGTTCACACGTCCACGCATGCAGTCACGTATGCACGATGGCTGCTCGTAGATTTCCTTCAGCATGAAGTGCGGATATCCACCCTTCTCCAGTTGTCCTACGTTCATCGTAACGGTCCTGACCTCGTGCGGGCACTCCACATTCTCGAGGTTGACAATCTTAGGAGCACCATGTCGGTTGACAACCGCTATCTCTCCGTCTTCCAGATATATCACCTTGTCGGTATACTCCACTATGGGCGTTGCATCACTGGCAAGGAAGAACTCTCCTTCGCCGATGCCCACAACCAGAGGACTGCTCTTGCGTGCGGCAATGATCTCGTCGGGGTTGTCGCGGTCGAGCACTGCTATGGCATAAGCTCCGATGACCTCCTGCAATGCCAACTGTACCGACGTCAGCAGGTCCAGATGGTGAGTGACAAGTATGTATTCGATGAACTGCACCAGTACTTCCGTGTCGGTGCTGCTCTGGAACGTGTAGCCTTTCTCCTGCAGCTTTGACTTTATGGTGGCGTAGTTCTCTATAATGCCATTGTGTATCAGTGCCAGCCTGTGTGTCTGCGAATAGTGGGGATGTGCATTCTGCATGCTCGGTTCGCCGTGTGTGGCCCAACGCGTGTGTGCTATTCCTATGTTGCCCGACACATCCTTGTCGGCAACATAGTTCTCAAGGTCAGACACTTTGCCCTTTGTCTTGTATACGTTCAGATTTCCATTCGCGTTTATCAGTGCCACGCCTGCGCTGTCATATCCCCTGTATTCCAGCCGTTTCAGTCCCTTAATGAGTATGGGATAGGCTTCGCGGGAGCCGATGTAGCCAACAATTCCGCACATAACTCTCTTTGTGTTGTAAATATTGTGTTGTTTGTATTTTGTGTCGGCAAAGGTACATATTAATGGTAGAAACGAATGCAGGCAGTGAGGCAAAAAAGCCACTCGTACCAACAGTGCGCAGCATGCTTCAGAGGCCACCACAAGGGATAATGTGATAAAAAATAGAAAAAAGTTTGTCTTTGGTTTGTCCATTTATAAAATGTGCCTATCTTTGCAACCGCAAAAGCGAAAAACGTTCTTTGAAACGCTGAAGGTTTCACATTGGAGATAGCATGCGGAAATAGCTCAGTTGGTAGAGCACA
>CAVHJI010000147.1:0-4486 GCA_963636255.1 Bacteroidaceae bacterium | reverse complement strand
GTAGGTGTCATTGGTCCAAATGGTGCTGGAAAGACCACACTCTTCCGTCTCATCATGGGACTGGAACAGCCCGACCGTGGCGACTTCGAGGTCGGCGAGACCGTGAAGCTGGCATATGTAGACCAGCAGCATAGCAGCATCGACCCCGAGAAGAGCGTCTACCAAGTCATCTCCGGTGGTACGGAACTCATACGACTGGGCAACCGCGAGGTCAATGCCCGCGCTTATCTGTCGCGCTTCAATTTCACTGGAGCCGATCAGGAGAAACTGTGCGGAGTGCTCAGTGGCGGTGAACGCAACCGCTTGCACCTGGCATTGGCACTGAAGGAAGAGGGCAACGTACTGCTGCTCGACGAACCCACCAACGACATCGACGTGAACACACTGCGTGCTCTTGAGGAAGGACTCGACGACTTTGCCGGCTGTGCCGTCGTCATCAGTCACGACCGCTGGTTCCTCGACCGCATCTGTACGCACATCCTTGCCTTCGAGGGCGACTCCAACGTGTTCTTCTTCGAAGGCTCGTACTCAGACTACGAAGCCAACAAGTTGAAACGTCTGGGACGTACCGAGCCGACACGTGTGCGCTATCGTAAGCTCACCAACGACTGACAGATCCCTCTCTCTGCAGAGGTCTGTAAAGCTGTATCCTGAAGCCCTTACGCCACATCGGTACTGCCATTTCTATGGACGTTCAACCATAGCATCTGTGGACGTACGTCCATGGGAATGTTGATCTTCAGTCTGTTATGTGTACGCATTGTGCTGATTGGTTGCAGAATGAAAATAAATCGCGGTTTGCACTTTGCCGTTATAAAAAAAAGAGTGACCTTTGACAACGAAAAGAATGGCAGATGTCATTCTCATGAATAGGAGATTTATTATTCATGCCCAGTTATATACGTTTGTTTTATTGGTTAGGGAGGCCCGCTGTGAAGTGGGTCTCCTTTTCTGATTAGGACCGTCTATGTGGTTGTTACTTGCATTTCTGTCGGCTCTGCTGCTGGGGTTCTACGATGCCTTCAAGAAGGAGTCGTTGCTCGGCAATGCCGTTCTGCCGGTGCTGTTTCTGAACACACTGTTCTCATCGCTCATATTCCTGCCGTTCATAGTTGTCTCGGCATGTGCCCCACAGTTGGTGCACGACACCATGTTCTACGTGCCTGAGGCAGGGTGGGGCGAGCACAAGTACATCATTCTGAAATCTCTCATAGTGCTCTCCTCATGGACGCTCGGCTACTTCGGCATGAAGCATCTGCCGCTGACCATCGTGGGACCCGTCAATGCCACACGGCCGGTGATGGTGCTCATTGGTGCGATGTTGCTCTTCGGCGAGAGGCTGAATGCATGCCAATGGATTGGTGTGGCCCTTGCCGTTGCCTCATTCTTCATGCTGAGCCGTTCGGGCAAGAAGGAGGGCATAGACTTCGGACACAACCGCTGGATTGTGTGCATCGTGCTGGCAGCAATGCTGGGAGCTGTCAGCGGACTGTACGACAAGTACCTCATGGCACGCCTTGACCCCATGCTCGTTCAGTCGTGGTATAACGTCTACCAGTTGCTCATCATGGGCACGGTAATAGCCCTGCTGTGGTTGCCACGTCGCAGCAGCGACACACCATTCCGCTGGAAGTGGACCATACTCGGCATATCACTGTTCCTGAGTGCCGCCGACCTGGCGTACTTCTACTCGCTGAGCATGGAAGGTTCGATGGTGTCTGTGGTATCGATGGTTCGTCGTGGAAGCGTGGTGGTGTCGTTCATCTTCGGTGCTATGGTGTTCCATGAAAAGAACCTAAAAAGCAAGGCGATAGACCTGATACTCGTCATCATTGGAATGTTTTTTCTATATTTGGGCACTAAATGAACCTCGCGCAATGAGAATAATCCGTACATTCATACTCTGTCTGGCTCTCGTCCCTGCCGTATTGGCGGCACAGACCGCACGACAGTGCTTCACCGCCATGCCCGACTCGTTGAACTTGCTGCTTACTGCCAACGACCGTGCCGACTTCATTGACTTCATGGACAGCAACATGAAGGCGGAGGTCAGCAATCGTCTGGGCGGCAAGTCGCAGATGACTGTCCTTACCGACGACTACATAAGCATCAACATCAGCAGGCAGAGCACATGGCAGATGAAGCTGTTGCCGCTGGGCAACAACCGCCGTCTGATATGCACCGTCAGCACAGTGTGCGGCGATGCCTGCGACAGTCGCATCAGCTTCTACGATACCGACTGGCATGAACTAAAGACGCAGGACTACCTGCCCGAAGCATCGGAACTCGATGACTTCATACGTGCAATCCCCGACACGGCAAGCTATGCCGTCAAGGACGCACGCCGTCAGGCAGACATGCTGTTGATGAAAGCATCGCTGAGTGCAGACGGCAATGACCTGACATTCTCGTTCACAACACCCGAATATATGAACCATGAGGCTGCTGAAGAGCTGAAGCCATATCTGAAGGGGGACGTTGTTTATCGGTGGACCGGCAAGCGGTTCCGTAAAGAAAGGAGCAGTGACTGACATGAGCGTATTGGTGACAGGAACGGCACTCTGACACATATACGCACGAAGAGGAGAGGATTCGCACATGATGACAAGCACCACACTTAAGGAAAAGATGTTCATGCTGCTGTTGGCAGTGACGACGTTCTTCGTCTTCAATACTGCATTGCCCACCGACATCATGGAGTGTCGCAACCTCATCACTGCACACGAGATGGCTACAGACGGCAACTGGCTCGTGCCGACCATGAACGGAGAGCTACGCCTTGAGAAGCCACCCCTGCCGACATGGATGGCAGGGGCTATAGACTGCATCGCACCTGGCAGCCTCGCTGCACAGCGTGTGGCTCCAGGATTGGCAGGTTGTCTGTGGACACTCTTCCTCTACCTCACGGCACGTTGGCTGACGAAGCGGCGCAGGTATGCCTTCATTGCCACTGTGGTATTCCTCACATCCTATCACATCGTGCAGATGGGACGCACTGCCACATGGGACATCTACTGCCATGCCTTCATGATGGGTGCCATCTACTTCCTGCTGCGCGGACTTGGTGGAAGCGTGGCAGACCGTTGGCGATGGCTACCTTTTGCCGGACTGATGATGGGGTTGTCGTTCCTAAGCAAAGGTCCGGTGTCGTTCTACGCCCTGCTGTTGCCGGCACTGTTGGCAACAGTACAGCTCACACAGTTGCACGTACGCGGCAAGTGGGATGCCGTGGTTGTGATGGTTGTTGTCTGCATCGTCATCAGCTCTTGGTGGTATGTCTGCCTGTTGCTGTTCCATAGCGATGCCACAGGTGCCGTCATCGGCAAAGAGTCTGGCTCGTGGCTGAACCACAATGTGCGGCCATGGTACTACTACTGGCGCTACTTCACCGAGACGGGAGCGTGGGCACTCATTGTGTTGGCATCGCTCGCCGTGGGCTACTGGAAACGCCATCTGCGACATCCGCGCACCTATGTCTACGCCGTGGCATGGATGCTGCTTGTCCTGCTACTGCTGTCGCTGATGCCCGAGAAGAAGATTCGCTATCTGTTGCCAATCATGGCTCCTTGTGCACTGGTTACGGCATGTCTGCTCGAGCACTTCATCTGTGGACGCGACCGCTTGTCGGTGCTGACGTTCCGCACCACGGCTACCGTGGTTTGCATCATTGCTGTGGCTGCTCCTGTAGCTGTTTTCGTGCTGCACCTCACCGGTATGCCGCAGGCTGTGGTGTTTGCCATCCTGATGTGGCTGACGGCAGCCCTGTTGCTACATTCGTTGCTTCGCTTCAAAACCTTGGAGCTGGTCTATGGCGTGGGGCTGGTGTTCATGCTCGTCGAGTGCTTCCTGCTGGAGGGAGTAGGGCAGATGTTCGGCAATCCTGACAAGCACAGCATGCGACTGGTACGCAATGAGCGACAGCTCGATGGCGTGCCGTTCTGCTATCCGGCAGACGAGCCTCTGCGCATCGAGCTGGTCTATGAGGCGGGACGCAAGATACTGCCCATCAGCCGTGACAGCATAGCCGCACGCCTGAGTGAAGGCCCGATGGTGCTGGTCAGCGCAGGATATGCCGCTGAGGAGCTTGACAGCCGGACATTGCAGCTGGTAGACACAATGGCAATAGGCATCTACGACGACAATAAACATCCGAAGAACAACAAGCACTACACGCCCGACTTCGTGCGGCACGTGACGCTGCTCAAAAGCAAACAGACGAAATGAACAAGACCAATGATTATGGGTTTACGATAATAGTCCCCGTGTACAACGAGGAGGACAACCTCATGCGAGTGGAGCGTGAGCTGGCTGCATATATCCCGACAGCACCGGTGAAGAGTTGTGTACTGCTGGTCAACGACGGCTCAAAGGATGGCAGTCTGCGGATGATGAAAGACATCTGCCAGCGGCAGCCAGACTTCTTCTACATCTCGTCCGACGATAACCACGGGCTGAGCACAGCCATGAAGGCGGGCATAGATACGGC
>CAVHJI010000146.1:0-4502 GCA_963636255.1 Bacteroidaceae bacterium | reverse complement strand
GATAGACGACATCATGGGACGCGGCTACAAGCTCCTGGAGCTGCTTAACCGCGAACTGGAATATGCCGAGATACGTGCCTCCATACAGATGCGTGCACAGGAAGACATCAACAAGCAGCAGCGTGACTACTATCTGCAGCAACAGATAAAGACCATACAGAACGAGCTTGGCAACGAGAACACCGTAGAGAAAGATGCCGAGTCGCTGCGCAACAAGGCTAAGAAGAAGAAATGGAGCGAGGCCATCAACAAGACCTTCATGGAGGAAGTCTGCAAGCTGGAGCGCATGAGTCCGATGTCTGCCGACTACAGTGTACAGCTGAACTATCTGGAGACCATGCTCAGCCTGCCATGGAACGAATATACACGTGACAACCTGAACATCGACAATGCCGAACGTGTGCTCAACCGTGACCACTACGGCATGGAGAAGGTGAAGGAGCGCATACTGGAGCACCTGGCTGTGCTGAAGCTCAACGGTGGGCTGAAGTCACCAATCATCTGTCTGTACGGTCCTCCGGGTGTGGGCAAGACCTCGCTCGGCAAGAGCATTGCCGCAGCACTGAAGCGCAAGTACATACGCATGAGCCTTGGTGGCGTGCACGACGAAGCAGAGATACGCGGTCATAGACGCACATACATCGGTGCCATGCCCGGACGCATCGTCAAGGGAATGATTAAGGCAGGGTCATCGAATCCAGTCTTCGTGCTCGACGAGATAGACAAGGTCAGCTCAGACCGTCAGAGTGACCCTGAGTCGGCATTGCTCGAAGTGCTCGACCCAGAGCAGAACACGACGTTCCACGACAACTACCTCGATGTGGACATAGACCTGTCGCACGTGATGTTCATTGCCACAGCAAACAACCTGAACACCATACCCCAGCCCCTTCTTGACCGCATGGAGCTGATAGAGGTGAGCGGATACATCACCGAGGAGAAGATAGAGATTGCCAGCCATCACCTCGTGCCCAAGGAACTCGAGGCATGCGGCATGAAGAACAACAAGGTGAGGTTCAGCAAAGCCACTCTCGAAGCCATCATAGAGAACTATACCCGTGAGAGCGGTGTGCGTGAGCTGGAGAAGAAGATTGGCAAGGTGCTGCGCAAGATTGCACTGAACTATGCCCGCAGCGGCGAACTGCCGGCAGGCAGCATCAAGCCAGCCGACCTGACAGGCTACTTGGGCATTGCCGAATACTCGCGCGACAAATATCAGGGCAATGGATATGCCGGTGTCGTCACCGGACTGGCATGGACAGCTGTGGGTGGAGAGATACTGTTCATTGAGAGCAGCCTCAACCGTGGCAAAGGACAGCTGACGCTGACAGGCAACCTGGGCGACGTGATGAAGGAGTCGGCAATGCTGGCTGTGGAATATATCAAGGCTCATCCCGACATGCTGGGACTTGACCCCGACATCTTCAACCACTGGGACATACACATACATGTGCCTGAAGGAGCCATTCCGAAGGATGGTCCGTCGGCTGGCGTCACGATGGTGACATCGCTGGCATCGGTGTTCACACAGCGTAAGGTGAAAGCCAACCTTGCCATGACCGGTGAGATTACACTGCGCGGCAAGGTGCTGCCCGTTGGTGGCATAAAGGAGAAGATACTGGCTGCCAAGCGGGCTGGGATAAGTGAGCTGATACTCTGCGCCGACAACAGGAAGCACATAGAAGAGATACAGGACATCTACCTGAAGGGACTGACGTTCCACTACGTCAATGACATAAAGGAGGTGCTCGACATAGCCCTTACCGACGAACTTGTCGACAAGCCTCTTGACCTCAATGTCAAGGACGACAAGGAAGAGAAAAGGAAAGCCGACAAGTGAGACAATGGAATTCGAACTGCAATATACCGACAGCCAGAGCAATGCTCGTGCGGGAAAGATCACTACCGACCACGGAAGCATCCTCACGCCCATCTTCATGCCTGTAGGCACCGCAGGGTCTGTCAAAGGTGTGCAGCTGCAGGACCTCAAGGACGACATCAAGGCACAGATTATACTTGGCAATACCTATCACCTGTATCTGCGCCCTGGACTGGAGGTGTTGCGTCAGGCAGGAGGCTTGCATCGCTTCAATGGTTTCGACCGTCCGATGCTGACAGACAGCGGAGGCTTTCAGGTGTTCTCGCTTGCAGGCATCAGGAAGATGAAAGAAGAGGGTGTGGAGTTCCGCTCGCACATCGACGGCAGCAAGCTGTTCTTCAGTCCGGAAACGGTGATGGACATTGAGCGTGCCATAGGTGCAGACATCATCATGGCTTTCGACGAATGTACGCCAGGCACTGCCGACTACCAATATGCCAAGCAATCGGTGGAACGTACACACCGCTGGCTTGACCGTTGCATAACACACCTCAACGAGACAGAGCCTCTCTATGGCTACCAGCAGACGCTGTTCCCCATAGTTCAAGGCTGTGTCTATCGCGACCTCCGCACAATGTCGGCAGAGTTTGTGGCATCGAAGAATGCCGACGGCAATGCCATTGGCGGACTGGCTGTGGGTGAGCCCGTGGAGACGATGTATGAGATGATCGAGCTTGTCAACGGCATACTGCCAACGGATAAGCCACGCTACCTGATGGGTGTGGGCACACCGGCAAATCTGCTCGAGGGCATAGAGCGCGGAGTGGATATGTTTGACTGCGTAATGCCTACACGCAACGGACGCAACGGCATGCTCTTCACCAAGCATGGCATCATGAACATGAAGAACAAGAAGTGGGAGACCGACTTCTCGCCAATAGAGGAAGACGGTGCGTCCATCGTGGACCGCACATACAGCAAGGCATACCTGCGCCACCTGTTCCATGCCGGCGAGCTGCTCGCCATGCAGATTGCTTCGATCCACAACCTGGCATTCTACCTGTGGCTCGTAGGCGAAGCACGGCAGCACATCATTGCAGGCGACTTCAGGCAATGGAAAGAGAAGACCGTGAAGGAAGTCTCGCAACGACTCTGACAACGACGCACACATCAACAACAGAAGAAAGACGGCACAACAACGAACATGAAGTTCAAGGACAGCAAGATATGGAAACGGCTGGCAGCTACGGGAGTGGCACGCAAGGCATCGAGGCTGTGGGAGTGGTATGACGAACACCGACTGCTGAAGCGACTCGACTACTACATCATGGCTAAGTTCCTTGGCACCTATATCTTCGCCATCGCACTGATTATCTCCATCGCAGTGGTGTTCGACTTCAACGAGAAGATGGACCGCTTCACCTCGCACGAGGCACCGTGGCATGCCATCATCTTCGACTACTACGCCAACTTCATCCCCTACTTCGCCAACCTGTTCAGTCCGCTGTTTGTATTCATCTCCGTAATCTTCTTCACCACGAAGATGGCAGAGAACTCGGAAATCATTTCGATGTTTGCCTGCGGCATGAGCTTCAAACGCATGCTGCGTCCCTACATGCTATCGGCAGCCATCATAGCAGGTGTGACCTTCTACCTCGGTGCATACGTCATTCCCAAGGGCAGCGTCACGCGCATCGACTTCGAGGACAAGTACTACAAATCCCGTAAGTCCACCTCTGCACGCAACATACAGCTTGAGGTCGACACGAACGTTGTGGCATACATAGAACGATATGAGGACTACAACAAGACGGGCTACCACTTCTCGCTGGACAAGTTCGACGGCAAGCAGCTCGTCTCTCACCTCACTGCCAACCAGATTGTCTATGACACTACAGCCGTCAACCGCTGGACACTGCACGACTTCATGATACGTGAGTTAGGCGGCAAGCGCGAAGAGATTACGAGCGGCATGCGCATGGACACCACCCTACTCATGGAACCGTCGGACTTCCTACAGACAAAGAATGAGGAGCAGATGCTCACCAGTCCACAGCTCAGCGAATACATCGACCGCCAGAAGCAGCGAGGACTGTCGAACACCAAGGCTTTCGAGATTGAGTATCACAAGCGCATAGCCATGTCGTTCGCCTCGTTCATACTGACACTGATAGGTGTGTCGCTCTCGTCACGCAAGACACGTGGCGGCATGGGACTGTACCTCGGCATCGGACTTGGTCTGAGCTTCTCCTACATAATGTTCCAGACCGTCGCGTCCACCTTTGCCATCAACGGCAATATGCCGCCGATAATCTCGGAATGGATACCGAACATACTCTATGCCATCATAGCCTTTGTGCTGTACAAGAAGGCACCCAAGTAGAAGCAAGCAGAAGAGGGAGAAGACCGGTGGACTATCACCGCATCACAATGTCGGTTATCACTTGTGCACCGACGCTATCGTTGAGACACTGGATTAGCCGCCGCTTGCCCGACATAAGTTCCTGCCGCAGCACCGACGACGTGAGTTCGACATACAGCACCTGATTGCGGATATACACGTTCTTGGTATATGCCGCGATGTCCGGTCCCAGCACCTGTGTCCATGAGTTGACCAGCCTGCGTTCGTTCAAAGGTGTCTCAAGTCCTTCATTGCGTAGCAGACGCATCACCAGTGCACCCA
>CAVHJI010000145.1:0-4611 GCA_963636255.1 Bacteroidaceae bacterium | reverse complement strand
AAAGGTATATACGTTTTGGCCAACACGAATATAGGCACTGTCGCCGATGTTTATCCCCACCTTTTCTACTGATTCCTTTTCGTCGACAGCTGGCGGTTTTTCGCGTTGAGGCTGTGAGATACGTGATTCGGCGGCTTTTATCTAATTTTGCAGCGAACTCGAGACAAGCAAGCAAACATTAACAATCAAAAAGACTTATGAAGAAGAGCAAATCCGTTGTCGCTCTCTTGCTGCTTGGCACCGCCATTGCCGTGCCATCGTATGCACAGGAAGCACGTACCGACACCGTTGCCACCGTAGCCTCGGAGGGCAGCAACCGCAATCTGCTTATGAATGCTGCCTCCGCCAGTCAGCCACGTCAGATATCGCTTGGTCTGCCTGTCGAGACCAACTCCTACATCTATGAGGACGGCCTGCCCGTGTCCTACTATCCTTTCCAGCTTTATCCCTACAAGTCGTGGCATGGTGGCGTGCAACATGAGTCTGTCGGCACGATGTCACCAACCGACATGGCATTGAGGTATGGCGTAATCAGCTATAGCGTCGACAGTCATTCGCGCATCGACAATGGCAAGTTCGGAGGTAAGGTCAACTACACGGTCAACATGTACGGACGTCAGGCAGTCGATGCTACCATTGCAAGTCCGATAGGAAAGGGCTGGGGCTTCAACCTCAGCACATACCAGAACTTCGACCCGGGATCGAACCATCTGGATGCTTCCTATCTCAAGGAACGTCAGCAGACCTATAAGCTCGGCATCTCGAAGAAGTGGGCGGACGGACGTGGACGTGCCGGACTGATGTATCAGTACTCGCGTTTCACTAACATCGACGAGAAGTACGCCCCATTCATCTTCGTGGGCGACGGCAGCGTGAAGAAGTATGACGGCTTCAGTCTGGGACATGACCAGTATCTGCCAGACGACAATACCCGGCAATACCTGGATGTGGTGACAGGCGAGATGAAGACCGTCAACCTGAACAAGGCGAACACCGACCGAATACACAACGTCAACTTCGTGATGGAATACACCTGGGACAATGGTCTGAAGTTCTATCTGAACAGCAAGTACAAGAATGGTGTGTCCAACCGTGCCAACGCCACCGTGACCACCGTTAACGATGCCAATGCCGACAGTGGATATACCTATGAGGACGGCACCGTATTCGTCGGTAAGGCACAGCAGCGCCGCATCCTCATCTTCGGCGGTGCACCCGAACATTCGTGGATGACCAATGTGGGTCTTAACGGTGTCTCGGCAAACCGTCGTCACCGTTGGACTGTCGAGGCAGACTACTGGCTGAGCCATCTTGCCACAAGCACATCTATGTATATGTATGCCCACGAGGCAAAGAAAGACCCGAAGATGTTGCTCCTAAACGGCAACAGAGGCTACTCTTACAACTCGTATGCTGAGTTCTACAACGGACATGAGCACAAGCTCTTTGCATGGGCGAGCGACGAATGGACCGTCAACGACCGTCTGTGGCTCAAGGCAGGACTGCGTCTGGAGTACCTCAACGTGCGCGGTCATGCTGCCAACGATGTTGGTGGCGAGGGCAATGCACGCCATACCGGGTTCTACCTCAATGCACCTGGAGTCAACCTGAACCGCATCAACAACCATCACTTCAACAATGCCTATGCCCTTGGCGGACGCTATGCCTTGACCGACGGCTTCGGTCTGCAGGCTGAGTTCACCTCTGCCACAGTGCACTCGCAGCTGTTCCACTACGGCGTCTACAACTATCCGTCGCAGAAAGGCATAACATCAAACTACCTGCGTGCAGGTATCTACTGGAAGAACAGCTGGATTGACTTGACGTCGCAGATAACCTACATCACCAAGAACAACTCGCAGCTGCGTCCTCAGTTCAGCCACAAGCTGACGCACGATGTTGGTGAGCTTAGGGCAGGACAGATAGAGACCATCACGCCCACTCTCTACTACGGACAGAAGGCTTCAGGATGGACCACCGACCTTGTCCTTACTCCGTTCGACGGCTTCAGCCTGCATGCTCTGCTCACACTGCGCAATCCGCAGTACAAGGACTTCAGCTTCACCACGACATTCAGCGACGGTGTGTCAGAGACCCATGACTTCAATGGCAACACCATCACGGCACTTAGCAAGACCGAGATCGAGATAGAACCGTCCTACAAGTTTGGCGACTGGCGCGTATGGCTCAGTGCACGCTACTTCAGCAAGCAGTACATCAACAAGACCAACACGCTCTACTTCAACGGCCGCTGGGAGACCTTCGGCGGTGTGGACTACACGCTGAACAAGACCGTCAGCTTCTCTGCCAACGTCATCAACATCCTGAACCAGAGTGGTGCCAGTGGCTCCATCTCGTCGGCAGACCTCGTGACCGATACCAGCAACTATCGGAACTACCTCATGTCCGGCACGTACATACGTCCGTTCACGGTCGAGTTCACCACGAAGATTAGCTTCTGAGGTATCGGCTCAGTAGAACAAGCTGTGCATATCCTGTAGTTTCACTGCAACACTCTATATATAATAAGGTACGCGCGCGTGCGCGTACCTTATTATATATATAGAGCTATTACTGTCCGGCAAGACTCTGTGGAATCGATACTATTAGGGCTGGCACTTCTTGCGAGGTGTCAGCCCTTTTGATTGGTTCACAGGTAGCAGTCTGAATGGTTACTTGTCGTTCAGTCTGTAGCTGACGAAGGCAGCATGGCGGCTATCGGGTGCCCATGAGTTGGTGTTGATGGTGCCTTGTCCGCCGAACAGCTCTACGAGTGTGCGCGGTTCGCCACCCTCAGCAGGCATGATGCGCAGCTCAACATTCTTGTTTGCCAGGTGTTGTCCTGGCTCGAGGTCACCCTTATGATAGGTAATGAACAGCACCCATTTGCCATCGGGAGAGACATGGGGGAACCATGAGTTGCGCGTCTCGTCGAAGGTCATCTGCGTCTGCTCACTGCCGTCTGTCTTCATGCGCCATACCTGCATCAGACCCGTACGTACTGAGTTGAACCAGATGTACTTGCCGTCAGGACTGTATTCGGGACCGTCGTCAAGGCCTGCAGCATCGGTCAGTTGCTTCTCCTCGCCACCTTCAAGAGGAATGGTGTAGATGTCCGCTCCCTCGCTGCTGCGGAAGGCACAGTATGCCAGCTCCTTGCCGTCAGGACTCCAGCCATGCAGATAGCTCGGTCCTGTGGGTGTGATGAGTTTGGGCTCACCACCGCTGAGGGGTATAGTGTAGATATATGACGTGTAGGCGACGCGCCCGCTGCCGCCAGGTGACGAGCTGACGGCTATGGACTGTCCGTCGGCAGAGAGCACATGATCGTTGTTGCAGTTCGTCAGGTAGGCTGTGTTGACCAGCTGTGGATTGCCCTTGCCTTCAGCATCTAACTTGAAGATAAGTCCTCCACTGTTGTAGACCAGCCACTTGCCGTCCTTGCTCCAGTTGGGAGCCTCGATGCGGTAGGGAAACTCCTTGACCACCGTGCGTTCTCCGGTGGTGACATCAAGCACCTCGAGTATGCTTGTCACATTGTCGTTCTGATTTTGTGCGCCGGCTGTCATGGCTATGAGAGTCAGCAATGATAGAAAAATGCGTTTCATAGGTATATATAGATTGTGTTTGTTGATATTATGTTTCCTTATTCTGCATGCAGGGTTATCGTGCCCTGACGCAAGCCCTTCGCTGTGGCTGTCAGCGTGATGTCTCCCGCCTGTCCTTCGGTGCTCTGCACTATCGCAGTGAGCTGTCCGGAGAAGGCATGCATATGTGGCAGATGGAACTGGTCGGTGCATGACGGGTTGCCATTGGCTGCAGCACGGAATGTTCCTGCTCCGCTGACGCTGAAGTTCACCTCGCGTCCGTCGTCGGGACAGAGGTTACCGTCCTTGTCGACGATGCTCACCGTGACATAGGCAAGGTCCTTGCCGTCGGCTGCCAGCCTGTTGCGGTCGACACTGAGCTGAATGTGGTGCGGACGGCCTGCTGTGCGCATCACCTTCTCCTCTGCCTTGTTGCCGTTCTTGTCGTATGCCACGACCCTAACTTCTCCTGGCTCGTACTTCACGTCCATCCACATCAGGCGGTAGCGGCGCAGTGTTGCCAGACTGTCGGTCTGCTCGTTGGCATGTGCCTCCTCGGCGGTCCACTTGTGCTGGCGACCGTAGCTCTTGCCATTGACAAACAGCTCAGCCTCCGGGTAGCTGGTGTAGACGAATATAGGTGTAACCTGTCCTTTGCGCTTGTTCCACGTCCAGTGCGGCAGTATGTGCAGTGTGCTGGCATTGCGGTTCCAGACACTGCGGTAGAGGTAGTAGCGGTCTTTCGGCAGGCTTGCCAGGTCGATGATGCCGAAGAACGAGCTGTGGACGGGCCATGTGTTGTAGTATGGCGTTGGCTCGCCCAGATAGTCGAAGCCTGTCCATACAAACTGTCCTATCTCCCACTCATTGTCGTCCGCCATGGCGAAGTCGAGGTCGGGAATGTTCGACCATGGGCATGCCTCGGTGTCGTAGCCCGATGTCTGCAGGTCGTCATACATGGCTCCCTTCTTCAACTCAACGGGGAACTTGTAAACTCCACGCGAACTGATGGTCGATGCTGTCT
>CAVHJI010000144.1:0-4729 GCA_963636255.1 Bacteroidaceae bacterium | reverse complement strand
GCTGACGGACCTCTCACTTTTTTTGCCCCCTCCACTGCAAACACATAACACGCAACACGCATCACGCACCACACGCAAGTGCCTCACCCAAGACCCTACCCTGAAGCGAAGGGAGAACACAGCACAATATCACTCAACACGTAACACATAAATCGTCCGCGGAACCTGGACAGAACTTAAACTGAGCAGGGTGCTACGGCACCGGTGTCCGGTGATGCGCAGTGCACTCTGACCTACTTAATATGAGTCAGCAACTTCAAGACTGTGGTGCTGAAGAAAACATCTGCGACAGTTCCTTTATATGTTTTGGCCAAAACGTATATAGCTTTGCGGCAAAAGGAATATACCTTTAGACCAATAAGTATATGCCTTTAGTTCAAAACGTTTATAACTCTTGCAGGGGGACAAAAGTTCTCTTGAACAAGACACATACATGTGTTGGCTGATTGCCGTACGTGTGATGTGTAACGGACGTACGTACGATGGTTAATGGGCGTATATTATATGATGATGTATAGCCTCGTTGTCCGATGAGGTTAACCTCAGGAACCTTCAAGGTTAACTTCAAGAGTCATCATGGTTAACCTCATGAGCCATCGAAGTTAACCTCATTGAAAATTGGGAATGCAATAAAGGAACGTTAGGGAAACGGAGGGGGCTAAAGTACATTCATCTAACGTGTCTCGAAGAGGTGCATACATGCAGGACATGGAAATATCCCCACCTTTTTTCTACTGGTCCAAGAATTTCAATAAAGAAATACAATAGAAAGAGGGATGTCTCTGATTTTTATTTGTAACTTTGCAGCCCGAATTGTGGAGACAGATGAACGACCTCAAGGACTATATTGTGGATCTTAAGTCAATGGAAGAGAATCTCTGTGAGAAGGACTTTTCTATTGAGGATGATTTCTTTCAAAGTCTTGAACAGGAAGAGATAAATGGCGGACGTCTTGATGTACATTTGCGCGTCAAGAAGATTGCCGAAGTCTTTGACTTGTTTTTTGACATAAACGGAGAAGTCGTCATAGTCTGTGATCGTTGTCTTGACAATATGGTTCAGCCTATATCTACCGAGGCGAAAATAAGAGTAAAGTTCGGCTCGGAGTATATGGATGATGGTAGCGACCTGATTGTTGTACCTGAGACTGAAGGAGTGATAAATGTTGCATGGCTGATATATGAGTTTGCGGCTCTTGCCATTCCGATACAGCATGTGCATCCTGACGGTGAATGTAATCCTGAGATGATGAACATCCTGAAACAGCATGAAGGTCATATTCCCGAAGATACTGATTCGGGTAAAGCGGGAGAAACATCTGCCGCTGGTGAGGAAACCGACCCACGTTGGAACGGATTGAAGAATTTATTAAATAACAACTAAAATACTTATAAGATGGCACATCCTAAAAGAAGGCAGTCTAAAACCAGAACTGCAAAGAGAAGAACACATGATGTAGCAGTAGCTCCTACGTTGGCTGTATGCCCTAACTGCGGAGAATGGCATGTGTATCACACTGTTTGCCCCGCTTGTGGCTACTATCGCGGCAAGTTGGCAGTAGAGAAAGAGACAGCTGTTTAAGCAGCTTTTTTCGGAGATATTTAGTGGAGTGCAAGGGATAGTGTGAAAGCTTCTTTTCCTGCACTTTAGTTTGTTGCAGATAAAGAACCGTCGCATCGTAATGGGAAATATTAATGCTGTTATAACGGGAATTGCCGGATATGTGCCCGACTATATCTTGTCCAACGAGGAGTTGTCCAAGATGGTCGATACCAATGACGAGTGGATAATGTCTCATGTGGGCATTAAGGAACGTCATATTCTGAAGGAAGAAGGTCTTGGCAGTTCGTATATGGCAAGGAAGGCCTGCAGGAAACTGTTCAGCAAGACCAATGCCAATCCGGAAGATGTCGACCTCTTGGTCGTTGCAACGACTACTCCTGATTATCATTTCCCGTCCAACGCTTCAATCCTTTGTGGCAAGTTGGGTCTTAAGAATGCCTTTGGCTTTGACTTGGAGGCTGCTTGCAGTGGATTCCTTTATGCGCTGGAGGTCGGTGCGAACTTCGTCCGTTCGGGAAGATACAAGAAGGTTCTCGTCGTTTGTGCAGAGAAACTTTCGTGTATGGTGAACTACACAGACCGCGCTACATGTCCTCTATTTGGTGACGGTGCTGCGGCTTGTTTCCTTGAACCTACAAGTGAGGACATAGGTGTCATTGACTCCTATCTGCGTACTGACGGACTTGGACTCCCGTCGCTTCATATGAAGGCCGGCGGATCTGTCTGCCCCCCCTCTTATTTTACCGTGGACAACAAGATGCATTACATCTATCAGGACGGCAGACCCGTGTTCAAGCATGCTGTGACGGATATGGCATTGGCTTCAACAAAGGTCATGGAAAACAACGACCTGAAGGTTGAAGACGTGAAATGGATTGTCCCGCATCAGGCAAACTTGAGAATTATCGATGCAGTGTCCAAGATGCTGAACATCTCGGAGGATAAGTTCCTCGTCAACATAGAACGCTATGGAAACACCAGTTGCGTATCTATCCCTCTGTGTCTGACCGATTATGAGCGCATACTCAAGAAGGGCGACAAAATAATCCTCACGGCATTTGGAGCCGGGTTCTCTTGGGGAGCGACGTACTTGGTATGGGGTTACGACGGCGATTCTGTCGATGCATCAAAGATAACTGACGAAGATAAACAGGACAAAGAGTAAGCAGCTTGTTATTGATAACATTAAGAAGCGCGTCATATTCTAATATACGATGCGCTTTTTTTGAAGAGTAAAGGGACTATGCACAAAGCCGGTTTCGTAAATATTGTCGGCAATCCGAATGTGGGAAAGTCTACGCTGATGAATGCTTTGATGGGTGAGAAGATATCCATCGCGACATTCAAAGCGCAGACCACCCGTCACCGTATTATGGGAATCTATAATACGGATGATGTGCAAATCGTGTTTTCCGACACACCTGGAGTGCTGAAACCGCAGTATAAGTTGCAGGAATCCATGCTTGAGTTTTCTACATCGGCATTGGTCGATGCAGATGTGCTGCTGTATGTAACCGACGTAGTGGAGAAGCCGGAGAAGAACAAGGACTTCATTGACAAGGTTGCGGAGCTTGATGTCCCAGTTATAGTGCTGGTCAACAAGATTGATTTGTCCGATCAGAAACAACTTGAAGAAACGGTTGAGACCTGGCATGCATTGCTCCCAAAGGCAGAAATCATTCCAATCTCGGCATCAAACAAGTTTAATGTGGACGTCGTACTTAGGCGGGTAAAGGACTTGATTCCCGATTCTCCTCCTTATTTCGACAAGGACCAGCTCACCGACAAGCCGGCACGTTTCTTTGCATCGGAAATCCTTAGGGAGAAAATCCTGCTGTATTATGACAAGGAGATCCCCTATTCGGTAGAGGTCGTCATTGAACAATTCAAGGAAAGCAAGAACTCTATCCACATTATGGCCGTGATTTACGTTGAGAGGGAGACGCAGAAAGGAATAATAATAGGTCATCAAGGACGAGCTTTGAAGAAAGTCTCGACTGAAGCAAGGCTCAGCCTGGAGAAGTTCTTCGGCAAGTCTGTCTTCCTCGAAACATTTGTCAAGGTCGACAAGGACTGGCGCAGCTCGGACAAGGAACTGCGCAATTTCGGATATAGCCAGAAAGATTGACATAGAGTCTTGCCGCGCAGTGAGACCATTACATAACAAGATAAACGATGGGAAACATAGTAGCTATAGTTGGACGCCCCAATGTAGGCAAGTCTACATTGTTCAATCGCCTGACAAAAACACGCAGGGCGATAGTGAATGAGCAAGCCGGCACTACACGCGACCGTCAGTATGGCAAGTCGGAATGGGCTGGAAAAGAATTCTCCGTGATAGACACAGGAGGATGGGTAGTGAACTCGGAAGATGTCTTCGAGGAAGAAATACGCAGACAGGTCATGCTCGCTGTCGAAGAAGCCGACGTGATACTGTTCCTTGTTGACGTGATGAACGGCCTTACCGATTTGGATTCTGATGTTGCAACCATATTGCGACGTTGCAAGAAGGACGTCATTCTTGTTGCCAACAAGACCGATAACAACGACTTGCAGTACAACTCGGCCGAGTTCTACCGCCTGGGATTAGGTGATCCGTTCTGCATTTCTGCTGCAACAGGAAGCGGCACAGGCGAGTTGCTTGACAAACTTGTTGGCCTTTTCAAGAAGGATGCGGAGATTCTGGAAGACGAGCTCCCTCGTATTGCTGTTGTTGGCAGGCCTAATGCGGGCAAGTCATCATTGATAAATGCTTTTATCGGCGAAGACCGAAACATCGTGACCGACATTGCCGGAACCACACGCGACTCTATATACACCCGCTATTCCAAGTTCGGATTCGATTTCTATTTGGTCGATACGGCAGGTATCCGCAAGAAGAATAAGATAACGGAAGACCTGGAATACTATTCGGTCGTACGTTCAATTCGTGCTATCGAAAACTCTGATGTCTGCATTCTGATGCTCGATGCCACGCGCGGCATTGAGAGCCAGGACCTGAATATCTTCTCGCTGATTCAAAGGAATCTGAAGGGCCTCGTTGTCGTTGTGAACAAATGGGATCTGGTTGAGGACAAGTCGGACAAGGTCATGAACACGTTTATCGATGCTATCCGTGCGCGCTTTGCTCCGTTCTCAGACTTTCCGATAATCTTTGGCTCGGCAC
>CAVHJI010000143.1:2781-4793 GCA_963636255.1 Bacteroidaceae bacterium | reverse complement strand
GCTTATAGTCAACAACTATCGCGACCGCGACCAAGACCGCATCAGTGGCAAGCGCACCGTCATCGTGCGCTTCGGCGAGCCCTTTGGTCGCTATGCATACTTGCTTCTTGGTGTAGTGGCCGTACTGCTAAGTTCCATGCTCGTCGTCTATGGCAAGATATCCATCATGGGCTATGTCCTGTCTGCCGGACCGTACCTCATGCTGCATATCATCACCTGGAAGTGCATGGTCAGAATCAATCACGGCAAAGAGCTGAACGCCATCCTCGGACAGAACTCGCGCAACATGCTCCTACTCGGCATGCTGCTAAGCTTCGCTATAGCGGTGTTGGGATGACTGATATATAATAAGGCACGCGCGCGAGCACCTTATTATATATATAGCAGACACGCATCACTCAACACCTGACACATTCACCGTTTCCCTAATTCAATGACCTCAAGGTCCTTGAACGTGCCGCCATCGATCTTTAGCCTCACGAGAGTGCGTACCTTGTGGAAGCCATAGATGCCGGCAGCACCTGGGTTGATGTGCAGGATGCCGAGTGTCTGGTCGTATTTCACCTTAAGTATATGTGAATGTCCGCTGACGAACAGCTTCGGACGTTCTGTCTTCAGAGCCTCACGCACCGAAGGGTCGTAATGTCCTGGATAGCCGCCAATATGTTTCATGAGTACGGAAGCACCTTCTACGGTGAACCGCTGTATCTCCGGACAGGCCACGCGCACATCCTGTCCGTCGGCATTGCCACGCACAGCCCTCAGCGGTCTGAATGCATTCAGCCTGTCTGCCAACTCTATTGAGCCAATGTCTCCAGCATGCCAAATCTCATCACACGGTTCGAAATACTTCAGGTAGCGGTCGTCCCAGTATCCGTGTGTATCCGACATCAGTCCTATCGTCTTCATACCGGAGTCAGCCCCATCTGTTTGGCACGTTCCATCAGGAATTCAATCTCTGCATCATGCTCGTTAGGCAGTCCATCGTCGAGTATGGCATTCTTCAATGCCTGCTTCAACTCACCTACCTCACGGCCGGGCTTAAGTCCGAACATCTGCATTATCTCGTTTCCGTCGACATAAGGCTGGAAGTTGCGGCGATGGTCTTTCTCTTTCAGGTCAGCCAACTTCTGACGAACAATCTGGAAGTTGTGCAGGAACCGTTGTTTCTTCTCGAGATTCTTCGATGTTATATCCGCCTCACACAGCAGCATCAAGTCCTCAATGTCTTCTCCTGCCTCAAACAACAGTCTCCTTACAGCCGAATCCGTTACCACATCATCGGCAATCACGATTGGTCGCATGTGCAGTTCCACCAGCTTCTTGACATACTTCATCTTCTCGTTCATCGGCAACTTCATGCGCTGGAATATCTTCGGCACCATCTTGCCGCCAATGTAGTCGTGATTATGGAATGTCCATCCTTGTGCATTGTCCCAGCGTTTCGATGCCGGCTTACCTATGTCGTGCAGCAGAGCAGCCCATCGCAGCCAGAGGTTGTCTGTCTGCTTGCTGATGTTGTCCAGCACTTGCAACGTATGGTAGAAGTTATCCTTGTGTGCCCTGCCATTGCGGCTTTCCACTCCTTGCAGTGCTGCCAGCTCGGGGAATATAAGCTCCAGCAGACCGCAACGTTCCAGTTCCACGAAGCCTATCGAGGGTGTCGGCGACAGCAGAATCTTGTTCAACTCGTCGTCAATGCGCTCTTTCGAGATTATGTCGATGCGTTCCTTGTTGCGGCAAAGTGAGTCGAAAGTCTCATCATCGATGCGGAAGTTCAGCTGTGTGGCAAAGCGTATGCACCTCATCATACGCAGTGGGTCGTCGCTGAACGTGATGTCCGGATCTAATGGCGTGCGTATGATGCCGTCTTCAAGGTCGAACACTCCGTCGAAAGGGTCGACAAGTTCACCGAACCGGTTGCTGTTGAGGCATACAGCCAATGCATTGATGGTGAAGTCGCGTCGGTTCTGGTCGTCCTCAAGAGTACCATCCTCTACTATCGGCTTGCG
>CAVHJI010000143.1:0-2715 GCA_963636255.1 Bacteroidaceae bacterium | reverse complement strand
TGCGTGTACGATTCCTTTCTTGCACCCACGAATTCTATCTCCTGTCCGTGATACTTCACCTGTGCCGTACCGAAGTTCTTGAAGACAGACAGGTGGGCAGCCCTGCCCAACCGGTGTGCAAAAGCTTGTGCCATCTTTATGCCACTGCCTACAACCACCACATCAATATCGGTCGACGGACGTTGCAGGAACAGGTCACGCACATAGCCACCCACTGCATAGCACTCTATGTGCAGCTCATCGGCAGTCTGCTGTATCTGCTGGAATATGCTCTTCGAGAAGCATGCCTTCAACTCTTCGTTAGTCAGATGTATCATGTCAGAGAAAATCACTTCGGGGAACAACCTTCCCGAAAACGGGTTGCAAAGATACACGAAAGAAACGGAAAATCTCTAATTTTGCCTTCGTTACAAGACAAGCAATACCGTTATGAAGAAATCAGCCATACTCCCAGCACTGCTGCTCGGCATCATGCTGCTGTCCACAACCTCGTGCGACGACACCGACAAGCAGGCAGCAGCCAAACTTGCCGAAGCACAGGAAGCCTATGAGGCAGGCAACTACGAACAAGCCCGACTATTGGCAGACAGCATCAAGGTGCTGTTCCCTAAAGCCTACGACGTACGTCATCAGAGCAACCGCCTCATACAGGACATCGAGCTCGCGGCAGAGCAACGCAATGTGGCGTGGCTCGACAGCATCATCGCCGTGAAGCAAGACAGCCTCAGCCAGATGAAGAGTCGTTTCACACTCGAGAAAGATGCCGACTATCAGCAGACAGGCAACTACTTCGCTCCCTCACAGGTAGTCGAGAAGAATCTTCATCGTTCCTATCTGCGCTTCCAGACCGACGAGGCAGGACAGCTCAGCATGACCTCCATCTACTGCGGCGGTAGCAACATCCACCACACTTCAGTACGTGTAACGGCTCCCGACGGTTCCTATGCCGAGACCCCGGCATCGTCCGACAGCTACGAGACCACCGACATGTCCGAACACATCGAGAAGGCAGACTACAGATATGGAGCCGACGGCGGAGTCATCGACTTCATCTGTCTTAACCGCGACAAGAACCTCAAGGTGACATTCAAGGGCGACCGCCAGTACAATGCCACCATGTCTGCTGCCGACCGCAATGCAGCAGTCAGCGTCAGCGAACTGTCACGTCTGCTCGCCTCCATCACCAGTGCCGGCAAGATGAAAGAAGAGTCCACCCTTAAGATACGCTTCATTGAGCGCAAGATATCAGAGCGGAGCGACACCGCGAAAGAGTGAAATGAACGTTGAATATGATATGTTTTTATTGCTGTCCGGTATTTCAGAGACAGCTTCGGTTGCTTCTAGAACCATTTTCTTTGGTAGAGTTATTCTCTGTTTAGGCAGATGCCACAACAGAGAATAACATAGACGCTATAATAAGTTTAGCTTTATTCATTTATGTAGTCTGTTTACTTTAATATTACGCATTTGAATAAAAATCAATAAAGTATTGCAAAGATAACAATGGCAGCAAACAAGCCGATGATGAGTAACAAAATGAGATTCAATAGACAACAACCATCTTCTCCACTTTGTTCATCAGGTCCTATAAGCCCCGTAGCAAGTGTTTTTTCAAGATTAGATTCAATATCTTTAATATTGCTTTGGTTGTGGGAGTAAGCTTTCCGTAATTCGTTGTCGCTCATTAGTCCTTTTAGGTTTATGGGCTTTCCGGATTGCTCTCTATGTTCTATAGCCTCTGATAGGTACTGAATATCTTGCTCGCACTTAGGACAAGTGCCAGCGCAGTCTCCTTTATGAGAACACTCATCTATTTCGTATGGAATGTCATTTGCATCTGCTATGCGTTTGCGCAATTCCTTTAATGTTTGGCATATCCTTTTCCCTTTTTCCATGTATCTAGTTTTTGGGGATTGTATAATTAAAGTTATTAATGTCTGTTACACCCATATTCCTAAGTAAAGTAATACTATGCTCTATGTCAGATTTTGTGTTGAACTCTGGAATGTACGGTACTCGAACTGTTATTGTTGCATCTGTTTCAAGTAAGAATTTGAGGTTTTGTACGACCAACTCGTTGTCTTTACTCGTATACTCCTTATATATTAGTGGGTTCATGTCTTTAATGTCCACTATCCAATGATTGACGAAATCAGCAATGTCGGCAACATTCCTTTTGGGAACATTAAGCGATGTTTCCACATTGATGTTCCAGTCTTTGGATGCTTTTACGCATAATTCCTTGAATAATTGTATCTGTTTGTATGATAAAAGCGGTTCTCCACCACCGAAAGTGATTCCACCTCCAGTCGCTCTAAAATACAAGTCATCCTTCTTTACCAACTCAAACAATTCTTCAACTGTCAAGCATTTTCTAACTCCATTTTGCGATATAGACTGAGGATTAAGACAATACTTACATTTCAGCGGGCAACCATGGAATGCCACAAGGGTAGTTACCCCTGTACCATCCACAGTTATTCGATGTCTGCTGACCCCTATAAGTGAAAGCGTATTATTTTTGTCCATATCTTGTTTGGGTTTATATAGGCTCCGCTAAATTAGTCCATCAAATCTAATAGATGCAACCCTTTACTTTCGTTTGGATTATAGGATGTCAACACATCAAAACATTTGTCTATAAGTTCATTTAGATAAGGAATAGTCCAATCAGCATTATATATTTCTTGATAATATCTGGATTCTTTTATTTTG
>CAVHJI010000142.1:0-4832 GCA_963636255.1 Bacteroidaceae bacterium | reverse complement strand
GAGTTCGGTGCACGTCCTGTCAAGCGTGCCATACAAGAGTATGTACTCAATGATTTGTCAAAGCGTCTGCTCTCCGATGATGTCAATAGGGATAAGCCTATTACGGTCGATTGCCAGAGCGACAACCTGATATTCAAGAACTGACAGCCAGGCACATGATTGCTTGATTAAACAAGATTGCTTGATTAATGAAACAGAGGAGTGTATCTTCGAAAGGAAGATGCACCCCTCTGCTTCTTTATTTCGTGCCCGGACCTCTTGGGCTTATTGCCAAGTGAAGGTATAGGCAATGGCTTCGCTTTCTGTCACTTTGCCGCCCGTGGTCTCGGTCTCTGTCACGGTGCATGCCGTGACATATCCTTCGGCATCAGTGGTGTAGGCATACTTCTCTGTGGTCACCTCTGCACCTTCGGCCTTTGTTATGGTTGTAGGCAGTGCATTCAGACGCATACCTGCCAATTCCGGATGTGCCAACAGGCTCTCGAACGTGTTGTCGATGAACTCTTCTACCATCAACGGCATATAGGCAGTGCAAGTCTGTGTGCCGTAAGCTATCTCTGTAGTCTCCTCCAACACACCATTGTCATAGTCGGTGGTGCGCACGGGCAGTCCGCCTTCCCATGTCAGTTCCTTGCGCTCGTCTTCTGTGCCGTCGCGCTCGAACTTCTGCAGCTTCATCAACTGTCCTGCCTGATTGTAGCTCAGCAGACTGCTCTCTGCATCCTGTTCCACAGCACTGCGCAGCAGTCCGTTCTCTACGGCAAGTGTCGTTGAGCTGGTATTGCCTTCAATCTCCATCAGTGCATCGTTGCCCCACGCCATTGTCTTGACCTCGCTTGTGCGTCCGTCTGTCTCGGTAATGCTCAACACGTGCCCGTCGTTGCCGTAGGTCAGCGTGTAGGTCTTCTGCTCTCCGTTGTTCTCGGTCTTCGTCATCTGTACAAGCTTCTTTTGGCTTGTCTTCACGTATACGTTGGTCACTCCCGTGACTTGTGCCTGTACAGGGTTTGCCTTACCGACAGACTGTGTCTGCTCGCTCGGCGTTACTACTGCATCGCCTTTGGCAGCATTGCTGCTGTCTTCGCATGCCGTTATGCTTGCTGTCATCACTGTGGCTGCTACCAGCATGCCGATGGTAAATCCTGTCGTTCTCATGTTTTGTCCTCCTGCCGTTTGTCGTGATACATTTTACCTATGCGTGCAAAGATAAAATTAATATTGGAAATCCACAAACGCTGACTGGCAGCTGCACAGCAGAAAAGTCGTACCTTTGCCGCCGAATAGAGTATTAGCGAGGTCTTAATGAGGGTAAAAAGAAGTAGGGAAGAGTGGATCCGGAGGTATGTGAGCTTTGTCTTCATACTGTTTGTCATAGCTTTCGGCACATCGCTGTCGATACGTGCCAACTTGGGCTCGTCACCAATATCGGTGCCGCCATACGTACTGTCGCTTATTCCCAATGCCCCAATGTCTATGGGACAGTTTGTCATCTGCATGCATGTGGTGTTCATAGCTATGCAGATAGCCCTGTTGCGTCGCAACTATGAACTGCGACAGTTGGCTCAGATACTGGTGTCGTTTCTGTTCGGGTTGTACACTGATGTGACCATGTGGATGACGAGCTTCATGCAGATACCCGAAGCGTTGCCTCACGCCATAGGCTGGCCATTGCAGTTTCTGGAACTGCTTGTCGGTGGTGCGCTGTTGGCATTCGGCATTGCCTGCGAGGTCAGGTGTGACTCATTGATGTTGGCCGGCGAAGGCATGCCGGTGGCGATAGCGCGGGTGCTGAACAAAGACTTTGGAAAGGTAAAGATGTGTTCGGACACTGCACTGGTAACTATCGGTGCCGTACTGATGCTTGTCTTCTTCGGTCGCTGGGACTGGCGGATGGTTGGCGTAGGCACTATTGTCAGCATGTTCTATGTGGGTTTCATGGTGCGTGTCTTTGCTCCGCACATCGCATGGCTCGACAGAATCTTTATTCCGGCAGGCGAACGTCGGCATGAAGAACATGAGGAACAGGAAGAAGCGGCAGGCGAGCAGGCTGTGCCTTGCGTCATAACCATTGCACGCGAATATGGCAGTGGCGGACTGGAACTTGGTCGTGTTGTGGCAAGCCGCCTTGGAATGCACTACTACGACCACACCATAATAGACCAGACAGCAGAACGGTTAGGGTACACCTCCGACTTTGTGCGTGAGAACGAGCAGAACATCTCAAACGCCAAGCTGTGGGAACTCATCTTCACCGACAAGAGCATACCTCTGTCGATGAATCCCTCGCACGACGATGCCATCTTCGTCAGCGAGAGCCGCATAATACGCACGTTAGCCAGAACGGAACCGTGCGTCATTATAGGACGTTGTGCCAACTGGGTGCTGCGTGGTGACAAGAAGGCACTGCGCGTATTCGTGACCTCAAACCGTGATGATGCCATTGCACGTGTCATGAACAAGGAACACATCGGCAGAGATGAGGCAGAACGGCGCATAGAGCGGGTCAACACCGGACGCTATAACCATTACCTGCAGTATACAGGACGGCGATGGACAGATGCACGCGACTATGACCTTGTGCTCAACACCAGTGTCATCGGCATGCAGCGTTGTGCCGACATCATCGTCGATGCAGCCGACAGAATACAGTCAAACGGTGAGAGTAATGGCTGAAGAAAGACTCTGGAACACGGAATATATAAAGGTGATGGCAAACAACTTTGCCATGTACTTTGCCTTCTATCTGCTCACGCCGTTGCTCCCGCTATATCTCAGCGACACGTTCGGTGCGACTAAAGACGTCATAGGCTTCGTGCTGTCGGGCTACACACTTGCAGCTCTGCTGTTCCGCCCGTTCAGTGGTTTCGTCGTCGATGCCTTTCCTCGCAAGAGAGTGCTTATGTTGTTCCTGATTTGCAACGCCATCTTCTTCGGTGGCTACATAGCAGCTTCATCTCTGTTGCTCTTTGCCATCGTGCGCACGATGCACGGCATTCCCTTTGGTGCATCGACAGTGGCAAACAGCACTGTGGCGATTGACGTGCTTCCGGCATCGCGACGCAATGAGGGCATAGGATATTATGGTCTGAGCAATAACTTGGCAACAGCCATTGCACCGACCATAGGCGTGTATGTCTATCACTACACCCATAATTTCGACATCCTGTTCTGGATGGCATTCCTGTCGGCATTGGCAGGATTCGCCGTCAGCTCTACCATAAAGGTTAAAGTCCGTCCCACTGTCAGCCGTGAGGGTAGTCTGCTGTCGTTCGACCGCTTCTTCCTTGTGCGTGGATGGGTCATAGGACTGAACTTGGCGTTCTTCGGTTTCTGCTATGGTGTGCTCAGCAACTATCTGGCAATCTATGGCCGTGAACGCTTAGGCATCAGTGGCGGCACCGGCATGTTCTTCATGATACTGTCTGTAGGACTAATCCTCTCGCGTCTGCATGGTTCAAGGTCATTGCGTCAGGGACGTTTGACGCACAATGCAGTTGTGGGAAGTGTGATTGCCACAATGGGTTACTTTGTCTTCGTGGCTTTCCCGAGTATGGCAGGCTATTACCTGTCGGCATTCCTCATAGGACTGGGCAACGGACACATGTATCCGTCGTGTCAGAACATGGTGATAAATGTGGCGCATAGCAACGAGCGTGGAACGGCAAACTCCACTGTACTAACATCGTGGGACCTGGGACAAGGATTGGGCATCATGTGCGGCGGTGTCGTGGCAGAAAGCTTCGGTTATACACTTGCATTCTGGATGGTAGCCTTCATGCATGCTGCAGGGTTGCTGTTGCTTGTGACACGTACATGCAGCTTCTTCCTTGCACAGAAGCTCAGGTAGAGTGGCTCTCTTGCAGCTGCTACGAAGGAGGAGGATGCAGATGTAACGCAGATGTAATACAAAAGAGCCGTGGCTATAACATTGTGTAACGTCTTTTTGTATACCTTTGCACCGCCAAAAAGCAGCATCTGCACAGACTCAAGGGAATGGCCCGTGCACAGCGCAAGCTTGACATGAAGAAGATTCTATTACTTAAATAAAGTTGTTATGTTTAAAAAAGTAAGATTTCTGCTGTTTACCGTGGCGACACTGTTGCTTGCGGTGAACGCACAAGCCCAGATCACTACTTCTGCCATGAGTGGTAAGGTGGTCGACGACAACAACGAGGCCGTTATCGGTGCTACGGTTCAGGCTGTTCACGAACCTTCGGGAACTGTCTATGGATCTATCACCAACATTGATGGCCGTTATGCCATTCAGGGTATGCGTACTGGCGGTCCGTACACCGTCACAGTCTCTTTCGTAGGCTACCAGACCCGTACATTCAGCAACGTAACTCTCCAGCTCGGTGAGATTTACAACCTCAACATTGAAATCTCTGAATCGTCGGAGTTGCTCGGTGAGGTTGTCGTTACTGGAACTGCTTCCAAGTTCTCACAGGAGAGAACCGGTGCAACGACCAATATCAATCAGGCTGCCATCACAACACTGCCTACAGTGAGCCGTAGCATTGAGGACATTGCCCGCATGTCTCCTTATGCCAATGGCATGGGCTTCTCCGGTGGTGACGGACGTTCGACCAACTTCACCGTCGATGGTGCCAACTTCAACAATAACTTCGGTCTTAGCGATGACCTTCCTGGTGGCGGAAGCCCTATATCGGTAGATGCTATCGAGGAGATGCAGGTCGTAGTCGCTCCGTTCGATGTACGCCAGTCTAACTTCATCGGTGGTGGTATCAACGCAGTCACAAAGTCGGGTACGAACACTTTCAAGGGAACTGCTTATACCTATCTCACAAACGAGAACATGCACGGCACACGCC
>CAVHJI010000141.1:0-4848 GCA_963636255.1 Bacteroidaceae bacterium | reverse complement strand
GTGTAAGCCATTGCTTCAGCCTGCTGATTGTTGTTTGTGTAGTAGTCCACGAGGTTTGCGAAGAATGTGGTGTTTGTAGGATACTTCGCGATAGCCTCCTGAATTGCGTTGACATACTTGTCGTTCTGACCCAGCTGCTTGTACGACTCGATGAGCAGCTCGGCAGCGGTCTCACCGTTCTCCTTGTCGTTCATTGCAATCTGAGCATACTTCTGCACGCCGTTGTAGTCGTTCACACGCAGAGCTGCGAGGCTGGCATAGTAGGCAATGAGGCTCAGGTTGGTGTCGTTGACAGCGTAGTTCTCCTTCTCCATCATTGGGCTCGCAGCCATGTCGACGTATGTGCCGAACATCTGCAGTGCACGCTTGTTTGTTGTCTCGGTGTTCTGGTTGAAGTAGTAGATACCACCGTTGACGAGGTTGCCGCGCTCTGCCTTCAGGGCGTTAGCCATTGAGCTGCGGTACTTGTTCTTTACCTTTCCCTTAGCGTCGGGCTGCTGTGCCAGCTCGTCTGCCTTCGAGAAGTACTTGTACATGTTCACTGCTGCGCTGTAGAAAGCGAGTGTGTCGAACGGACGCTGCAGCACCTGCTGCTTTGTCTGCTCAGAGCTAATCTTCTGATAGACCTTGCCAGCCATGTTCCATGCCTCTGCCGAAGAAGCTGCTGTAGGATCCTGAAGAGCCTGCTCTACCATCTGGTCAATCTGTGCGTAGTTGCCACCGCCAACAGCCTTGTCTGCCTCTTTCAGAGCCGAGACCTGTGCAAACGATGTACCTGCTGCAAGCATTAAAGCCATCGAAATGAATACTTTCTTCATAATCTGAAAATTGAAATAGTGAATTAATGTTGTTGTTTTTGCTATACTTTCCTCTGTTTATTCCTGCTGCTGTTGTGGAGCATCGTCACCGACGTTACTGTTGTCTGCTGCCTCGGCACTACCCTGTTCCAGTTCTTCAACCTCCTGTGCAGAGTCTACCTTGCAGACCGATCCTATCTCATCGCCGCGCTTCTCCAGGTTAATGAGTCTGACGCCCTGCGTTGCACGTCCCATTATGCGCACGTCAGCAACGCGCAGTCTGATGGTGATGCCCGACTTGTTGATGATCATCAGGTCATTGTCTTCGGTCACTGCCTTTATGGCAATCAGCTTGCCTGTCTTCTCGGTGATGTTCAGCGTGCGTACGCCCTTGGCACCACGGTTTGTTATGCGATAGTCGTCAAGGTCACTGCGCTTGCCGTAGCCCTGCTCCGACACCACCATGATGCTCTCGCCGTTGCCAGGCTTGGTGCATATCATGCCTACAGCCTCGTCCTGCCCGTCCTCATCGAGCGTCATGCCCTTCACTCCTGTTGCCGTACGTCCCATCGCACGTACCTTGCTCTCGTTGAAGCGTATTGCCCGTCCGTTGCGGTTGGCTACGATAATCTCGTCGTTGCCATCAGTCAGACGAACCTCTATAACGCTGTCGTCGTCCAGTATGTTTATGGCATTCACGCCTACCTGACGCGGGTGCGAGTACTCGCTCAGACGTGTCTTCTTTATCACGCCGTTGCGTGTGCAGAACACCACGTAGTGGTTCTCGTTGAACTCCTTATCGTCAAGATTCTTCACGCGCAGATATGCCGTCACCTTGTCGTCGGGGTCGATGTTCAGAAGGTTCTGTATGGCACGTCCCTTCGAGGTCTTGCTCTCCTGCGGAATCTGGTAGACCTTCAGCCAGTAGCACTTGCCCTTCTGTGTGAACAGCATTATGGTGTTGTGCATTGTGGCAGGATAGATGTGCTCCACGAAGTCCGTCTCGCGTGTGTTCGTTCCCTTAGCACCTACGCCTCCGCGTCCCTGTGTGCGGAACTCGCTCAACGGAGTGCTCTTGATGTATCCAAGGTGCGATATGGTTATCACAACATCATCGTCGGCATAGAAGTCTTCAGGGTTCATCTCGTCGGGGTTCATAACAATCTCCGAACGGCGGTCGTCACCGTACTTATCCTTTACTTCTATGAGTTCGTCCTTCATTACCTTGCGGCACAGCTCGTCGTTAGTCAGAATCTCCTCGAAGTACTTTATCTGTCGCTCAATCTCCTCATACTCGGCATGCAGCTGCTCCTGCAACAGACCAGTAAGTTGACGCAGGCGCATCTCAACGATGGCACGTGCCTGAATGTCGTCCAGTCCGAAGCGTTCCATCAGTCCGCTGATGGCGTCTGCCGGCGTCTTTGCAGCCTTTATGATTGCTATCACCTCGTCGATGTTGTCGCTGGCAATAATCAGTCCTTCCAGTATGTGGGCACGCTCGCGTGCCTTCTTCAGGTCGAAGTTAGTGCGGCGTATCACCACCTCATGGCGGTGCTCAATGAAGTACTTTATCAGTTCCTTCAGGTTGAGTGTGCGTGGACGTCCATGCACCAGTGCAACGTTGTTCACGCTGAATGCCGTCTGCAGCTGCGTCATCTTGTAGAGTTTGTTCAGCAGAACGTTGGCATTAGCGTCGCGCTTAACGTCGATGACGATGCGCATTCCCTCGCGGTCACTCTCGTCGTTGGCATTTGCCACACCGTCTATCTTCTTCTCGTTGGCAAGGTCAGCTATGTACTTTATCAGCTCGGCCTTGTTCACGCCGTATGGAATCTCGGTGATTATAATCTTGTCGTGTGTTCCGCCTGTCTCAATCTCCGCACGTCCGCGCACTATGATGCGTCCACGTCCTGTGGTGTAGGCATCCCTCACGCCGCTCAGTCCGTATATGAAGCCTCCCGTGGGGAAGTCCGGAGCCTTTACATGTTCCATCAGCTCCTCTATGGTGATGTCCGGATTGTCGATGTATGCCACGCAGGCGTCCACCACCTCGCGCAGATTGTGTGTCGGCATGTTTGTTGCCATACCTACGGCAATACCGCTCGAACCGTTCACCAGCAGACTCGGAATGCGTGTTGGCAGTACGGTTGGTTCGTCCAACTCGTTGTCGAAGTTCTTCTGCATGTCCACCGTATCCTTGTCGATGTCCTGCATCATGTCTTCGCCCACTTTACGCAGGCGGCACTCTGTATAACGCATTGCGGCAGGACTGTCGCCATCGATACTACCGAAGTTGCCGTGACCGTCAATCAGCGTGTAGCGCATTGCCCATGGTTGTGCCATGCGCACCAGTGCACCGTATACTGATGAGTCGCCATGCGGGTGATACTTACCCAATACCTCGCCGACAACGCGTGCCGACTTCTTGTATGGTTTGTCCGAAGTATTGCCAATGCCCATCATTCCGAACAGAATGCGGCGATGGACAGGTTTGAATCCGTCTCTGACATCAGGGAGGGCGCGAGCCACAATCACCGACATGGAGTAGTCGATGTACGACGACTTCATCTCCTCCTCAATGTTTACCTTTATTATCTTGTCTTGATCTATCATTCGTCAGATAAATATGAATTTCTGTGTACGGCTTTTCACATCCATGAAAAACCACGCTAAGGTACGGCCTTTTTTCCGTACGGCAAAAATTTCGCTTCTTTTTAAGCAAATTTACTGATTTTGGCAGTACCCGTAAGTGTATTGGGGGCAGTAGAAAAAAGGTGGGGATATATGCATCAACGCGCAGTCTGGCGGTGGCGAATACTGATCTACCATATTCGCTTATCCAAGTTCCAAGTCCTAAGCTTCAAGTTCTGCAGATAACATCCGAGACATCATTTGTCCGCAGGGAACACGAGGCCCAGTTGGCGTCGAATCTCGTCTATGACCTCCATTGCGCTGAGCGACGTCTTCAGCTTGTTGATGTCCGACTCTCTCCTGCCCTGCTCCAGCAGGTCCAGGAAATGCGTCATCTCATAAGTATAGATGTCCTTGTCCAGTTCCACACCCACGCTGATACGTTCTTCCTCCGGGCCGCGTCCCGATGCTGCCACAGGTCGCGGAATATAGGTCACGTGGCGCATGACATGAATGTCGTCCATCAACAGGTTGCCTGCTTCGCCTTGAATCTCGCTCTGCAGGTACGAGTTTGCAATCTTGCTGTACATCACCGTTGCGTTCATACCGGGATATTCGAAGTTCACCACTCCCTGTCCGTCGGCACCTGTCGGCAGCATCACGCCGTCCGCTTTCAGCGACAGCGGCTTGCCGAAGAGCGCAATCATCGGATAAATCGTATATATTCCTATATCCATCACCGCTCCGTTCGACAGTTCCGGGCGAAAGGCATTGAGCACCTCTCCCTCCTTCAGCGCATCATATCGCGACGAATACTGGCAATAGCTTGCCACATAGCGACGCACCGTCCCCACGCGCGGCAGCTGCTGTCGCACCACCTCGAAGTTCGGGTCCAGCGTCGCCACCATTGCTTCCATCAGCGTCACGTTGTTGCGTCGTGCAGCGTCAACCATTAGTCTTGCCTCACGTGCGTTGCTTGCAAGAGGCTTCTCGCACAGCACGTGCAGACCATGCTCCATGCATTTGATGCTCTGTTCTGCATGGCAACAGTTGGGCGAAGCTACATACACCGCATCTATCAGACCGCTTGAAGCCATCTCCTCCAGTGACGTGAAGCAATGCCTTATGCCATGTTTTTCGGCAAACGCATGCGCCCTCTCCGCTGTGCGCGAATAAAGCGCCGTCGCCTCAAATCGTGCGTCGTGGCTGGCACCAGCCAACATCCACTCCACAATCTTACCTGTGCCAATAATGCCGAAGCGTATCTTTCCGTTTTCCATATTTCGAGGGCATCCTTTTCGTGTCGGCACTGCCGGCACCCGTTTAACAGCTGCAAAAGTACAGATTTTGACGCCAACGAACAAGGGAAAGGACTCCCAAAACATACTGGCACGGAGTGCGGAGCTTGACGCAAGAGACG
>CAVHJI010000140.1:1822-5009 GCA_963636255.1 Bacteroidaceae bacterium | reverse complement strand
CAACGTAGCACTTGAGCAGAGATGTTCCGTCTAAATTCCGTCTAAGTTCAGCGGACAAATTAAGACGTGACACATAACACACAACATGCTTCATGTAACATGTCTCACATGTATGTACCTCTTCGAGGCACGATTGGGAGGACACTTAGGACCCCAGTCTGCGCTTCGCTTAGACAGGGGTTATGCATATAATCAACCTCTTCGAGGCTGCAAGTCCCCTCAACATCTGTCACATAACACATAACACATTCAACGTAGCATCTGAGCAGAGTTGTTCCGTCTGAGTTCCGTCTAAGTTCAGCGGATAATAAAGTAATCAGCGGACATGGTAGCCTCGGTGTGCGCGGCGCACCCGTCTAAGTTCAGCGGACATATTTAACATAACACGTAACACACACAACATATACGGGCACATAAAGAGAGAATCCCTATAGTCGTTGAGACTACAGGGATTCTTTTCGTTGGGTGGCAGGTGGGACTCGAACCCACGACATTCAGAACCACAATCTGACGCTCTAACCAACTGAACTACGGCCACCATGTATGGCGCACTTCTCTCTTGAAATGCGGTGCAAAGGTAGAGCAAATATTTTAATGTGCAAGCCTTTGCACCGCTTTTTTATTTGTAGATGGCTTTTTTACCAGCCAACAGTGTGTTGCGCATCAGTGATACGATGGTCATGGGGCCAACGCCTCCAGGTACAGGAGTGATGTATGCACACTTGGGAGCCACTTCATCGAACTTGACATCACCATTCAGACGGAAGCCACTCTTACGGCTGGCATCAGGCACACGTGTGGTACCTACATCAATCACCGTAGCTCCTTCCTTGACCATGTCGGCAGTCACGAAGTCGGGACGACCAATGGCAGCTACTATGATGTCTGCCTCACGACATTCCTTCTTCAGGTCACGGCTATGGCTGTGGCATACGGTCACTGTGGCATCGCCAGGGTTGGTCTTCTGCATCATGAGCATTGCCATGGGCTTGCCAACGATGTTGCTACGTCCCAGCACCACGCACTTCTTGCCTGAGGTCTCGATGCCATAGCGGCGTAGCAGTTCCATGATGCCGTTGGGTGTTGCCGAGATGTAGCAGGGTAGGCCTATTGACATGCGTCCGACATTTATGGGGTGGAAGCCGTCGACATCCTTGCGGTAGTCGATGGTCTCGATGACCTTCTGCTCGGATATGTGTTTCGGCAGTGGCAGCTGCACGATGAATCCGTCTACGTCGTCGTCGTTGTTGAGTCGGCGTACCTCATCGAGCAGACGCTCTTCGGTGACATCTGCCTCGAAGCGTATGAGTGATGACTTGAAGCCACACACCTCACATGCCTTTACCTTATTGGCAACATAGGTCTCACTGCCGCCATCATGACCCACGAGTATGGCTGCCAAGTGCGGACGCTTGCCGCCAGCAGCAACTATCTGTTCCACTTCTGCTGCAATCTCCTGCTTTATCTGTGCAGCTACCGCCTTTCCGTCTATCAGTGTCATATATGCTTTGTCCTCTCTTCTTTTATTTACCTCTTCTAAGGTTTGACGGCATCATCTTACCCATCTGATGGCTTGTGACCATCTTCATCATCTTGCGTGTCTGGTCGAACTGCTTGATGAGGCGGTTCACCTCCTGGATGTCTGTGCCACTGCCCTTGGCAATGCGCAGGCGACGTTGGCCGTTGATGATTTCAGGATGTGTGCGCTCTTCGGGTGTCATGGAGTAGATGATTGCCTCCACACTCTTGAAGGCATTGTCGTCGATGTCAATGTCTTTGATGGCCTTGCCTACACCCGGTATCATCGATGCCAGGTCCTTGAGGTTACCCATCTTCTTTATCTGTCCTATCTGCGTCAGGAAGTCGTTGAAGTCGAACTGGTTCTTCTGTATCTTCTTCTGCAGCTTCTTTGCCATGTCGTCGTCGTACTGCTCCTGGGCACGTTCAACGAGTGACACGATGTCGCCCATGCCGAGTATACGGTCTGCCATACGCTCGGGGTGGAACTTGTCGATAGCCTCGAGCTTCTCGCCAGTACCGATGAACTTGATTGGCTTGTTGACTACAGTGCGTATAGACAGGGCTGCACCACCGCGTGTGTCACCATCGAGCTTGGTCAGTACTACGCCGGTAAAGTCCAGACGGTCGTTGAACTCCTTGGCTGTGTTCACTGCATCCTGTCCTGTCATGGAGTCGACGACAAACAGAATCTCGTCGGGATTGATACCTGCCTTGATGGCTGCAATCTCGTTCATCATCTCCTCGTCGACAGCCAGACGACCGGCAGTATCGACGATAACGACGTCACAGCCCTTCGCCTTTGCCTCCTGCACGGCATGCTGTGCTATGCTCACTGGGTCTTTGCTGTCGGGCTCCGAGTACATGGGCACCTCTATCTGCTGTGCCAGTACGTTGAGCTGCTCCACGGCTGCAGGACGATAGACGTCGCATGCCACGAGCAGTGGCTTGCGGTTCATCTTCGTCTTGAGCATACGTGCCAGCTTGCCGGTGAAGGTTGTCTTACCCGATCCTTGCAGACCCGACATCAGTATCACTGTGGGCTTGTTGCCAAGGTTCAGCTCGGCGGTCTCTCCACCCATCAGTGTTGCCAGCTCGTCGTGAACAATCTTCACCATCAACTGACTTGGCTTGATGGCTGTCAGCACATTCTGTCCTAACGCCTTCTGCTTCACCGTGTCGGTGAAGGTCTTTGCGACCTTGTAGTTCACGTCGGCATCAAGCAAAGCCTTGCGTACGTCCTTCAGCGTCTCGGCAACATTTATCTCGGTGATCTTGCCTTCGCCTTTGAGTATCTTGAACGAGCGTTCTAATCTTTCGCTTAAGTTGTCAAACATGGTCTTCTTGCCTCTGTTTTGTTTCTAAGTGTGTCCTTTTTATCCGTTTATGCCCATCAGGAACTCGTCGTTGTCGCGAGTGTTCTCCATGAGCGTCTTTATCTTCTCCATTGCTTCCTGCGGCGTCATGTCTGCCATGAACTTGCGTGTTATCCACATGCGGTCGAGTGTGGTCTTGTCCTGAAGCAGGTCGTCACGGCGTGTGCTCGACAGTACGACGTTGATTGCAGGGAAGATGCGCTTGTTGCTGAGTGAGCGGTCGAGCTGCAGCTCCATGTTGCCTGTTCCCTTGAACTCCTCGAATATCACATCGTCCATCTTCGATCCTGTCT
>CAVHJI010000140.1:0-1812 GCA_963636255.1 Bacteroidaceae bacterium | reverse complement strand
TCTCGGTCAGTGCCGTTGCCAGTATGGTCAGTGAACCACCGCCTTCGATGTTGCGTGCTGCACCGAAGAAGCTCTTGGGCTTATGCAGTGCGTTGGCATCGACACCACCGGAGAGTACCTTGCCCGATGCAGGAGCCACGGTGTTGTAAGCACGTGCCAGTCGGGTTATGGAGTCGAGGAATATCACCACGTCGTGTCCGCACTCTACCAGACGTTTTGCCTTCTCGAGCACGATGCCGGCAATCTTCACGTGACGGTCTGCCGGCTCGTCGAATGTGGAAGCTATGACCTCTGCATTCACTGTGCGTGCCATGTCTGTCACCTCCTCGGGACGCTCGTCGATGAGCAGTACCATCATATATACTTCCGGATGGTTGGCTGCTATGGCGTTGGCAATGTCCTTCATGAGTGTGGTCTTGCCGGTCTTGGGCTGTGCCACGATGAGTGCACGCTGTCCTTTGCCGATAGGAGTGAACAGATCGACTATACGTACCGACAGCGGATCGCGTCCATTGCCACGGCAGAGCGTGAACTTCTCGTCGGGGAAGAGTGGGGTGAGGTGTTCGAAGGGCACACGGTCGCGCACGTTGTCGGGGTGCAGACCGTTTATCTTCTGTACCTTCACCAGTGGGAAATACTTCTCACCCTCCTTGGGCGGACGTATCACACCTTCGACTACGTCGCCGGTCTTGAGTCCGAACAGCTTTATCTGCGACTGTGACACGTAGACATCGTCGGGGCTTGACAGGTAGTTATAGTCTGACGAACGCAGGAAGCCGTAGCCGTCGGGCATTATCTCGAGTACGCCCCATCCGGTCAGTATGTCGTCGAACTCATACGGACGTTCCTGCGGCTTCTTCTCGAAGTGGTTGTGGTTGGCGTTGTTGGCTTGTACGTTGTTGGCTTGTGCGTTGTTGCGCTGTCTGTCGTCGGCAGGCTGTGCTGTTGTAGTCTGCTGGTCGGCTGATGTTGCATTGTCGGCATCTGCCTTCTGTGCTGCGAACTTGTCGATGAGGTCGGTGGGCAGTTCGGCTTTGTCTGACGGCATATCTTCTATTGGCACGAAGTCTGCACCTGTTGTGGCGGGCACTGGCTGTGCTGCTATTGCGTTCTTGGGTTTGCGTCCGCGCTTCTTGGGAGCATCTGCTGCCGGTGCCGTGGCTGCTGCCTCTGCGTTCAGGCTCTGCATTGCTGCATTCTTCTGTGCTATGCGTTCAGCCACCTTCTCCACATCTTCTGCGTTGGGTTGCTTCAGGGCAGAGCGCTTGCGTCCGCGCTTCTTGGGTTCTGTGGCTACTGGTGTCTGTGCGGCAGTGCTGTCTGTCTGCGGTGCCTGCTGTGTCTCCTGAGGTGCAGCAGGTGCTGTGGCGTTCTCGGGTGCCGCTGTCGGTTCTGCTGCCGGTTCTGCAGGTGTCTGCTGTTTCTGCTCTTTGGCTGCAGGCTTTACGATGGTCACCTTGTGCTCCTCGCGCTTGGTTGTGCCGTCCTGCGATGCTGTGAACACTTTGTCGACAACTCCGCTCTTCACGGTCACGCGTTTGCGCTTCTGTCGCGGTTCACCTTCGGGCTTGGTGCTTGTGGCTGTCTTGCTTGCACTGGCACTTGCCTGTTCGTCGAGTATTTCGTAAACAAGTTTGTCCTTTTCGAGTGAGTCGGCCTTCTTTATGCCCATTTCGCGGGCAATGTCGCGCAACTCAGTTAGTGTCTTTTCGTTTAATTGAACGATGTTGTACATAAAGAAATTTTATGATGTGATATGTTTTATGTCTCTTCCTGAAACACTGCGGAACGCCGTGCCCCTGACACTGTTCG
>CAVHJI010000139.1:0-5034 GCA_963636255.1 Bacteroidaceae bacterium | reverse complement strand
CTACTCCAACATCGACTACTACATCCCCGACCGCTATGAGGAGGGCTATGGCGTGTCCCGCAAGGGCATTGAATACGCTGCACAGACGGGCGTGAGCCTCGTCATTGTGCTCGACTGCGGCATCAAGGCAGTAGAGAGTATCGGCTATGCCAAGACGTTAGGCATAGACTTCATTATCTGCGACCATCACGTTCCCGACGAGGTGTTGCCGCCAGCTGTTGCTGTGCTCAACGCCAAGAGATTGGACAATACCTATCCGTTCGAACATCTGTCAGGCTGTGGTGTAGGCTTCAAGTTCATGCAAGCATTTGCCAAGAGCAACGGCATTGAGTTTCATCGCCTGGTACCGCTGCTGGATTTGTGCGCCGTGAGCATAGCTTCCGACATCGTGCCAATAACCGGTGAGAACCGTATACTGGCATACCACGGACTGAAACAGCTGAACAGCAATCCCAGTGTAGGACTGAAGTCAATCATCGACATCTGCGGACTGTCAGACAAGGAGATAAGCATCAGCGACATCGTGTTCAAGATTGGTCCGCGCATAAATGCTTCGGGCAGAATACAGAACGGTAAAGAGGCAGTCGACCTGCTGACCGAGAAGGACTTCGCCATTGCACTGGAGAAGGCGACCCGCATAGACCTCTACAACGAGACACGCAAGGACCTCGACAAGAGCATGACCGAAGAGGCAAACCAGATAGTCGACAAGCTGGAGGGACTGAAGGACATGCGTGCCATAGTGCTCTATAACGAGGCATGGCACAAGGGGGTGATAGGCATCGTGGCATCAAGACTGACCGAGGTGTTCTATCGTCCCACGGTGGTGCTGACACGTGCAGGCGACCTGGCGACAGGTTCGGCACGCTCGGTGTCGGGCTTCGATGTGTACAAGGCTGTGGAGCATTGTCGCGAGTTGCTTGAGAGTTTCGGCGGACACACGTATGCTGCAGGCCTGTCGATGAAGGTGGAGAATGTTGCGGAGTTCTCACGACGCTTCGAGGAGTATGTGGAGCAACACATACTGGAGGAACAGACCAGCCCCGTGATTGACATCAATGCAGAGATCGACTTCAAGGACATAACGCCGAAGTTCTTTGCAGACCTGAAGAGATTCAGCCCCTTCGGACCTGAGAATCCCAAGCCCGTGTTCTGCACACACAATGTCTACGACTACGGCACAAGCAAGATTGTGGGACGTGATCAGGAACACATAAAGCTGGAGCTGGTCGACAACAAGTCGGGCAAGGTCATGAACGGCATCGCCTTCGGGCAGAGCGCAAGCGCCAAGTACATCAAGACGAAACGTTCGTTCGAGATCTGCTACACCATCGAGGAGAACACCCATAAGCACGGTGAGGTGCAGCTGCAGATTGAGGACATAAAGCCAAGCTGACACAGCGTGGAGACCAAGGCTGATACGACGACGTCAGCAGCGGCAGCAACGACAGACTATCTGCCGATACTGAAGGAATACTGGGGCTACGATGCATTCCGTGGCATACAGGAGGACATCATACGCAGCATAGGAGCGGGGCGTGACACACTGGGCCTGATGCCTACGGGTGGTGGCAAGTCCATCACGTTTCAGGTACCTGCACTGGCAAAGGACGGCCTGTGTCTTGTCATCACACCGCTCATTGCACTGATGAAAGACCAGGTGCAAGCCCTGCGCCGCAAAGGCATCAAAGCCACGGCAGTATACTCAGGCATGAGCCGTAGCGAGATGCTGACAGCACTCGACAACTGCATCTATGGCGGCTATAAGTTCCTGTACATATCGCCCGAGCGTCTCGATACCGAAGGCTTCCGCATCAGGCTGGAGCACATGCACGTGAGTCTGATTGCCGTCGACGAGAGCCACTGCATATCGCAATGGGGCTATGACTTCCGCCCTGCATACCTTAAGATTGCCACTGTACGCGACATGCTGCCCGGAGTGCCGGTGCTTGCACTGACGGCTACAGCCACACCCGAAGTGGTCAAGGACATACAGGAACGTCTGCACTTCAAGGAACCTAACGTGTTCCGCATGAGTTTCGAACGCCGCAACCTGGCGTATGTGGTGCGATGCACAGAGGACAAGGAGGGCGAGATGGTGCACATACTCCAACGTGTGGCCGGCAGTGCAATAGTATATACACGCAGTCGCAGGAAGACGCGCGAACTTGCAGAATGGCTGCAGAAGAACAATATCAGTGCGACATTCTACCATGCAGGACTGGACGATGCGACCAAGGACTTGAGGCAACGCGAGTGGCATAACGACAAGACGCGTGTGATGGTGGCAACGAACGCCTTTGGCATGGGCATCGACAAGCCCGACGTGCGCATGGTGATACATGCAGACTTGCCCAGTTCCATAGAAGCATACTTCCAGGAGGCGGGACGTGCAGGCCGCGATGGCAACAAGGCATATGCCGTGCTGCTCTTCAGTAAGGCAGACCGTACCTCTGTGGCACGACGGATAGACAACACATTCCCGCCGAGAGAATATGTCTTGAGCGTGTACGAGAAGCTGCAGTACTACTACCAGATGGCTATGGGCGATGGCTATGGCTGTGTCAAGAAGTTCGACATCAACGACTTCTGCCTTAAGTTCCACTTCTTCCCGATACAGGTGGACAGTGCACTGAACTTGCTGACGCAGGCAGGCTATCTGGAATATGGCGAAGAGATGCGCAGCACGTCGACACTCATGTTCCTGCTGCGCAAGGATGAGCTGTATCGTCTCAACGACGATGACCCCAACACCGAGCGACTGATACAGACGATACTGCGAACATACACCGGACTGTTTGCCGACTATGTGCCCATACAGGAAGAGCTCTTGTCGGCACGCACGGGACTGGACCGGAACGACATCTACAACAGACTGCTCAATCTCTCCAGCCGCAACATCGTGAGCTACATTCCCCGCGATGCTACTCCTTATATAATATACGCGCGCGAGCGCGTAGAGACTGGCGACATTGTCATATCCAAGTCGGTCTACGAAGACAGGCGCGAACGGCTGAAGTCGCATATCGATGCCATGCTCGACTATGCAGGCAACGACATTGCCTGTCGCAGTCGGATACTGCTGAACTACTTCGGCGAGGACAACCCGCACGACTGCGGACAGTGTGACAACTGCTTGCGACTGCACAGACATGACACTGGCAAGGGCTCGGGCGTGTGAGGCGTAAGGAGAGCCGTAGGCAGACAAGCCCGTGACATAACGAAAACAAAAACTACGAAGATATATGGGATTTCTATCATCACTATTCGGCTCGGGACAACAGACACCCGAGCAACAACGCAGCAAGCAGACAGAGAAGGATTTCGATGTGCTGAAGTATGACGGCGTGCGTGCACAACGCATCAACCGCTTCGACTATGCACGCAAGTGCTTTGAGGAAGCATTGCGGCTGAAGGAGGACTACGAGACACTGGGCTTCCTGTCGAGCCTGCTCATAACCACCAATCATGTGGAAGATGCTGTCGGTCCACTGCGCCGCATGATTGAGTTGCAGCCGGAGGTTACAGATGCTCACAACACTCTGGGCAACGTCTACTACATCCTTGAAAACTACTCCGACATGGAGCAGGTGCTCGATGATGCACTCGCCATTGCACCCGACAATGCACGCACACACTACATCATGGGCAGGGCAAAGCGGTCGCTTGGCAAGACTGATGAGGCTATAGAGCACCTCACGACAGCCATCGGTCTGCAAGACTCCTTTGCTGATGCACTACTTCTGCGTGGTGAGATGTATGCCGACAACAATAAGCCTGATGCTGCTCTTGCCGATGCGGAGGCTGTGTTGTCCATATCCGACGGCGATGAGAACGCCATGATGCTGAAGGCACGTGTAATGTCGCAGACTGGCAAGACGGCAGAAGCTGAGGAGGCATACCGTCGTGTGCTGGACCTCAACCCATTCAACCGACAGGCATACACCGACCTTTCACGTCTGTTAGTGGCACTGCAACGCACTGAAGAGTCATCGGCATTGCTGTCCGAAGCCATCGACCTCAGCCCAGACTTTGCAGAGGCATATACCGAGAGAGCTGCCATCCGCAGGCTTGCAGGCGACGAAGCTGGTGCTGCAAGCGATGAGGAGACTGCACGGAAGCTACAGGCAACGGCAGCCGATAGCGCCAATGCCGCCATACCCGATGCCTCGCAGTCGATAAGGAAGACCGACATACTCGGACTGTAAGTCGCAAAGTACCGTCTAACCGGCTCTATATCAGCGCCTCCATGGACGTACGTCCAAGTAATCTCTGGCTGTACGTCCATAGGATCTATGGTTGAACGTTCATACTATCTATGCAATTTGCTTGTTCCATTCAATCGTTTTTGAATTTTATTGTGCAAAACCTTGCACGTTAAATAAAATGATTACCTTTGCAACAGACTAAGACCAAAGAGACAGACCCATGAAGTCATTGTTTGCATACGTGTATTACTTTTACTTTTACTTTTTTAGCCAAGAAGTGAGAGCGGGAGTTTGCGTGTGTCGGTGACGCTAAGGACTTGAAGAAGAAAAACAAAAACAACGATATGTGAATCCCGCTCCACACAATGTGTGAGGCGGGATTTTTCATTTCCAACACAACGAAAGGAAAGATAAGGAGAAATGAAGAGAGTAGCCATACAGGGCGCACGCGGATCGTACCACGACATTGCTGCCCATCAGTATTTCGAGGGCGAAGACATTGAGCTGATTTGCTGCGCCACGTTCGAGGACATCTTCACGGCGATGCACAACGACAGCACTGTTGTAGGTATGCTCGCTATAGAGAATACCATTGCTGGCAGCTTGCTGCATAACAACGAACTGCTGCGACAGAGTGGTGTGCAGATTGTGGGCGAGCATAAGCTGCGCATAACGCATAGCTTCGTATGCCTGCCAGACGAGTCATGGGAGGACATTCATGAGGTCAACTCACATCCCATCGCACTGATGCAATGCCGTGAGTTCCTGGCACGCCACTCACAGTATAAGGTCGTTGAGGCTGAAGATACGGCACTCAGTGCAGAGC
>CAVHJI010000138.1:0-5058 GCA_963636255.1 Bacteroidaceae bacterium | reverse complement strand
AACTTGAAGCATCCGCTTATGGTATCTTCGACCTGATACAGTCCACCGCGGTTGCTCTTGAATCCCGATGCTTCGAGGATCAGTCCGAAGATGTGTTGAATCATATCTATCTGGTGCGGTGCAAGGTCGTAGAAGTAGCCACCGCCTGCAATGTCGGGCTGCAGACGCCAGGGGTGCATGTTCTTCTTGTAGTCCAAGTCGCGTGGCGGTACGGCAAAGCGTATCTGGATATTCATCACCGTACCGATTGCTCCGTCGTCAATCAGCTGCTTCACCTTCTGGAAGTAAGGCAGATAGCGGCGATAGTATGCCACGAAGCAGGGCACTCCCGTCTCCTCCGATATGCGGTTTATGCGGCAGCACTCTTCGTAGGTCACTGCCATAGGCTTCTCAATGTACACCGGCTTTCCGGCTTTCATGGCCATGATGGCATAGGTGGCGTGCGACGATGGGGGAGTGGCTATGTAGACAGCATTCACATCGGGGTCGTTCACCAGCTTTGATGCGTCGTCATACCATTTGGCGATGCCGCGTTCTTCGGCATATGCCTGTGCCTTATACAGGTCGCGGCTCATCACAGCCTCCACTTCAGAGTTCTCAATCTTCTGAAATGCCGGTCCGCTCTTATATTTGGTCACTTCGCCACAACCAATGAATCCCCACTTGATCTTCTTCTCTGCCATACCTCTCTTCTTATTATATATATGAGTACACCTTATATATATATATGAGTATACCTTTATATGCGGACTGCTAAGATAGCGATTTATTCCATGCTGTCGTCATCATCTCCATCAATGACGTCATCGCCGTCAGCATCATCGTCGAGGTCTATGTCCCCCCAGAACACCGGTTGCGTGAAGTCCTCAAGCTCCCTACGGTCTTTCTTCGTGGGGCGTCCTGTGCCTTTGGCACGGTTCACGAATCCGCTTATCTTGCTCATCTCCAAGATTTCCATCTGGTCGGGAGACGTGATGTTGTCAAGCATCTCTGTCACTAACTTTGCTCCTATGCGCTTCTCAATGGCCTGCTTGATGCGGAATGTGTATGTGATTGGCGGCTTGCGCACGCTGACCTCGTCGCCCACTTTCACTGTGTGTGCAGCCTTTGCCTGTGCACCATTCACGCTGATGCGTCCTTTCTTGCATGCTTCTGCTGCTGTGCTGCGTGTCTTGAACAGCCTCACAGCCCAAAGCCATTTGTCAAGTCTCGCTGTTGCCATCTCCGATTGTCTCCGTATCCTCTATTTTTCTGTGCTGTTCCTTACTTCTTGTTGAACTGATTCATGGTCAGCGTCAGTCCAGCCAGGCAGAAACTCTTTATCATCTCTCCCGCCGTATCCATGCGTTCGGGCAGAATGTTCCAGTCTTCCTCTGTGAAGTGTCCCAGCACGTAGTCCACCTGTCCTCCGCGTGGGAAGTCATTCCCGATACCAAACCGCAGTCGTGCATAGTTCTCTGTGCCGAGCGTCGCCGTTATGTGCTTCAGTCCGTTGTGTCCGGCGTCACTGCCCTTACCTTTCAGACGCAGTGCACCCACCGGCAGTGCCAGGTCATCGACCACTATCAGCAGGTTCTCTATCTCGATGTTCTCCTTCTGCATCCAGTAGCGCACGGCGTTGCCGCTCAGGTTCATGTAGGTCGACGGCTTCAGCAACACAATCTGTCGTCCCTTAATCGAGACGTTGTTCACGAAGCCGTAACGGCGGTCCTGCCATTCGGGTGCATTGTTTTTCTCTGCGAAGTGGTCCACAATCATGAATCCTGTGTTATGACGTGTCTTGTCATATTCAGGACCGATGTTTCCCAATCCGACAACCAAGTATTTCATGTTCTTTCTCCTTGCTCTCTTGTGACTTTGTTTGTGTGTCTGTCTGCCGGTGTCTACCAACATTTAATGCGGACTATGCAGCTTTTTCTCGTCGGAGCCTTTTTTTGATTCGGCATCCGCAGCTGCGCTAATCCGCATTAAAATCCTTTTATAAGTGTGTGTCCTTCTCCGTTCTCCCTCGATAGGGGAGGAGGAGGAATCGTCAGCTCTGCTTATTTTGCAGCTTCAGCAGCGGCAGTAGCCGTCTGGCGTGTAGCAGCTACAGAGCAGATGACAGCCGACTTCGGGTTGATCAGCTCCAGACCCTCGAAGCTCAGGTCTGCAATCTTCTTGGACTTGCCCAGCTTCAGGTCGGTGATGTCGATGTCGAGTCTCTCGGGAATAACGTTGTAGAGAGCCTTAACCTTCAGCTTGCGCATGCTCTGCTGCAGCTTACCACCGCTCTTTACACCTTCAGCAAGACCCACGAGCTTCAGAGGAACTTCCATTACGATAGGCTTCTCCTCGTTGATCTCCAGGAAGTCCATGTGCAGGATTGTGTCCTTTACCGGGTGGAACTGAATTTCCTTAAGGATTGCATTGTGCTTCTCTCCGTCGATGAAGAGGTCAACCACGTAGATGTGGGGTGTGTAGACGAGCTTGCGTACATCCTCAAATGCAACAGAGAAGTTGATGTTCTTCTCTCCACCGTAGATTACGCAGGGAATGTTGTTCTGTTTGCGCATTGCCTTCAGTGCGCGAGCCTGGTCACTTGAGCGCTCAGCAATAGCTCTCGATGTACCCTTCAATTCATAGCTTTTCATTTCTTTGCTTGTTTTTTTGTGTTACTCTAAAATTAAGTTGTCTTTGTTGCTTAATTCACCATCACACGGTGTGCTTTCTCTAAGCACAACCCTATGCGTCGCAAAAAAGCGGTGCAAAGTTACTGATTCCCCGCTAAGTTGCAAGCATTCGTGCATCTAAAATTCGATATCTATCTTTATGTCGTCTGTGCTGCCACTGTCACTGCCGTCGGCAACATGGCTGCTGTATGTGTCATCTGTCTTCGGCTCACTGTCATTGTCACGGCTGTAGCGGAAGTTCTCTGTCTCGGGTTGCGACTCCTTTATATAGTCTACGGCAGTGTTCAGGCTCTGCATGAATTTGTCGAAGTCTTCGTGATAGAGAAATATCTTGTGCTTCTCGAAGCTCACCTGTGCATCACCCTCGTCTCCACCGGTCTTCCTCTTGCTTTCTGTTATTGCCAGGAACAGTTCGCCTTTGCGGTTTCTCTTGACGTCAAGGTAGTAAATACGTTTCCCTGCCTTCACCGTCTGGGAGAACACAATCTCCTTGTCAGCTGTGCTTGCAGTGTCTTTTCTCTTGTAATCTTCCATCGTGTTTCGATCCATATTTGTAATCTGGACTTCAAATGTGGCCATTTTATTTCTTCCGTCAAAAGAGAAAACGAATTATTCCGCTTTCCACGACCGATTACTCCTCTACTGCCTTCTCTAGTTCGGGCATGATATCGTCGAGCGAATGCGAACGGGCAAGGATGGTTCCATCAGCAGACAGCAGTACCACGGTAGGTATGGACTGCACACCATACTGGTAGGCTGGGGAGTTGTCGCGTCCGCCGGTGTAAATCACCGGCCATGTGATAGGCAACTCGCCCATGGCCTTGTCTATATCTTCCTTCTTGTTCTCCCAAACGTCAATGCCGAGGATGTTCAGCTTGCCGCTGTACTTCTCCTTCAGTCCAGGCAACTCGTTGTTGATGGCACGGCGGCATGGAGGACACCATGATGCGAAGAAGTCCAAGAGTACCGGCTTGCCGTCAGTGAGTGTCGATGCTATGCTCAGCTGCTTGCTGTCGTCGAGCACGTCTGGTCCAGCTATGTCCACATATGTAGCACCGGCACTCGTCTTGGCACGTGCCTCAGACAGCCGCATGTAGTGCTGCACGCGTTCATTGTTCTGTACCAGTGTGTCGGCTTTGGCATAGTTGGCCTGTGCCGTTGTGTTGTCCCACACATTGTTGACCAACGTGTTGAAGAGTTCAAGAGCCAGACTGTCGTGCTGGTGACGATCGTAAAACTCTGCTACTACACCATAGTAGGCAGTCTCGAACTCAGCGTCGCTCAGTGTCGAGTCTTCCTGAATCTCATTGAGTGCGGCACGCAGGGCATCATGTCCCTCTTGCACGGTCTCTACTGGTTGTTTTGCTTGGTTGCACGATCCTAACACGATAGCAGCTGCTATCATAAGTGTGTTCTTTTTCATAATAGAATGTGGTATTTGTTCGTTTCCGAGTGCAAAGGTAGCGATAATGCCGGTAACAATGCGTTTTTCTTACTTTTGCGGATGTAAAGAGAGTATAAGACTATGAACGGTACAACAGAACTGATAGACAGACTGACCATGGCTATGGTCGAGTTCGACAAGGGTGATGCCATGCGCATACAACACTTCCTTAAGGTACACCGCTTCGCTCAACTAATAGCACGGATGGAGCATGTCGATGCCCACACACAAATGGTTACTGAGATGGCAGCAGTGGTCCACGACATAGGCATCCACCCGTCAGAAGCCAGGTACGGTGACTGCAGCGGACAGCACCAGGAAGAACTTGGTCCGGCTTATGCCCGACAGATGCTGACAGACCTTGGCGTTGACAGCAGTGATGTAGATCGTGTCTGCTACCTTGTAGGGCATCATCACACCTACAGCAACATACTCGGCATAGACTATCAGATACTGGTCGAGGCGGACTTTCTCGTCAACATACTCGAGGACAATATGCCTGCCGACAGTGTAGACACCATAATAGAAAGGATATTCCGTACCGAGACCGGCAAGCGTCTCTGCCGACTGCAGTTCAAGAAAGAGTTATAAATCGTGTGACCAGAGACCTTAATCGTGTCGCACAAAAATCGACAAGTGGGTCAGTAACATAACCGGAAAAATCTGACAAGCTAAATCAGAATATGACGCCAAGCAGCTTCTAAGCCATATTAGTATATCCTCGTAGACGCTTACAAGTAATTGACTTCACCCTGGAAGTTATCTGATATCCTCATACCAAAGCTTGCAATTATCATACCAAGCTTTGGTATGATAATTGCAAACCTTGGTACGAATATTGCAAGCCTTAGTATGAGCCAGCATAATATACTTCAGAGGCTAAGACATTATACTGTACAGGCAAATGGAATATACTTCTCAAGCCAAGAGCCTCACCCCAAC
>CAVHJI010000137.1:0-5081 GCA_963636255.1 Bacteroidaceae bacterium | reverse complement strand
CACTGCCGAAGAAGATTGTCAGCAAGATTGGCTTCAGCCGCATTCGTCTCTACGCTCAGCTGAGCAACGTCTTCACCATCACCGGTTACGACGGTCTTGATCCTGAAGTTCGTTCAGACGACGGTTATGGAAACTCCAATGACTTGATGAAGGGTGTCGACTACGGTTCGTACGGTATGCCGCGTCAGTATCTGTTCGGTGTCAACATTGACTTCTAAACAAGAGGATTTGAGTGTTATATAAAAAAGTGGAGGCTGGTGAAACAGCCGGCCTCCCTTCTTTAGAATAAGCTCAAGACGATTAACTAACAAATTAATACTAAGACACAATATGAAAAAAGCAATATTATATTCAGCATTGGCTCTTGGCTCACTGTCGATGACAAGTTGCGGTGACAGCTTCCTTGAGCTTGATCCTGTAGGTGCAGTGAGTGAAGGAACTCTCACCACTACAGAGGGTGTCGACTACCTGCTGACAGCTGCATATTCAACTTTCAACAACATGAACCAGGCACACTGGATGGGTGCAGCGTCGTTGAGTAACTATGCTTTCGGTGATATCGCCGGTGCAGATGCCAACAAGGGTTCGCAGTCTTCTGACCAGTCAGACTTGACTCAGTTTGAAGTTTATGCTATCAATACGTCAAACTCTTACGTTCTCGGAAAGTGGACCGCTGTCTACGAGTCTGTCAAGCGTTGCAACAACGTGATAGATGTAGCCCAGAAGTTGGGCGCTGCCGGAACAATCTCTCCTGAGCAGCAGGCTCTGATTGAGGCACAGGCAAAGTTCATCAAGGCAGTATGGCTGTTCGAAGGTATCCGTGTATTCGGTGCTGCCATTCCCGATGTAACTTTGGAGCAATATCAGGCTTCTACCGACCCGCAGGTAAGCAATGTTAACGAGAGCGGAAGCTATGTTTACATCTGGAGCAATGTAGAGCAGTACTTGAAGGATGCCATTGCAGTTCTTCCTGAGACATGGGAAAAAGCAGAAAGCGGTCGTGCTACATCATGGATGGCTAAGGCTGAGCTGGCAAAGCTTTATCTGTACTGGTCTTCTCCATACGATGGCAAGAATGCAACTGCTGACAAGTGGGCAGAGTGCAAGTCTCTGCTTGATGACATCATCACAAAAGGTAAGAACGCACGTGGCATGGCATACAAACTCACTGAGAACTATGCAGACCTGTGGGATGCCGACACTTCTGACTGGACAGGCGAGGACGTGTTTGATGTTCAGCTGACTATCAGCGGTACTCAAACCAACACCAACGCCATCAGCTACACTCCGGCTATCGGACAGCCCGGTGCATCTGGTCTCGGTGGTTGGGGCTTCTATCAGCCTACATACGAGTTTGTCAACAGCTACATAGTTGATGCCAACGGTCTGCCAGCTGCTGACTACCAGAGCAAGGAGCCTCTGACACAGATGGTCGGTGGTAACGTTGAATCTGACTTGACTACCTATACTGACCCGCGTCTTGATGTTGCTGCAGGTCGCTTCGGTGTTCCTTTCCTGGACTATGGTGTGCCTGTATCGACTAACGGTTGGGTACGTGACTACACCAATGGTGGTCTCTACATGAACAAGAAGAACCTTCCGAAGATTGCAGACCGTGGTGCAACGTCAGTTGCAACAGCTGTCGCTTCTTCTGCAAAGAACTTCCACGTTATCCGCTTCGCCGACATTCTGTTGTGGCGTGCTGAGGTAGCTATCCACGAGAACGACCTTGCAACAGCGTTGAAGTATATCAACCAGGTGCGCAAGCGTGCTGCCAACAGCGTCTACACAACTGCAGGCAATGAAAGCTATTATGAGAATGCAGGTCTGACTGTCCCGACAGGCTATACCTTCGACAATAAGGTCGCTGGCACAACTGTTACCAACACTGTTGCCAACTATCGCTTGGGTCTGTACACTTCGTTTGCAAATGCTACCGAGGCTACAACAGCTCTGAAGCGCGAGTATCGTGCAGAGTTCGGTATGGATGGCCACCGTTGGTTCGACATCGCCCGCTGGGGTGAGATCGTAGACGTGATGAACGCTTACTTCACATACGAGAAGGCTTATCTGCCTAAGTTCACCAATGTTGCTAACGTACGTTACACATACTTCCCAATTCCTTTGACAGAAATCCAGACAGCAGAAGGCCGTCTCGTTCAGAACGAAGCATGGAAGTAATCCTTCAATAACCCCGACTTGAATAAGTCGGTAAAACCCAGAGGCACGCCGCGAAACGGTGTGCCTCTGTCGTTATTATTATCTTTATTTATCACAGATATTGGGAGGGCTTTTCATTAGTGCGCCGCTTTTTTTCGTAAGTTTGCGCAATTGATAAGTGAAAGACGCAAAAAAGAATACCGATAGACGGTCAGACCACGGGGAAATGTCGAGAATAGATAAGATACTTGTTACAGCTATAACAATTGTTTTCACGGTGCTGCTCTTCCTGCATCTGCAGGCCACACAGGAGTTCTCCTATTACTATCGTGAACAGCAGCAGATATTCCTCCAAGACTGGAGCTACATTGCTACACGCTTTAATGCATTCGGCGGACTGGCTACTGTAGTATCGATGTCCCTGATACAGTTCTTTGCCGATTCCTATATGGGAGCCTTGATAACTGCAGTGATTGGCGGTCTGACTGCGTTCTTCCTTTGTCTGTTCCTCTTGGGCATATCCAAAGCCAAGTACCTGTTGCCGCTGACTTTTATGCCCGTACTCATAGAAAACATATATCTGCAGCGCACCGATGCACTTTATGCAGGCATGGTAGCTATGCTGGCTGCGGCTGTCTTTCTTTGGTTGTATTCTGCCGTTTCTACGTACCACTATATAATAAGGAGTATTGTAGGGCTCGCAGCAACAGCATTGCTCTATCCTCTGTTCGGCTCTGTTGCCTTGCTCTTTGCCGTCTGCGCATTGCTCTTCGACGTACTGACGAGGAGGCAGAAAGCCTATATGGGATTGCTGTATATCCTCGTAGTACTTGTCTTTGGCTTCGTGGGCGTGTCCAACGGATGGATAGCAGACCATGCTTCCGCCTTCTACACGGGTCTATACAATGAGTACTACATAGAACCGACGCTGACATTAGGACTGGCGTGGCTGTCTGTACCGATAATGATGGTCGTCTTCTGGAGCTGTAGCTTCATACACGGCAAGAGTGTGCTTGCCGGTTGTGCAGCTTTTGTCGTAATTGCTATCGGTGTAGCATCCGTCTACACCATTAAGGCGAAAGCTAATACGAACAAAGACTTCTACACGTTGCAGGAGTTATATCACTACGTCAGCACAGAGCAGTGGGACAAGATAACGTCGTGCCAGAGCATCAATCCCAACGTCGATCTGCACATGAACTGTCTGAATCTTGCGCTGTCTCATAAAGGCACGTTGGTGGAAGACTTGTTCAAATACCCGCAGAGGGATGCACGGTCGCTGGTGACTTCTCTCGGAGCATTTACCGAAGAGAACATACTGTTCACGCAGATGTATTACCGTATGGGTGTGGTGTCGCAGGCATTGAAGTTGGGCTTCGGTACTGAGGTCGGTATAAGGGATGGTAATCCTACTGTGATGAAGACACTCATCAAGACGCGACTTATATGTGGTGAGTATGCCGTGGCAGACAAATATCTGAGCCTGCTGGAGAAGACACATGCATATAAGGAATGGGCGAAGCAGTATCGCCGGTTCCTATATGACGATGAAGCTGTCGAAGCTGATGCCGAACTCGGAATGATGCGTCGTGGTCTGCCGCAAGATGGTGCTGAGTTCGTGTCTATGCGCGGTGTCATGTATGACTTGCTTAAAGTCCTCGAAGCCAATCCGCAGAATAGTAATGCACGCGACTATTTCATTGCATTCATGTTGCTGCAGAAAGACTTCAATCAGATAAAAGCCTTTGTGGATACGTATTACGGCACGCCAATCCTTCCCGAACTGCCCGTACGTCTTCAGGAAGCTGTGGTCAGCTATGCAGAGAAAGATGTAGACTACAGTCTGGGACATGGTGTGACACAGCAGACACTCGACAGATTTGCAGACTTCAGACAGAAGACCTTGGGTGCACGTCGTAGTGGAGGAAACGTGAAGGCTGCATTGCGCGGATATACAGATACGTTCTGGTATGGCATCGTAAAATAATGGCGAGATGATGAGCAGACTACTACATATCATATTAATGGCTACCGCCACGGTGCTGCTTGCGGCATGCGGCAGCAATGACATACAGATAGCACAGCAGACCGATGCGGAAGCCCCGATCTATCCCGACTATCGCGATGTGACCATACCATGCAACATCGCACCGATGAACTTCAATGTCAGCACCAGCAATCAGACACGTGTCATAGTGTGTGGTGATGACGGAACAACATTCCAGCTTGATGTCAAGGGCGATGACGGAGAAGTGGACATACCTATGAAACGATGGAAGCAACTGCTTGCAAACAACAAGGGTGGTAAGGTTGAATTTACGGTGGCAGAGCTGAAAGCCGGACAGTGGACAGGCTATAAGCCGTTCAGCATGTATGTGGCAGACGACAGCATCGACCCTTATGTGGCATACCGCCTGTTGCCGCCTTACGAGCAATGGCTTGTGATGGGCATCTATCAGCGCAACCTTGAAACGTTTGACGAGACAGCGATATACGAGAACCGCTTGACCGACTATAACTGCGTGAACTGTCATAGCTTCCCTGCACAGAACCCGGACAAGATGTTGTTTCACATGCGTGCCAAGGATGCCTATGGAACAGTGCTTGTCCGTAACGGACAGGTACAGAAGGTAAATACCAAGACTGGCGACATGATTGCCAACCTTGTATACCCCAGCTGGAGCAGTGATGGCAAGTATGTGGCTGCATCTACCAATATCTTCTATCAAAGCTATTTCTACAACAACAGCAACCAACATGTGGAGGTGTATGACGTAGATTCGGATGTCTACGTGTATGACACTGACAAGGACGAACTGCTGACGTGTGATGCTCTTAGCTCGAAGACGGCATTCGAGACCTTCCCATCCTTCTCGCCCGATGGCAAGACGCTGTATTTCTGTACCACACAGGCTGTGGAC
>CAVHJI010000136.1:0-5143 GCA_963636255.1 Bacteroidaceae bacterium | reverse complement strand
TTCTAATGGTGCTACACGAAATATCTTGACGTTCTGTGGTGCACCATCGGCAATCTGAAGTTCCGTCCATGCTGCCGGATATGGACTCAGTCCACGTACCAAATTGCAGACTGTCCTTGCGGGCTTGTTCCAACAGATGCGACATGTCTCCTTAAATATCTTCGGTGCAGGACGCAATGGAGTACCATCTTCCAGTGCTGCCTGCGGCACTGTTTTCACTGTTCCGGCAATGATAGCATCTACTGTTTCCAGCACAAGATCTCCACCAAGCATCATCAGTCGGTCGTGCACAGTACCGACATTGTCGGTATCACCGATTGGCACGCTGACCTGCTGGATTACTTCACCTGTATCGATGTCGTGCTGCAGGAAGAATGTAGTGATGCCTGTCTGCGTATCACCGTTGATGATTGCCCAGTTAATAGGAGCAGCGCCACGATATTGTGGCAAAAGTGATGCGTGCAGATTGAATGTGCCCAAGCGAGGCATTGACCATACCACCTCGGGCAACATGCGAAATGCCACGACAATCTGCAAGTCGGCTTTCCACTGGCGCAAAGCGTCTAAGAAAGTCTCGTCTTTCAGTTTCTCGGGCTGTAGCAACGGCAGATTATGCTCCACTGCAAAGCTCTTCACAGCCGATGGTTGCAACTTATGTCCGCGTCCGGCAGGCTTGTCGGGCATGGTCACTACACCCACAACATTATATCCACCTTCTACTAACCGCCGCAATGGTTCAACGGCGAACTCGGGTGTTCCGAGATATACTATGCGTAAAGAGTCCTTTTCCACTTCTCTATTCTTTTGTTCAATAGTCGTTAGATGCGATGTCGTCAGTCTGTCGACAGGTTCAGCAACATGCCACGATAGGAGTTGAAGACTTTTGACTTTGACACAAAACCTAAATAGTGTCCGTCTTCGTCGGTCACAGGAAGATTCCACGCTCCCGTATGGTCGAACTTGCGCATCACCTCTTCCATGCTATCGGTATTCAGCAGTCGCGACTGCGGTGGCGCCATCATTTGGCTTACCTTGTATCGGTGGTACAGTTCCTGCCGGAACATCACCTTTCTGATGTCGTCCATATATACCAATCCCAGCAGCTTGCCATCATCGTCGGTAACAGGGAATATGTTGCGGTGTGATGCTGCAATGATGCTGATGATGCGTCCCAAGTCCATGTCCGGATGCACCTCCTTGAAGTCTGTCTCTACAACATTCTCCATCTTCATCAGCGTCAGTATGGCTTTGTCCTTATGGTGTGTCAGCAACTCGCCCTTCTTTGCCAGACGCATGGAGTAGATGCTGTGCGGTTCGAACACGATGATAGTGAGGTATGAACTGATAGAGACAATCAGCAGCGGGAGGAACAGGTCATAGCCGCCAGTAAGCTCGGCAATGAGGAACACACCTGTCAGCGGTGCGTGCATCACACCACTCATTATTCCAGCCATGCCCATCAACGAGAAGTTCTTCTCAGGCAGGTATGTCGTAAACGAGATGTCATTGCTAAAGTGCGAGAACATGAAACCGGCGATGCAGCCAAGGAACAGCGAGGGAGCGAACACACCACCACATCCACCACCACCATTTGTGGCAGACGAAGCAAACACCTTCGTTAGCAGGATCAGTCCCAGATATAGCAGCAGCAGATTGGAATGTCCGTAGAACAGCGAGTTGTTCATCACCGCCTCCCAGTCGGCATTACTGTTCCCGTTAAGCAGCAATCCTATGGTGTCGTATCCCTCACCATAGAGTGTCGGGAAGAGGAATATCAGCACACTAAGGATTACACCACCGACGATAAGCTTCTTCAGTGGTGTTCTCAGCCGAGCAAAGACATTCTCCGTAGCATTCATAGCACGTGTGAAGTAGAGAGACACCAATCCGCAGAAGATACCCAGCAAAATAACATATGGGATGCGTCCGAGCTCGAATGGCTCCGTAATGTGGAACTCAAACATTGCCTGTTGTCCTGTGGTAAGATATGCCACCGTGGCAGCAGTCACAGACGTAATGAGCAACGGCATCAATGAATTCATGGTCAGGTCAAGCATGATTACCTCTATAGTGAAGACCACACCTGCTATCGGAGCCTTGAATATTCCAGCCACTGCACCAGCAGCACCGCACCCAACGAGAAGCATCAACGTGCCTGACGGCATGCGAAACACACGTCCCAAGTTTGACCCTATGGCCGAACCTGTAAGTACGATTGGGGCCTCAGCTCCAACTGATCCGCCACAGCCAATGGTTATGGAGCTGGCGATGATGCTCGTCCACATGTTGTGCCGCTTTATAAGACTGTCGCGCCGTGATATGGCATACAGGATCCTCGTCACACCGTGACTGATGTCGTCCTTAACCACAAAGCGTACAAACAAGCCTGCCAACAATATGCCCACCACAGGATATACCAGATACAGATAGTTGGCACCCGACGAGATGAAGTCCTGCGTCAGCAACGTCTGTATCCATGCTATCAGCAACTTCAAGATGTATGCAGCCAAGGCACATCCGATGCCCACCACGAAGCTGAGCACCATCACAAACTGACGGTCGCTGATGTTCCTACGCCGCCACAATATGAACCGTTCTATCCGTGTCTTCCTGACTACAGGTTCTTCCATTGTTACCTTATTTCCTTATTATCTCTATCTCACCACCAGCGCCCAACTTCACAATGCTCGACGGCTTGGCTGCAGTCTTTTCCTTCTGCCGAACCGTCACCACATAGTCCACCGCCTGAAGTATCTCCTCACTCACTTCACTGAAGTTCTGTGGTGAAGGTTCACCGCTGATGTTTGCTGATGTCGACACGATGGCCTTGCGGAACTGACGGCACAACTGTTGCGAGAATGGTTCGTTCGTGACGCGTATGCCCACACTGCCATCTTCAGCCAACAGATTCGGGGCCAGGTTTCGTGCACCATCATATATAATGGTAAGCGGCTTATCGGCAACGTCTATCAAGTCCCATGCTACACGCGGCACATCCTTGACATAGTAGTTCAGCTTTACGGCACTGTCCGTCAGCACCAGCATCGCCTTACTGTCCTGTCTTCTCTTTATCTCATACACACGGCGCACGGCCTCCTCATTGGTGGCATCGCATCCAATACCCCAAATGGTATCTGTAGGATACAGTATCACACCGCCACGACTCATCACTTCACACGCACGACGCACATCTTCCATATAGCTTTTTGGTACTCTTTTCTGCTGTACGGGAGTCTGCTGTGGACGTACAGGCATCTCCTTCCTGCCATCACGAGATGACGCAACCTTGCTTCGGGTGCTTCTCTTGCCGTTATGTTCAATCTTGTTCATTTCTTTTAGCTTTAGGCACAATTCAAGTGCGAGAATCCCATTGTTTCACACTTGCACAATGCTTTAACTCACAAAAGTAGTATTTTTGCTGCCATTAAAGAGATATAGCCCCATGAAAAATCCAAGTGACAACATCACCTATCACCATACTCTACCGGTACAGCTACGCTGGAACGACGTTGACCGTTTCGGTCATGTCAATAACGAGGTCTACTTTTCATTCTACGACCTTGGCAAGAGCGATTACTTCCAGACCATCTGTCCGCATGTCGACTGGTCTGAGATTGGCATCGTCGCAGTACATGTACAGGCAGACTTCCTATCACAGATTCATGGTACAGACCACATAGCTGTACAAACAGCCATAACCGCCATCGGTACCAAGAGCTTCACATTGGCACAACGCGTCATTGACACAGACACACAAGAGGTCAAGTGTATTGGCACCTCAGTCATGGTTACCTACGACCTCATCGGGCATGCCTCTATTCCATTACGCGAAGAGTGGATAGAGGCCATATGCGCCTATGAGGGACACGACGTACGCAAAGAGAAGAAGTACGCACCATAAGTATCAATACTTGAAACTGCTGCCGCCAATAAACTCACGCATCAAAGATGTTGGTGGAATCTCAGCATCGCGTATCGGTGTGAAGTACTTAATGAACTTCAGCAGGCGATGCGCCTCAGCAAACTCCTCACAGTCATTGCGCACCATATTGAGTATTGGCTCGATATGTGAGCGAAAGACTGCGAACTCATACAGCATGGACGAGTTGAACATGACATCTGCATTCTCCTGATAGGGGAATATCCATTTGTTCTCACCAGCACGCACGCTTGCCCAACGTGATATGGTCTGTTGTGCAGAATAGCCCCGGAAATTAAAGTCACGTATAATGCGGCGTACCAGACGGTTGTCGGTAGTAGGAATCCAATTATGGTCATCAAGCGAGATGGTGGTAAGAGCCGAGACATAGATCTTGAACTTGTTCTCATCGGGAATCTGCGGCGTAAGGTCGGGATTAAGTCCGTGATTACCCTCAAGGATGAGCACCATATTGTCTGCTATGCGCAGCTTCTCCCCACGATACTCGCGCAGGCCTGTGTTGAAGTTGTAGTAAGGCAGTTCCACTTCCTCGCCTCTTAGCAGCGCCTTCATCTGACTGTTGAACAGTTCAAGGTCGAGTGCATAGAGCGATTCATAGTCGAGCTGTCCCTGTTCATCGCGCGGCGTATCGTTGCGGTTGACGAAGTAATTGTCCAACGATATCGGATAGGGGATGATGCCATTGGCAAGCAGCTGCACAGACAATCGTTTGCTGAATGTCGTCTTGCCCGATGACGAAGGACCTGATATCAGCACAAGTCTGACAGGCTGTCCGCCATCTTTGCCTCGTTGTACTATTGCATCGGCAATCTGTGATATCTTCTTTTCCTGCAAAGCCTCAGCCACATTGATTACCTGCGCAGCCAATCCACGCTGGCAGATTTCATTAAGATCGCCTACATTGCCCATATGGAGAATATAATCCCACTGTAGGTGCTCCTTAAACGCCGTTAGCATCTTCTCCTGTTTGACGATTTCGCCCACCTTCTGCGGATTGTCCTTTGTAGGGACACGCAGTAACAGTCCGTCGTAATACTTGACGATGTCGAACACTTTGAGGAAACCTGTGCTTGGCACCAATGCTCCGTAATAATTGTCAATGGTATCACCAAGCCTATAATAAGTGGTATACAGAGAGCCGGAGGTCTTAAGCAGCTTGACCTTGTCGTCCATACCAGCCTCAATAAACAGATGTATGGCTTC
>CAVHJI010000135.1:0-5165 GCA_963636255.1 Bacteroidaceae bacterium | reverse complement strand
CACATGACCACCGACAGCCTGCTGACCAACTGCAAGGCATACATGCTGAACGGCACCTACGTGTTTGAGGCACGCGGACTGTGGAAGATCACCAAGGACATGATGGGCGGTCCGTATGTGTCGCAGGCACGTGTGGACACCGTCAACCAGAAGGTCATCGTCGAAGAGATCTTCGTCTACTCGCCCGACCGCGCCAAGCGCAACCTCGTGCGACAGATGGAGGCTTCGCTCTACACCATAAAGCTGCCAGGACAGGCAACGGATGCTGACGCCGAGACCACGATACCTGTCGACGAGAACGTGGAGAAGGTGGCAGACTGAAAACACACCGACAGCGGCAGACACAACACGGAAAAGACAGACAAAACACATACACACACTCATACAATCAATCAGGGAAACAAATGGAAAAACTAAAGATAGGAATCACTCAAGGAGACATAAACGGAACGGGGTGCGTGGAGGTGCTGAAGGCATTCTCCAACCCCACGATGTTCGAACTGTGCACGCCGGTGCTCTACGGCTCGTCGAAAGCCGTCGCGTTCTACCGCAAGCAGCTGGAGCTGCAGGTGCCCGCAAGCGATGCGTCGGATGCCGACGACGCTGTCGACGACAAGCTGAACATTGTCGACTGCAGCGACGAAGAGACCAAGGCAGACCCTGGGGTGGCGTCGCCGGAGGCTGCCAAGCTGGCATGGACATCGATAGAGCAGGCAGTGCGCGAGTACACCGACGGACAGACCGATGCCGTGGTGACGCTGCCGGCGAACTGGACTACATGGAGAAGGTCACCTCGATGCAGGGCCACGGACTGCAGATGCTCGTGGGCGAAGACCTGCGCATGGCGATAGCGCTGTCGGGCATAGCCATGAAGAACGTGCCAGCCGCACTGACGGAGGAGCTCGTCAGCGAACGGATCAGGACGCTGGACCAGACGCTGAAGGTGGACTTCTGCATCGATGCACCGCGCATTGCGGTGATGGCGCTGAACACCGGAGCCGACGGACAGGCAGCACCCGGGACGGAGGAGAAGGAAGCAATCATCCCCGCCATCGACAAGGCTGTGGCAGACAGCATCGTGTGCTACGGACCCTACACCGCCGACTGGCTTGCCGACGACGGCAACTTCGCACATTTCGACGCCATACTGGCGGTCTACTACGACCAGGCAATAGGGCTCTTCAAGGCATTGACGCAGAACGAGGGCGTGGCTTTCTGCGCCGGACTGCCTATTGTGTGCACCGCACCGGCGCATGGCGTGGGCTACGACAAGATGGACGCTGCCGGCGAAGTGTCGGAACTGGCGTTCTGCCATGCCGTCTATCTGGCAACCGACGTGCAGCGTAACCGCGAACGCCATAGTCAGGCTTCTGCCAACAAGCTGCGCAAGCAGTACAACGAGCGCCGCGACGACAGCGACAAGCTGAAGCAACTGTCGGTCCCCGACGACGACGACATCCTGTAGCAGGAGAGTGATTCACCACACCTCTCTTGAGAGAAGAGGCGGGTGAGGACAACAACACACGAGAGAGAGACATCATCATCATGACAAGACAAGAGATACAGCAGGTAAAGCTCAGGTTCGGCATCATTGGCAGTGACGAGAACCTGCTGCACGCCATCGACATAGCCATGCAGGTGGCACCGACGGACCTGTCGGTGCTCATCACCGGCGAGAGCGGCGTGGGCAAGGAGAGCTTCCCGCAGATAATCCACCAGTACAGCCGTCGCAAGCACGGCAAGTACATAGCCGTGAACTGCGGTGCCATTCCCGAAGGTACGATAGACTCCGAGCTGTTCGGCCACGAGAAGGGCGCATTCACGGGAGCCATCGGCGACCGCAAGGGATACTTCGGCGAGGCCGACGGCGGCACTATCTTCCTCGACGAGGTGGGCGAACTGCCCATGGCGACGCAGGCACGACTGCTGCGCGTGCTGGAGAGCGGAGAGTTCATAAAGGTGGGCTCGTCGAAGGTCGAGAAGACCAATGTGCGCATCGTGGCAGCCACCAACGTCAACCTGTCGCAGGCTATTGCCGACGGACGCTTCCGCGAGGACCTGTTCTACCGCCTCAGCACCGTGCCGGTGAAGATTCCGCCACTGCGCGAGCGCGGCAACGATGCCTCGCTGCTCTTCCGCAAGTTTGCATCCGACTTTGCAGAGAAATACCGCATGCCGGCAGTGCAACTCACCGACGATGCCAACAGCATGCTGCTGGCATACGCATGGCCAGGCAACATACGCCAGCTGAAGAACGTGGCGGAACAGATTTCGGTCATCGAAACCGAACGCACCATCACAGCCGACATCCTGAAGAAATACCTGCCTGAGCAGACCAACACATCGCGACTGCCGGTACTGACGGGAGCAAGAAAAGACTTCGAGACCGAACGCGACATACTCTACCAGGTGCTCTTCGACATGCGCAAGGACGTGAACGACCTGAAGAAGCTCGTCAACGGCATCATGAGCGAACAGGGACAGACAGCTGCCGACATGCAGCACCAAAGCAGTCCGCAGCCTTACTTCACGCAGGCTACGCCCGTTGCCACCGACACCACGGCACCGACACCCAGCGACGCGGTGATACCAATCATACAGAAGCCTGCGGGCAGCGCAAAGCCGTCGGCATCGTCGTTCAGCCACAACAACGACAACATTCAGGACACCGAAGCCTATGTCGAGGAGACGCTGTCGCTCAACGAGGTGGAGAAAGACCTCATACGCAAGGCGCTGGAGAAGCACCGCGGCAAGCGCAAGGCGGCTGCCAAGGACTTGAACATTTCAGAACGCACACTCTACAGAAAGATTCAGAAGTATGGTCTTGAATAGCAAACTCTGCCACGTACTGCTGGCTCTGGCGGCACTGCCGCTGCTCGTGTCGTGCAAGATTTCGGTCGGCTTGGCACCCATATCGTCGATAGACTACAACAAGGTGCACACCGTGCAGATAAACGACTTCCCCAACCATGCCGAGTATGTCTACGGTCCGCTTGCCACAACGCTCAACGACAAGCTGAAGGACATGTTCATACAGCAGACAAGGCTTAACGTCGTCGACAGCGACGGCGACCTCGTCATCGATGGTGAGATAACCGGCTACAACCAGTACAACGAAGCCATCGACGCCAGCGGATACTCGTCGAAAGTGCGTCTGACGCTGACCATACAGGTGACCTACGTCAACAACACCGACCACAAGGACGACTTCGAGAACCAGACGTTCACGGCCTTCCAGACCTACGACTCGGGACAGCTGCTCACAGCCGTGCAGGACGAACTCATCGAGGTCATGGTGAAGGACATCACCGAACAGATCTACAACGCTACGGTAGCCAGCTGGTGACACTGCCACGTGGCCTGAACAGACAACACCACTATATATATAAAGGAGAAGAACCGGACATACACGCACACATGACGAGCCTTGCCGACATAATGCAATGGATTGAGCATCCCGAGACGCTTAACAGCTCCACGCTGCACGAGCTGCGCACGCTGGTGCTGCGCTATCCCTATTTCCAGTCGGCACGCCTGCTCTACCTCTACAACCTGTACCTGATGCACGATGTTGCCTTCGGTGCCGAGCTGCGCCGTTCAGCACTGTTCATCGCTGACGCCAAAGTGCTGTTCTATCTCATTGAGGGCGACTCCTATCGTCTGAAGCCCGAGAAACGCGGCGAGGCAGACAAGGCTGAGACCGCACCGGCATCCGCCGCCAACGACAGCGGCGACCGCACGCTGACGCTCATTGACTCGTTCCTGTCGAAGCAGCCCGACGAGCAGTTCCTGACGAGCGAGCTCGACTACACCACCGACTATGCCTCCTATCTGCTGAACGAACCTGCCGAAGATGCAGCTGACGACAACGGTAGCGAAGCGCCTGTCATGAAGCCACTCGACAGTCTCGAAGCATCGGAATCGGGCGATGAAACCGAGCCCATCAGCGCGTCCGAAGGCGACGAAGACGAAGGCTGCTTCACGGAGACTCTTGCCAAAATCTACATCAAGCAGCGGCGTTACGACAAGGCACTCGAAATTATTAGAAAGCTTAGCTTGAAATATCCGAAAAAAAATATTTACTTTGCGGACCAAATCAGATTCCTTGAACGGCTGATTGAAAACGAAAGAACAAAACAATTATAAGAAATGTACTTACTGATAATTATTGTAATGCTGCTTGCATCGGTCCTGATGTGCGGCATAGTGCTGATTCAGAATTCAAAAGGCGGCGGTCTGGCATCGGGATTCTCTTCGTCGAATCAGATCATGGGTGTCCGCAAGACAACAGATTTTCTTGAGAAAGCCACGTGGACGTTGGCAGCAGTAATGGTCGTTTGCAGCATCATTGCAGCCTACACACTGCCGTCGACAAACACCAGCAGCCAGGATGCCATCATGGAGCAGGCTCAGAGAGACGCCAACACCAACCCCTACAATGTTCCGGTGGGCACCAACGCTCCGGCATCGACAGAAGCTCCCGCTTCAACCGGCACAACGACGACAACACCGCAGGGCGACGGGCAGTAAAACAACAAGCCTGAGCCGCAACCATGGAGACGTTTCAAAGAAACACCGTGGGGCAAACAGAATACACACAGGCAGGCCGCATCGTTACGATGTGGCCTGTTTTCATAAAGAACAACACCAAGACACACACTCATCATGACTGAAAAACTTAAAAAGACTTTGCGCGACTCGGCAGGGGCGCGCTGGACGGCACTCGTAATCGTGTCCGTCACCATGATGTTCGGCTATTTCTTCACCGACGTCATGTCACCGCTCGAACCGTTGCTGACGGCAGCCGCAGGAGCCGACGGCGGTATGGGATGGACATCGTCCGAATACGGCTTCTTCTCAGGAGCCTACGGACTGCTCAATGTCTACCTGCTGCTGCTCTTCTTCGGAGGAATCATTCTCGACAAGTTCGGCATCCGCTTCACCGGACTGCTCAGCACGGCGCTGATGTTTGCCGGCGCACTCATCAAGTGGTGGGCTGTCAGCAACACCTTCGAGGGAACGGTGTGGGTGCCGTTCGGCGGTGACGTGCAGCTGCAGGTGGCTTACGCTGCCCTGGGCTTCAGCATCTTCGGCGTCGGCTGCGAGATTGCCGGTATCACCGTCTCAAAGGTCATCGTGAAATGGTTCACCGGTCACGAGCTGGC
>CAVHJI010000134.1:0-5183 GCA_963636255.1 Bacteroidaceae bacterium | reverse complement strand
GTGGACAGCTGTGATGGGGAATAATCCGTCACGCTTCAAGGGCGATAACCTACCGGTAGAACAGGTTTCATGGGACGACTGCCAGAAATTCATCAAGAAACTGAACAGCCTTACCGGCCAGAATTTCCGTCTGCCCACGGAGGCTGAAAGGGAATTCGCCGCCCGTGGCGGAGGGAAGAGCAATGGTTACAAATATAGTGGCAGCAACGACTGGGACGAGGTGGCATGGTACTGGAATAATAGCGGCAGTAAGACACATGCCGTAGGCACAAAGAAGCCCAACGAGCTTGGCATCTACGACATGAGCGGCAACGTGTGGGAATGGTGCAACGACTGGTGGCAAGACAAATATCAGCCTTCTGCCGTGACAGACCCTACAGGTCCTTCATCTGGGGGTCTCCGCGTGAGCCGTGGCGGCAGCTGGAGCTACAATGCTAGGAACTGCCGTGTATCGTACCGCTGCAGGTTCAGCCCCGCCGACAGGTACAACCCCAACTCCGTGGACTACTCCCACTGGCTCCACCCCCCCGTCGGCAGGGACGACAGCCTGGGGCTGCGCCTTGCCCTCACCACCCAGTAAATAACAATAATTTAGATCGAATTTCGCATCCACTAAATCATGGCAGCTGATCCCATATATCATTATACGAATATAACAAAAGGAGGAACTCCGATTGTAAACAACATCATAAGAAAAGATGCTATATACCTATATTCATCTTACTATCGCAAATATGCGGAAAAGGATTATCTATGGATAAAGAATTGCTCCAAGGATATTGTTGAGAATATCTGCATAGAAAACAATTGGAGCTATGACAAGGAGGATTTAACCATACAGCCATATTTTATCAGTTTTTGTATAGATGCAGACTGCACATATATGTGGGAAAATTATGCGGATAATGGCAGGGGCGTTAAAATCATATTCGATAAACACATCCTTAGCAATTGCAATCATCATATCAACATAAAAGACGAACAGAAAAGCTACGCGATAGAATCATCTCTCCCCTGTATATACATCAATAGTAGTGAGGATCTGAAAAGCGTTCTATTAGAAAACATTGAGATCCCAGAACTTCAATGTTGGAGCTATTTTGACAGGTTGAAATTCTTGGTATCGGCAGTTAAACAATCACGGTCGTATAAGGAAGAGCAAGAATACAGGCACATTCATCTACATCCGATAATCTCTGTAGCTAAATACAATGAGGGGAATTTCTATTTTCAGAATGACAATGGTCCGACAGAGAGTAATAATATGTCGATTGATCTACGTTTTCCCAAAGAGATGTTGTTAGGTATCGAACTGGGATGCAATACTACGAGTCAAGATTTGACAAATATACGTGAACACATAAAGTCTGTTGGCTATGACCCTACAAAATTAAAAATATACAGGCACAAGTGAATGATAAATACTTGTACCAATAAGTGTTATACTTGGTTTAAGCAATGCTTATACAATGAGAGTTCATATTTAAAATTCATTACGGCAAAATGTGATGAGATTTCATGCATCTATCTGAAAGCCTACATTAAGTTACAACACTCCAAAGGCGAGAAGGCAGATATAGCACAGTTACCATTCACCTGATTTATAGATAATATAAAAAATGATAGCAATAGAATCCAAGCGTAAGAAGCCGGAGAACATACTGAAGAAGTATCCCAGTGCCATAATAGCCGACGTGACAAGCCAGGCCAAGGACGTACTGGTGCGCATCGACAGACACCTGTCTGTGGACGAGCTTCGGCGACAGCGTGGCATTCCACTACAACCGCGCGACAAAACGTTTGGAGCACAGCTTCGGCAAGATAGGCGACTTCGACGAGCCACCCTACCTCATCAACTGCAAGGATGAACTGAAGAAAGACGGATTCCATACAGGTACATTCCACACAGACAAGTATTCTGTGGTATTCGCTGCGAGCGATGCACTGTCGCACTACATAATGATGATGTACGAGGTTTCCCGACAGAAGACATTCACTGAAGAAATAGAAGAGGCTACATCCCATCACACGAAAAACGAGAACTACATCAAGGCTGCAATGGCACTGAACAAGTTCAACTTCGAGAAAGATGTACTGAACAAGATGCTACGCAGCCTGAAAAGCCGGGAGAAGTTCACACAGCATCTGCAGTGCCTGATTCGCACCGGACTGCTGGCACACGACGACTATTCGCTGTCCCTGCTGATGTAGTGACAGACAGCAAACGGGAGGATAAACTTCACCTATAACAAGTAGAGCTTACGGCACAAAGTCTGAAACACTTGTTAACATTTCACCGATAAGTCTTTAACAATTCATGAATACGGGCGATTGGTGCAAGCAGTACGGTTTTTCGGTGTATTTTACCCCTGCGAAGGGCCAAAAACTTATCGAGTATGGCCCGAAAAACTTATCGCGATAAGTTTTGTGCTGATACGCGTATCTGCACGAACTTTATCGCGATATCTTTTGTCACGCTGCGCGACAGCTTAAATCACCCCATTTCGTACCCTTTTTCGCCTGTTATCTCATCTTCGTTCCGCCTTCGTTGTTCGACTTTCCCGGCAATCGGAATTAACATATCAGGTGGCTGTTAAACATATTTTCACACTTAGAGATGGCATAAGAGTCGCCGCTTTCAACTATAAGATTTGGTACGAGACATTAAAAGTTAATCCTTATATTCCAACAAAACACCCCTTCCTCTGCAAAATGGTTGAAAGTCTGGTGTCCCGTCAACCTTGATGATGACAGACAATAGTCATGCGAACGGATGACCTAAGTCGTCCCACATCGTACGTCGTGAATGCTCACATCGAACGATGCGCCGAGGCGGTGCAGTTCGACAGTTGCATAGATGCCATCAACTGGTATGACTGACCTGAAGAAGTCAATTAAGCTCTTCATAAAAGTCGGTTAATTCCTTAGGCAGTACCATTCGGTTGGTACTGCAGTACCAGATAGCCAGGACTGGCGTACCGATTGGCCGGTACTGCAGTCCTGATTGAATGAAACAAGAAGGAGGACTACTTCGGCTTTCACACTTCCACAGGGAGTATCTGCTCTGCTTGCTGCAAAAGGAAGTCGATTTCACCACGAGAGTTGTCGGCAGACCAGTAGTAGATGGATGATGACGGATTGGTCTTTTTTTATCGGGAAGTCAAGGCAAGTCGTCCTTAAAAGTGTGGAGGACCACAAAAAGTCCCAACTTCCAGCCTTTGCGATTTGCCGTTTTGAGAAACAGTGGGTATCTTTACGGGCGACAAGATGTGCGACGCACAGTATACTTGGAGAGTTAAGACACAGAACCTTAAACATTAAACACAGACACACGTTATGAAAAGATTGGGATTACTGATTGCGGCTTTCGTCTTCGCGCTGGGAGCTGCCGTGAATGCAAATGCGCAGGATCTGCGCAATGCTTCGAGCCAGAAGATAGGCTCCATAGAGTCGAACGGGACGGTGCGTAATGCTTCGAGCCAGAAGATAGGCTCCATAGAGTCGAACGGGACGGTGCGTAATGCTTCGAGCCAGAAGATAGGCTCCATAGAGTCGAACGGGACGGTGCGTAATGCTTCGAGCCAGAAGATAGGCTCCATAGAGTCGAACGGGACGGTGCGTAATGCTTCGAGCCAGAAGATAGGCTCCATAGAGTCGAACGGGACGGTGCGTAATGCTTCGAGCCAGAAGGTGGGGAGCATAGAGTCGAACGGGACCATCCGCAACGCTTCGAGCCAGAAGGTGGGAAGCATAGAGTCAGACGGTACGGTGCGTAACGCTTCGAGCCAGAAGATAGGCTCCGTAGAGTCGAACGGTACGGTACGCAATGCTTCAAGCCAGAAGATAGGCAGTGCCAGCGGCGTGAAGAAGGAGTGGGTGGCTGCCTTCTATTTCTTCGATTTCTTCAACAAGTAAAAAAATCCTGTGCACCGGACTCTCCCCGACGGCGGCAGAGGACCGGCACTGAGAGAGATGCAGGAGGAGCTGACTGCCGGTGGGCTGACAGCGGCTGAGGATGAGGCTGCCGCCGTGAGGGTGACGACGGATTACATCCGCGAACGGTTCGTGCTGTTCAACGCGATGATGTTCGGCGGCAAGCTGAGGATGCCTCCGCTGAGGGTATCGAACACACGGTCGACGTTGGGACAGGTGCGCTGCAAGAGGCATGCACAGCGTGACGGGACGTGGCGGTATGACGACTTCGAGTTTGTCGTCAGCGGCAGACTGGGGCTGGACGCGCAGGCACTGGACGACGTGATCCTTCACGAGATGATTCACTACTACATCCTGTCGAGCCAGATTCAGGACACGGGACCGCACGGACGGGTGTTCCGCCGCATGATGGAGGAGATAAACAGCCGCTACGGTCGCAACATCGGCGTGAGACACCGGCTGACGGAGACGGAACGTGAGGCAGACAAGCGCAGGACGCTGCACCTGGTGTGCGTGGTGCGCTGTGAAGGCTGGACGGGCATCGTCGTGGCGGCAAGGACGAGGGTGCGCCTGCTGTGGAACGCGCCGGCACGCATCCCTCACGTGACGGGGTGGAGCTGGTTTGCCTCGTACGACCCTTACTTCAACCGCTTCCCGCATGTGCGGTCGCTGAAGGTGTACAGGGCGGAGGAAAAAGAACTGCGTGAACACCTTGCGGGTGCACACGCAGTGAAGATGTCGGAGAGCGGGACGCTGCACCTCAGCCCAGGAGGGCTTTGACCTTGTCGGAGATGGCACGGCCCTCGGCCTTGCCGGCAAGGGTCTTGGCGGCTACGCCCATGACTTTGCCCATGTCCTTGAGGCTGCTGGCACCGGTCTGCTCGATGATGGCCTTGACGGCTTCGGTGAGCTCGGCGTCGGACATTGCCTGAGGCAGGTATGCCTCCATGACGCGGACCTGTGCGAGCTCGGCGTCGGCGAGGTCGGGACGGTTCTGCTGCTGGTAGATGGCGGCAGAGTCCTTGCCCTGCTTCACGAGCTTCTGGATGAGCTTCAGAGCGTCGGCGTCCTCGAGGGTGTCGTTGGCTCCGGGAGCGGTCTTTGCCTCGAGAAATACTTTCTTGACATTGCGCAGTGCCTCGAGAGCGACCTTGTCGTGGCTCTTCATGGCGGCAATGATGTCTTTGCTGATTTGTTCGAATAGTGACATGTCGATTGATGTTTTATTTATAAAAACGGTTTGTGTATTG
>CAVHJI010000133.1:0-5248 GCA_963636255.1 Bacteroidaceae bacterium | reverse complement strand
CAACTTGATAAAGCAATCTAAATAAAAGGAAGAGAGAGAAATGAAGAAGTTGGAAGACATAAAATCGGTTTATTTCCTGGGCTCAGGCGGCATCGGCATGAGCGCATTGATTCGCTACTTCCTGTCGAAAGGCAAGTTCGTGGCTGGATACGACAAGACGTGCACCGCCTTGACCGAACGCCTTGTGGTAGAAGGTGCCGACATTCACTACACCGACGACTGCTCGCTCATTCCGGAGCAGTGCCGCGACAAGTCCTCGACGCTTGTGGTCTACACGCCCGCCATTCCCTCTACACTGTCGGAATTCGTCTACTTCCGCGAGCAGGGCTTCGACGTGCACAAGCGCTCGCAGGTGCTTGGCATCATAACCCACAACAGCAAGGGACTCTGCGTCGCCGGTACTCACGGCAAGACCACCACCAGCACCATGCTGGCACATCTGCTGCGACAGTCGCACATCTGCTGCACGGCATTCCTTGGCGGCATCTCCAAGAACTACGGCACCAACCTGCTGCTCTCGCAGACAAGTCCCTACACGGTCATCGAGGCTGACGAGTTCGACCGCTCGTTCCACTGGCTCTCGCCCTACATCAGCATCATCACCGCCACCGACCCCGACCATCTCGACGTCTACGAGACCTACGAGGCCTACCTCGAGAGCTTCCGTCATTACACCAGCCTCATCCGTCCAGACGGAGCACTCATCATCCACACCGGTCTGAAGCTGCAGCCCGACGTGCAGTCCGGCGTCAAGGTCTACACCTATTCCGGAACGTACGACGGTGACTTCCATGCAGAGAACATACGCATCGGCTGTGGCGAGATTGTGTTCGACTTCGTCGCTCCCGACACCCGCATCGACGATGTCCATCTTGGCGTACCCGTGAGTGTCAACATCGAGAATGGTGTGGCGGCAATGGCGGCAGCCCATCTTGTGGGCGTCAGCAACGAAGATGTGCTTCGTGCCATGTCTTCGTTCTGTGGAGTGGTGCGCCGTTTCGACTTCACGCTCAAGACCGACAGCATCGCGCTGCTCAGCGACTACGCCCATCATCCTGCCGAGATTGCACAGTGCGCCCGCTCGTTGCACCAGCTCTATGCCGACAAGAAGATTACGGCAGTGTTCCAGCCGCATCTCTACACCCGCACGCGCGATTTCTATCACGACTTTGCACAGAGCTTGTCGCTCTTCGACGAGGTCATCCTCACCGACATCTATCCTGCCCGCGAGAAGCCCATACCAGGAGTCAGCAGCCAGCTCATCTTCGACGAGTTGCGCCCCGATGTCCAGAAGGCGCTGTGCCGCAAGGAAGATGTGCTCAACATCCTCTCCGAAGGCGACTATCAGGTTGTGGTCATCCTCGGCGCAGGCGACCTCGACAACTACATGCCGGAGATAAAACGCATATTCACCAATAAGTACCTGAAGTAGAAAGAAATCCCCGACACACAGCAGGAAAGATAAAGAAAGTAGAGAGAAAAAAGTAGACAAGAGAGAGAATAGAAAAGATGCGAGCCCTGAGAAGAATCATATTATCGTTGGTGCTGCTGCTCGTCGTGGCATATCTGGTATTTGCCATCACTGTCGTCAACCGTAAGCCCGAGGGGACGGTGTGCAGCGACATCGAGGTTCTAGCACGCGACACCACCTTCTCGCGCCTCATCACCAAGCAAGGCATCTTGTCACATCTCAACTCCAAGCACCTCAACCCCGTGGGACGACTCATGGACAGCATCTCGTTGCCGGCACTCGAGGAGGAGCTCTCGCACAACGCCCTCATCGAAGACGTCGAGTGCTACAAGACCGTCGCCGGCATCGTCTGCATCGACATCAAGCAGCGTGTGCCCATTCTCCATGTCATCGGCTCTGACGGCAGCGACTACTACATCGACGAGCAGGGCGGCGAATTGCCGTCGGTGTCGGGTGCAGCCTTCCATCTCCCCATCGTCACCGGACATGTCGAGAAGCACTCGTCCCGACACGACTTGCAGCAGTTTGGCTTATTTTTGCAGAAAGATGCCTTCTGGCGGGCGCAGGTGGAGCAGATTAACGTGCTGCGCGACGGAGGCATAGAGATAGTGCCGCGTGTCGGCGACAACATCATCTATCTCGGCACGCTCGGTAACTTTGCCCACAAGCTCGACCGCGTGCACCGCTTCTACACCGAGGCACTCAACAAGGTGGGTTGGAACAAGTACAAGCGCATCAGCGTGGAATTCGACAATCAGATAATCTGTACGAAACGATAACGATATAAGGTAAAAAACAAGACAAAGGACATACACATATGGCAAAGACAGAATTTACAGTGACAATAGAGCTCAGCTCGTCAAGGATTACGGGCATCGCCGGCACCCGTGAGGCGAACGGCACGATTACGGTACGTGCCTTTGCTGAGGAGGATGCCTCACGCTTCGTCAAGAAGGGCGTGACGCTCAACATCAACGAAGCCGCCAAAGCAATGGGCAGCATCGTCAGCAGTCTCGAGAAGCAACTCTCGCACAAGATTGCCAAGGTCTACCTCAGCATCAGCGGTCAGACCGTCCGTACGGTCAAGAATGAAGTCCGACGCACCGTCAACGACGGCGACATCGTCACTGAGGACCTCATCAACGAGATCAACGACGAAAACCGCAACTACCCCATTGTCGATGCCTGCATACTCGATGTCATTCCGCAGGAGTACGACATCGACAACACGCTCGTCATCGAGCCCATCGGCGTTGCCGGACACAATGTCAAGGCCACGCTGCTCAATGTCGTGGCGCGCTCTTATGTCAAGAACAACCTCGGCTTCAGTGCCGAGCAGGCCCATCTCACGCTTGCCGACGACCTCATCGTCGGTCCCAAGGCTTTGGCAGAAGCCGTGCTCACCGAGACCGAGAAGCGTTCGGGCTGTGCGTTGGTCGACTTCGGAGCCTCCACCACCACCGTCTCCGTCTACAAGAACAATCTGCTGCGCTATCTCAGCGTACTGCCCATTGGCAGTGAGAACATCACTCGCGACCTCACCACACTGCGCATTGAGGAAGACGAGGCACGCCATCTCAAGGAGGAGTACGGCGACGCCTTGGGCGAAGGCACCGGCGAAGCACCGGCGGGCTTCCCCGTCAAGGAATGGGAAACATTCAACGACCTCATCACTGCCCGCACCGAAGAGATCCTCAAGAACGTGTGGAACCAAATCTTGCAGTCGGGCTATGCCAGCAAGCTCTTCGCCGGCATCGTGCTCACCGGCGGCGGCAGCAACCTGCGCAACATGGAGGAGGCATTCCGCAAATACAGCGGTCAGAACAATGTCAAGACCGTGAAGAGCCCCAACTGCAACGTCGTTGGTTCGCAAGCAGCAACACGTCAGGACGCCACGCTCAACACCGTCTACGGCATGCTGCTGATTGGCAATGAGAACTGCTGTGCCGAGGAGGAGGAACCGAAGCCAACACCCGCCGTCAATAGTGGTGCCGTTGCCGGGACAGCATCGCCCGCAGACAACAACCTCTTTGCCGATGACGAAGAATACAAGCGCCAGGAAGAGGAGGCCCTCCGCCAGAAGGAAGAGGAAGAACGCCAGCGCAAGGAGCGCGAGAGGAAAGATGCAGAGGCAAAGGCAGAGCGCGAGAGAGAGAACAAGAAGAGGGAAAAACGCAATATATTTAAGGAATTAGGCAAAAGAATGAACAAACTTTCGCGCGACCTCTTCGAAGACGACAGCTCAAAGATGGACGACGCACCAATGCGGGACAACCACTCTGCCACAACGGGACAGCCGTAGCGGTTCAGGCTGTGGTGAGAGAATATATATATTTTTTTTGAGATAACCAGACAACAAGACATACACACATACACATATGAGCGAGAACAACAACGACATTCTCAACGGCGGCACTGTAGACTTCATGCTGCAGAGCGATTCGCCGAAAATCATCAAGGTAATAGGTGTAGGCGGTGGTGGCGGCAACGCCGTCAACTACATGTTCCACGAAGGCATCGACGACGTCACCTTCGTGCTCTGCAACACCGACGTGCAGGACCTCAAGAAGTCTGCCATCCCCATCAAGATTCAGCTCGGTCCCAAGCAGTGCGGCGGACTGGGTGCCGGCAACGACCCGCATGTGGCACACGACGCTGCCGAGGAGAGCATCGAGGAGATCAAGCAGCTCTTCACCGACGGCACTCAGATGGCGTTCATCACAGCCGGCATGGGCGGCGGCACCGGCACCGGCGCTGCTCCCGTCGTGGCGCGTGTGGCCAAGGAGATGGGCATGCTCACCGTCGGCATCGTCACCATTCCGTTCCTCTTCGAGAAGAAGCCCAAGATACTGCAGGCATTGCGCGGTGTCGAGGAAATGCGCAAGAATGTCGACGCACTCCTTGTCATCAACGACGAGCGTCTGCGCGAGATCTACACCGACGGCATCACCTCCCTCGAGGAAGGACTGGCGAAGGCTAACGACATCCTGTGCATCGCCACCAAGAGCATTGCCGAAATCATCACCACCGAAGGGACCATCAACCTCGACTTCCGCGATGTCAAGAAGGTGCTCAAGGACGGCGGCGTAGCCATCATGTCGACGGGCCATGCCAAGGGCAACAAGCGTCTGAAGCATGCCATCGAGAACGCCCTCCACTCTCCGCTGCTCAACAACAACGACATCACCAATGCCAAGAAGGTGCTCTTCAACATCTACGCCAGCAGCGACTGCCCCATTCTCATCGAGGAGATGAGCGAAATCGACTCCTTTATGGACAGCCTTAACCCCAACATGGAAGTCATCTGGGGCAAGGCCACCGACGACTCATTGGGCGAATCGGTCAAGTTCACCATCCTTGCCACCGGCTTCGGCGCCGCAGCTGTGCCTGGCATCGACCAGCTGATGAGTGCCGACGAGCGTGCCAAGGCTGAAGCCCGCGAGGAGCAGGAGGCTGCCGAGACGGCCTTGATTGGCCAGTACTACGACCGTCAGGGCAACACCAAGAAGTATCGCAAGAACAAGATCTACATCTTCACCGACGAGGACCTCGAGAACGATGCCGTCGTGACGATGGTCGAAGACACACCCACCTTCACGCGCGACTCCGCCCGCCTCAGCGCCATAAAGGAGAAGTCCGACGAAGCCAGCCGCGACGCCCGCCAGTCTGCCGACCTGTCCCCTGTTGCCGACAACGGCAGCGACGGCCAGGAAGCTCCCATCGTCTTCTGACGTGCACGCATGAGAGAGAGAATGTGTGTGGAAGACACATCAAGAC
>CAVHJI010000132.1:0-5331 GCA_963636255.1 Bacteroidaceae bacterium | reverse complement strand
GATGGGCATTCTTAGGGTCTAAGGATGGGCATTCATAGCACCTAAGGATGCCCATTCAAAGGACCATAGAATGCCCATCCTTGGACCCCAACGATGGGCATCCATAGAAAGCTATGTCGGGTAATGTCGGACTGTCCTTCTGATATTGCCATAATATGCTGTAAATCAGTGTCTGCATGGACGTACGTCCACAAAACTGTGGCTGTACGTCCATAGAATCCGTGGTTTTACGGGTGCAAAGCTGTGGTTTGGCAGACGCAACGCTGGGGTTTAGCGTGAGCAACGCTGTGGCTTAGCGACCACAGCCCGGCAGCTCTCCCTATATATATAAATAAGGTATACGTATGGGTAAGGTGCAGGGGAGGATGTGTGCCGCCTCACAGTCGGTCAACATGCAGTGCACGCATGGCGTTCAGTACGGCGAGCACCGTCACGCCTACGTCGGCAAAGACAGCCATGTACATGCCGGCAAGTCCAAAGGCAGCGAGCACCAGCACCAGCACCTTCGTGCCAATGGCAAAGCCGATGTTCTCGTGTGCAATGGCGAGTGTGTGGCGGGCAATCCTTACCGCCGTGGCAACCTTTGATGGCTTGTCGTCCATCAGTACAACGTCGGCGGCTTCGATGGCAGCATCGGAGCCCAAAGCACCCATGGCAATGCCCACATCGGCACGTGCCAGTACGGGTGCGTCGTTGATGCCGTCGCCGACAAACGCCAGTGTCGTGCCGAGCGGCTTGTGGCTATGGAGCGTCGCAACACGTGCTACCTTGTCTGCAGGCAGAAGTCCGGAGTCGTATGCGTCGATGCCCGTCTCGGCGGCAACGCGCTCTGCCACGCTTCCCCTGTCGCCTGTCAGCATCACAATCTTCTTTATGCCGCAGGCCTTCAGCTGGCTGACGGCTTCGCGGGCATCGTCCTTGACGCGGTCGGAGATGAGTATATGTCCGGCATAGGTGCTGTCGATGGCGACGTGTATCACGGTGGCGGTCCCCTGATGCGTACATTCGTGCCATTGTGCACCGACACGCTCCATCAGCCGTCCGTTGCCTACGCTAACACTGTGTCCGTTGACTGTGGCGGTGACTCCCAGTCCTGCTTCCTCGTGCACGTCGCCGACGGTGCATCCGTCATCTTCATTGGGATAAGCCTCGCGTAGCGATACGGCTATAGGGTGACTGCTGCTGCGCTCGACGTGTGCTGCCAGATGCAGCAGACCGGTTTCGTCTATCATCTGTGGATGCACAGCCGTGACGCTGAACACGCCTTGTGTCAGCGTGCCGGTCTTGTCGAATACCACGGTGCTCAATTTCGACAGTGCTTCCATGTGGTTAGAGCCTTTCACCAGTATGCCGCGGCGTGAGGCCCCACCGATGCCTGCGAAGAACGACAGCGGGACGGAGATGACCAGTGCACATGGACAGGACACGATGAGGAATGTCAGTGCTCTATAGAGCCATGTCGACAGCGACTCCACGTAACCCTGACTGTCGAACAGCGGTGCGACGAACGCCAGCAATGCGGCTGCTGTCACTATCGTTGGTGTATAGATGCGTGCGAAGCGTGTAATCAGACTCTCGCTGTGCGACTTGTTGTTGCTTGCCTCCTCGACCAGCTGCAGTATCTTCGCAGCTGCCGACTCCTCTGCCCGCCGACTCACACTGACCTGAATCACTCCGCTTGTGTTGACGAAGCCCGACAGCACCTCGCTGCCTTCCGACACATCGCGTGGCAGACTCTCGCCTGTCAGTGCCACGGTGTTCACGCTCGAGGTGCCGGAGAGTACTGTTCCGTCCAGCGGAATCTTCTCGCCAGGTCTCACCTCTATAGTCTCACCGACGTTCACAGAGTCGGGACTGACGGTCTGCAGCTGTCCGCCACGCAGCACGTGTGCTGTCTCCGGACGCAGGTCCATAAGCCGTGATACCGACCGGCGGCTCTGTCCTTCGGCAATAGCCTCGAACATCTCGCCAACCTGGAAGAACAGCATCACAAACACAGCCTCTGCAAACTGCGTCTCCGCCTCTGGCAGGAAACCGATGGCGAGTGCACCTATGGTGGCAACCGACATCAGGAAGTTTTCGTCGAACGCCCTGCCGTGGCAGATGTTCTCTGCCGCCTCATGTAAGGTCCCGAAGCCTACGATGAGGTAGGGCACAAGATAAATCAGTAGCAGTTGCCACGCCGGCAGAGCGCACGTGTGCTCTGTCGCCACTGCTGCTGCCAGCAACAGTGATGCTGCGATAATCCTCGTCAGCATGCCCTTGACGCTGCCGTTGTGGTGATGCTCGTGTTTGTCGCCGTACCCGTGTCCGTCTTGGCAGCTGCACGATCCGTGGTGATGCTTGTCTTTGCACATGTTCTTCTCTCTCTTTCCTTGGCCCTATCTTGTTGCGTCCAATACTTTCCTGGCTGCAAAAGTCGCCCTCTTGTGGCGCAACCCGGTTGCAACCTATCGTAGTCATATCCTGATTTAGCTTGCTGGATTCCCCGTTATGTTACGGACTTACATGTCAACCTCTGCAAGCTCATGGCGGAAGGCTTGTCAGGGGCTTATATTTGCGATGGCAAAGTCTTATATTTGCGTTGGTACTTTCAAACGTTTGCAATGGCACTTTCAAACGTTTGCGTTGGCAATTTTAAATATAAGCGTTGGACGAGCCGTTTTTTCGGGGTCAGTAGAAAATTGTGGGGATGTTTGTATGTCCTATATGTATGTACCTCTTCGAGGGTGCGCCGCGCACCAGCCTCGAAGAGGTGCACGCACAATAGGATACCACGCTGTGGTATCACAGAAAGGGTGCTTTTCGGTAACAAACGGTAACAAACGTGATACAAAATGTGATACCGCTGCAGGCTCTTGCTGCTTTGTTGCCTTTCGTAACTTGCACGCTTTTAATAAAATAGGGCGGTCAAGAAGCCGCCCTTTAGAGTGATTCGCTTGGGGCTCGAACCCAAGACCCCAACATTAAAAGTGTTGTGCTCTACCAACTGAGCTAGCGAATCAAACGACACGCCATGTATGCGTGCTACATGTGGTCTTTTCGAAAACCGCGTGCAAAGATAGTGCTTTTTTATTGAAAGCAAAGACAAGCGTACAACAAAAAAGTTGGAGCCTTACGACTGAAGATACATGAGGATTAATGTCATAGGTTAACGTAAGTTAACGGATAAAACCTAAGTTGCTTGAAATCAACATGCTCCCTTATGGATAGTGTACACCCGAATGTTCCTATATTTTAAACTATGTTTAGATGTTTTAACTTTGATGCAGGAGAAGATAGAAGCTGTTGATTGTTGTGAAACAATAGGTTACAGTGAAACGAGGGTAAAGAGATTGTGTAGGATGCATGATAACAAACCTTAAATCTAATATGTTATGGGCTCTGAGGAATTGAGATACAGGACCAATCCTGTGAGGCTTGTAGCCGACATGCTTGGAAACAAGTGGGCGTTGCTGATTCTCTGCGAACTGCACGCCAGGAAGAACGGGTCGATGCGAATGGCAGACCTTTGCCGCCGCATGAACGATTGCTCGCGCAAGCTCATCACGCTGACACTGCACAAGCTGACAGACGACCGACTGGTGGTCAAGACAATGACCGACGAAAGGACACCACGTGTGGAGTATGGACTGACAGAGACAGGAAAAACATTGGTGCCGTACATCGAAAACCTAATAAAGTGGACAAAACTGAACTATCAGATTACCGATAACCTGTACACGGACTGACGTGCAGGTAGCGGTCCTATAGGGGGAAGCTGGGTTTAAGATATATATAGAATTATAGTATTCCTGTGGGTAGCCACGTGTGAACGCCGCAACCCACGCTTTGTTTGAAACTAACGACAACGGATAACCTTATTTGTTTAACAACTAATACCTAATCTTATGAATGACATGAATTTATGGAAGCACATCTTCCTGTTTGGCTCGTCACTGTTCCTCGCCTGTGCCACACCGGCAATGGCTGCGGAAATTGGCGACATGTCCAAGGAAGGCATTGCTTCAGTCCAACAGAACGGACGCACTGTCACCGTGACGGTCAACGACGCTATGGGGCCTGTCATTGGTGCCAACGTCATTGTGAAGGGTTCTACAATCGGTTCTATCACAGACATGGACGGTCGCGCCGTTATTGAAGGAGTTCCTAACGGTGCTGTACTGGTTGTTTCCTACATCGGATACATCACTCAGGAGGTGTCGCTGCCGAACAGGCAGACATCGCTTGAGGTCACGCTGCGCGAGGATTCCGAAACACTCGACGAAGTTGTGGTTGTGGGTTACGGCACACAGGCAAAGAAGGATATTACCGGTTCTGTGGCTGTCGTCAGCCGCGATGCCATCACCGAACAGCCGGTGGCAACATTCGCCGAGGCATTGCAGGGCAAGGCATCGGGTGTCTACATCACCGGTGGCGGTGCTCCGGGAGCCGAGACCACTATACGTATCCGTGGCGTAGGATCAGTGAACGGATCAGATCCGCTGATTATTGTCGACGGTGTTCAGGGCGTTGATGTAAGTTCCGTAAATCCCAATGATATAGAGTCGATGCAGGTCCTCAAGGATGCATCGGCAACAGCCATCTACGGTGCACGCGCTGCCAACGGTGTCATCATTGTCACCACAAAGCAAGGAAAGAAAGAAGGCAAGGTGCGCGTGAACTACAGCGGCTACTATGGTGTCAACACGATGGCCAACAGCGGCTATGACCTGTTGAACGGCTGGGAGGCCATGGAGTTTGAGGAAGAAGGTTACAAGAACCAGATCAAGTATCGTGGCAAGTCTGCCAACCAGCTCAGCCACGACCAGTTTGGCAAACTTGTCGACAGCAACGGCAACGTGAGTGCCGACGGACATCTGACCATGCCTTACGCCATCGTTCCTGCCGGACAGAGCAAGGAACAGATCATTGCTACGTATGGAAGCATAGAAAATTGGGTGGCGCAGTATCAGGCTGACGGAACACACTCCTTCGCCCGCTCGGCATACTATCAGATTCTCGAGGAAGGAGGCTCTGAAGCCGAAGCCCGCAAAGGTACAGACTGGTATGACCTTGTGACACGTACCGGTACGGTGCAGAACCATGAGCTCTCGTTCCAAGGTGGCGGTGACAAGGGTATGTATGCCGTGTCTCTCGGCTATCAGGATCGTGAAGGAACACTGAAGGGCTCGGAATTCAAACGCTACTCAGCACGCTTGAACTCGACATTCAACCCCACCAAGCACTTCACCTTCGGCATGAACACCAACATGGCTCTTATGGAGATGATTGGTGAACGCGGTACACAGGGTGATGACAACACCTTCGCACGTACATACACCATCAAGC
>CAVHJI010000131.1:0-5358 GCA_963636255.1 Bacteroidaceae bacterium | reverse complement strand
TGCCACCAAGACCTTCAGCGATGACTGGCACATACCTTCACTGCTCTATGCCGGTCGCCTGACCTGGCAGCCTAAGGGCATCATGCCTGCATCACAGGGCAACCCGAAGTATCTGCATGAAGACAAGATACTGCTGGGCGTATCGTCCTCATTGAATGTGGAGAGCGAGAGCGAGAGCACCAATGACTTCCGTGCCGGACTGGAGTTTGCCATGCTGAAGGATCGCCTGTACCTGGCAGCCGAAGCCTACTACATGCACATAGGCTTCACCGACCGCATGAAGATTGACGACAGCTACAACTACTGGGGCGGCTATGTTCAGGCAGGCTACTTCGTGGCACCGCAGTTCCAGCTTGCAGCCCGCTATGACTTCATGGACCGTAACGGTATGGACAAGAAAGGTCTGCTCAACATGCCGGCAGTGGGCTTCAACTACTTCTTCCCCAACAGCAACATCAAGCTGCAGGCAATGTACCAGTACATCGGTCGCACAGGTCATGCCACACAGCTCGACCGCGACAACGACGACCTCGGTCTGGCACAGCACTCGGCTGTAGTGATGCTGCAGTATGCTTTCTAACAGACGTCAGGAGGATTTTGACATGAAAGATTATCTTTTTACATTTGCCGCCGCTATCCTCTTGGCTTTCACCATGGCATCGTGTGACGAGGGCAGAATAGAAGAGCAGAGCAAGAGCAACAACACCGGACGCACCGTCAACATAACGGCACAGCTGACCGGAGTCGACTCATGGCCCGAGTCTTCCTATTATGTAGCCTTGGCAGGATTTAACGACACAAGCAACTATGCCGTGATACTGAAGCAGGTGGCTGCTCCGAGTGAAGAGGGTGGTACGGTGTCGATGAGCTTGTCGAACATCAGCGATGAGGTGACACATGTAGAGCTGTGTGTGGTCACACGACTGCGCCAGCACGTCATGGCCCTCTACACCATCGATGAAGACCAGCTGAAGGCTTCGGACGAGATAACGGTGAACGTCGGCTCGCTGAATGTGGGTATGTTCAATACCATACAGCAGAATGTGTTCAACACCACATGTGCCAACTGCCATGGAGCGTCGACACATGCCGCTGCAGGACTTTACCTGACAGAAGGACATAGCTATGCTGCCATTGTGGGACAGAACTCCACGAAGGTTGACGGTGAGAAGATTGTTGAGCCATTTAACTCAAACGGCAGTGTGCTCTATAGGGCACTGTCGTCAAGCCTGTCAGCCGACGGAGGCTGGGGTTATAACCACATCGGTGAGGTTACCGACAGCAACGTATTGGGAATAATAAGGAGCTGGATTGACAACGGAGCCGAAGAGTGATTGAACAATAAACAAGGAGATACTGATTTAATGAATAACGAAAGACATATTGTTGAGTTGAAGAATGCACGTGCCGAGATATTCAGCCTGCAGGTTGAGGCTGGAGTGTCGGAATATCATGTCATGGTGCATGTCACTGACGGAACACTCTGCTTCCAGCACCAGGTTGATGCTTTGCTCGATGCCTACGACGAGGTCATAGGACATTACGTTGGCGGAGCACAGTCGGTGTTCAAGCGCTACTTCCTAAGCGATGCTGCCAACCAGACCAATACCTTGCTTGCCAATCTGCCTGAGAGTGCCGACTGTGCAGTCTCCATCGTTCAGCAGGCTCCTTTGGACGGTACCAAGATTGCGCTATGGGTCTACATGCTGACCGATGTCAAGACACGCAACCTTAGTGACGGACTGTATGAAGCTGCCCATGGGGCTTACCGCCATCTGTGGACCGGAGGCAATCTGGCTATGAGCGACAACTCCGAATACCAGACACGCATACTGCTGAACAACTACATACTCAAACTCAATGAGCAAGAGAGCACGCTGGCAGACAACTGCATACGCACATGGTTCTTCGTTCAGGACATCGACAACAACTATGCCGGCATGGTGAAGGCGCGAAACGAGGTGTTTGTCACACAGAACCTGACGGAGAAGACGCACTACATCGCCAGCACAGGTATAGGCGGACGCACTGCCGACTCGAAGATAAAGGTGCAGATGGATGCCTACTCCGTAGCAGGACTGAAGCCTGGACAGACGCACTTCCTCTATGCTCTTGACCACCTCAACCGTACAAGCGACTATGGCGTGAGCTTCGAACGTGGCACGTACGTAGACTATGGCGACCGCCGACAGGTGTTCATCTCAGGCACTGCCAGCATCGACGATAAGGGACAGGTGCTGTATGTCGGTGACATCGTGAAGCAGACCGAACGTATGTTGGAGAATGTGGAATGCCTGCTCCGTGAGGGTGACATGACTTTCCACGATATAGGACAGATGACGGTCTATCTGCGTGACATTGCCGACTATGCCGTAGTGAAGGGTATCTTCGACGAGCGCTTCCCCGACATGCCAAAGGTGTTTGTCAACGCACCGGTATGTCGTCCGACATGGCTCATAGAGATGGAATGTATGGGAGTCAAGAGTGTCCGCAACGAGGGACTTGCCGACTTCTGATATAATCGTCGTACTTTTGAAGGATGAAGGCAGACAAATGGGTTACGCGTGCAGTGGTTGTTCTCATGGCGGTGCTTGTGCTGGTTCTCGGTGCAGCAACAGTCATTGAAGAGGGCAGGGGCACGTCATTTGTCAGCCGTAACATATATGGCACTCCATGGTTTTGCATACTGTGGGGTGTCATTGCTTTTCTTGGCTGTGCCGTCATGGTGCGTTGCCGCCTGTGGCGACGCCTGCCGGTCATGCTGCTGCATGTGTCCTTCCTCGTCATACTTGCCGGTGCGCTGGTGACACATCTCACGAGTGTCAACGGCATGTTGCATCTGCGTCCCGACACTCAGGGACAAAACATGATGCTGACCGAAGATGGTGGTTCGCACCGTCTGCCCTTCACCGTCGAGCTCGACACATTCTACATAGAACACTATCCTGGCACCGATGCCCCGTCGGACTATGTGAGCCGTGTGCGCGTAGATGCACAGTCGGACGTGCAAGTCATATCCATGAACAACATCCTTGAAGCGCAGGGCTACCGTCTGTATCAGTCGTCCTACGACGATGACCAGCTCGGCACATGGCTGACGGTCTATCATGACCCATGGGGCATAGCTGTCACCTACACCGGTTACCTGCTGCTCGGGCTGTCCATGCTATGGACGCTGCTGTCGCACAGGGAAGAGTTCCGCCGCTTGCTCAGGCATCCGTCACTGCGACGCAGCATGCTTGCTCTGCTGCTCGTGGTCGTACCTCTTGCAGGACTGGCACAACAGCGCAGCGGTAACCGCACACTGCCAGTGCTGAAGCGTGCGCAAGCCGACAGTCTGGCACGAGTACAAGTGCTATATCAAGACCGCATAGTGCCGTTCAACACCCTGGCACGCGACTTCGTGACAAAGCTCTACGGACGTGCTTCCTATCATGGCTTCACTGCCGAACAGGTCATAGGCGGATGGCTGCTTAGTCCTGAGGTGTGGAAGGACGAACCGATGATAAAGGTCAAGAGTGAGCCTCTGCGCCGCATGCTTGGCGTTGAGGGTAGCTATGCAAAACTGTCGCAGCTCTATGATGGCGACACCTACCGGCTGGAACAGATATGGAAGGATGCTCAGAGCCAAGGAGCCAACAGCTCATTGGCAAAGAGTGTGCTCGAAATCGACGAGAAGGTGGGACTGGTGCTGATGCTTGCCAATGGCACACTGATACATACCGTTGCCGATGACCCTACGCTGACCAAGGCTTCGGACACGCGCATCGGTGCGGAGATACTGTATAACAGTCTGCCTGTTGCAAAGATTCTGTTCATGCTCAATCTCACGCTGGGCTTCCTGTCGTTCTTCTTCATGACCTATCGCTGCACGGCTGTGCGTCCGAGGCTGGTGCGTCCTGCCGGCATCTTCTTCAGACTCATGCTGCTACTGTCACTTGCCTTCTGCCTGTTCGGTTATGTCCTGCGCTGGTATGTCGGTGGACGCGTACCTCTCGGTAATGGCTATGAGACCATGCTGTTCCTGTCGCTGGTGATACTTGCATTGTCTGCACTGATGTGCCGTCGTTTCCCCTACATGCTTGTCTTTGGCTTCCTGCTCTCGGGCTTCACATTGCTGGTGGCATACCTTGGGCAGATGAATCCGCAGATAACGGTACTCATGCCTGTGCTGTCGTCACCGCTGTTGAGCGTGCATGTGTCGGTCATCATGGTGTCCTATGCACTGCTTGCATTCGTCATGCTCAACGGGCTGTTGGCACTGTTACTTGTCGGCCGTCGTCCCGATGTGGTCGAGCAACTCACCATTCTAAGCCGACTGTTGCTCTATCCGGCGCTGTTCTTCATGGCTGCCGGTATCTTCCTCGGTGCTGTGTGGGCTAACGTGTCATGGGGCAGCTACTGGTCGTGGGACCCCAAGGAAGTGTGGGCACTCATAACACTTCTCGTCTACAGTGCAGCCTTTCACAAACAAGGGCTGCCGTTGTTCGGCAACCCTCGTTTCTTCCACGCCTATATGGTCGTGGCATTCCTTTCCATACTTATGACCTACTTCGGAGTGAACTACCTTCTTGGCGGCATGCACTCCTATGCAGGTTAGATTCCCAGCTTCGCCCTGATGGCTGCAGGAATTGCATCCTTGTGCACCAGCACGTAGATGGTCTTGGCGCGTACATAGCTCTCGCTCATGTTCAGGTAGCCGCCGAAGTCGTTGCGTGCTGTGCCCCATGAGTTCTTGGTCATGTAGTACTTTGTTCCGTTCTGATCCTTCACGATGCCTGTCAGGTGCATCAGGTGGTCGTCGGTTGTCGACTTGCTCTCATATCCTTCCTGACGTACTTCAGGTGTCACCTTTATCTCCGGATAGGGGCGTTCGCACTTGTAAGCCTCTACCAGACGCTCGCTCTCGTCCAGCTTCTCGAAACGTGCACGGTCGCTTGAGTCATAGTCGCTGAAGTCCTTTACTTCCGGGTTGATAGCCACACCCTTCTTGAAGAGGAAGCCCTTCTCGCTGACATCGCCGTCCCATGCTATGGTGTAGCCTGTGTTGAGCGCATTGTCCATCACCTGCATCATCTCGTCGAGCGGCAGGTTATACATCTGCTGGTACTCCCAGTTGTCGGGAATCTCGACGATGAACTTCTGGTAGTAGGGCTTGTGTGTGAAGCTCGTGATGCCTACGTAGTCGTCGAGGTTCAGGTCAAGGCTCTCTGCGAAGCTCTTCGGTGTGTACTCCTTGCCTTTGTAGGTGAACTTCTCGGGTACCTTGCCAAGGTAGATATCCAGCACTGCGTTATACAGCTCCAGCGACTGCTTGCTCTGCTTCTTGTTCTTCACTGTGGCCTCCGATATGGCACG
>CAVHJI010000130.1:0-5392 GCA_963636255.1 Bacteroidaceae bacterium | reverse complement strand
TAAGGTAATTCAGTAAAAGAGTAAGAAAAGTGTAAAGTAAAATCAGGTAAAGTCACGAGACAGTATAGACGCCGCTCAAGCAGTAATATTGCACTGGTACATGAAGTATATTATCTTGGCACCTGAAGTATATTGTATTAGCCCCTGCAGTATAGTATACTGGCTCATACCAAAGCTTGCAATATTCGTACCAAGCTTTGGTATGATAATTGCAAACCTTGGTATGATAATTGCAAGCTTTGGCATGATGACATCAGATATCTTCTCGAGGGAAGTAAAGTACTTGCGGAGGCACGAGAAGTTATACATCTATCGCTTGGCAAGGGAGTCTTCCTGGTGTGTTATGTGTAATGTGTCGGGTTAGTACATGGATTTTTCGCTAATCGCAACTCGTTCAACAAATTGTACCTTTGTGGCAGAATTAGGGGGCGTGACCGCCTGCGGACGCTCTCGCACAGGCTTAACGGATGCGCTTTTAGTTTCCTTTCGCCCTAACCGGCACACGGAGGAGATGACGAAAGCGCATTTTTTATTTCTTTTGGCGGAAAACGAATGATGTGCGGATGGATGCCCTGCAGCGTTCCGGGGGAACACTAAAACAAAAAGAGGAATGCGTCTTGCTATGCATCCCTCTCTCTCTTGGTTGCGGAGGCCCGACTCGAACGAACGACCTTTGGGTTATGAGCCCAACGAGCTACCAACTGCTCCACTCCGCGATGTTGTCTTCTTGTTTCGGGTGCAAAGGTAGAGGTTGTTTGCGTAATATGCAAACAAATGTACGTTTTATTTTTTTCTCTTGTCGGTTACGCTTATTTGTCATACCTTTGTCTGCAATTGAGAGTGCGCATTGTGAATTAAAATATGGCAGGAACGAAAACAAGAAACAATATTGTCGATGAGGCGCGAGAACTTTTCGCTGCACGTGGCGTTGACAATACCACTATCAACGACATTGCCGAATCATCGGGGATTAGCAGAAGGACTGTCTACACGTACTTCAAGAGCAAGGAGGACATCTACCAGGCGGTGATTGCCGGTGAGCTGGAGACGCTGACAAGGAGGATGACGGACGTGGTGAACACCAAGCTGAGCCCCGAGCTCAAGATTATGGAGATGATCTTCACCCGCCTGGAGGCCATCAAGGAGGTGGTGCTGCGCAACGGGTCGCTGAAAGCGGACTTCTTCAGAGACATCTTCACCGTGGAGAAGGTGAGAAAGAGCTTCGACCGCAAGGAGATTGAGCTGTTCAGGGCGGTGCTGAAGGAGGGCGTCGATGCAGGCATGTTCAGCGTCGACGACGTCTACCTGACAGCACAGATTACGCACTTCTGCCTCAAGGGGCTCGAGATTCCCTACATCAGAGGCAACCTGGCTATGGGCATGTCGGACGAGGTGCGCCGAAAGGCGGTGCTGAACATCGTGGCAGGTGCTCTGCACTACAAGAAATGACCAAAGAGAGACTAAGGGGTTGGAAAGACTTATAGACTGAAAGACAAATAGACTAAATATATATAGAGAGAAGGAAATTTCAATTTTTCATTAAATCATTCATACAAACATGGGATTACTATCGGGTAAGACTGCACTGATTACCGGCGCAGGTCGCGGCATAGGCAAAGCCATTGCCTTGAAGTTTGCAGGCGAGGGCGCCAACATAGCATTTACCGACTTGGCTATCGACGACAATTGCAAGGAGACAATAAAGGAACTTGAGGCTTGTGGCGTCAAGGCACAGTGCTACGCCAGCAATGCTGCCAACTTCGAAGAGACTGAGACTACAGTCCGCAAGGTCGTGGAGGACTTCGGACGCATTGACATTCTGGTGAACAACGCCGGCATCACCAAGGACACGCTGATGCTGCGCATGAGCGAGCAGCAATGGGATGCCGTGATTGCCGTGAACCTGAAGAGTGCATTCAACTTCATACATGCCTGCACGCCGGTGATGTTGCGCCAGAAGTGCGGCTCGATCATCAACATGTCGTCGGTAGTAGGCGTACACGGCAATGCCGGTCAGGCAAACTATGCCGCATCGAAGGCGGGACTGATTGCCCTGGCAAAGAGCATCGGCCAAGAGCTGGGAAGCCGCAACATCCGCGCCAACGCCATTGCTCCGGGATTCATCGACACAGCCATGACGCAGGCTCTGCCCGACGACGTGCGCAAGGAGTGGATAAAGAACATCCCGCTGCGACGTGCCGGAAAGGTTGAAGACATTGCCAATGTAGCCACGTTCCTCGCTTCCGACCTCTCGTCGTACGTGACAGGTCAGGTGATTCAGGTCGACGGCGGCATGAACATGTGATGGAGATTCTCTACGAGGACAACCACATTGTCATCGTCAGCAAGGCTGCCGGCGAGATTGTGCAGGGCGACAAGACAGGCGACACGCCGCTGTCGGAAGAGGTGAAGGCTTACATCAAGGAGAAATACCTGAAGCCGGGCAACGTCTTCATCGGCGTGCCGCACCGCCTCGACAGACCCGTAAGCGGCATTGTGGTCTTCGCCCGCACAAGCAAGGCCCTGTCACGTCTGAGCGAGATGTTCCGCAACGGCGAGGTGAAGAAGACCTACTGGGCCGTGGTGGGAAACCGTCCGCCAAAGGATGAGGACGAGCTGGTGCACTACATGGTGCGCAACGAGAAGATGAACAAGAGCTTCGCCAGCGACCGCGAGACGAACGGCAGCAAGAGGGCTGTGCTCCACTACCGCCTGATAGCCCACTCGGACAAGTACTACCTCGTGGAGGTGGACCTCAAGACAGGCCGTCACCACCAGATAAGGTGCCAGCTGGCAAAGATAGGCTGCCCCATAAAGGGCGACCTGAAGTATGGCGCACCACGGTCGAACGCCGACGGCAGCATCAGCCTGCACGCGCGGCATGTGGAGTTCGTGCATCCGGTGTCGAAGCAACAGATATCGGTGACGGCGCCTCTGCCAGCCGGCAATCCGTGGCAGAGCTTCAAGACCTACTGACACACAGGAGACAGAGAAGGAGAGATGAAAAAACTTATTTACACAATGGCTATGGTGATTGCTTGCGGACTGATGTCGTGCCAGCACTCACGCAACTATGAGGACAATGGCATGACAAAAGTACTGATTGAGACAAGCAAGGGCGACATCGTCGTAGAGCTGTACAACGAGACTCCCAAGCACCGCGACAACTTCATCAAGCTGGTGAACGACGGCACCTACGAGGGTACACTCTTTCATCGCGTGATAAAGAACTTCATGATACAGGCAGGAGACCCCGACTCGAAGACCGCAGCCAAAGGACAGATGCTGGGCAACGGTGACATGGGATACACCGTGCCGGCAGAATTCGAGGCCTATCCACAACGCTTCCACAAGCGCGGAGCCCTCGCCGCAGCCCGCCAGGGCGACGACGTGAACCCCGAGAAGGCTTCGTCGGGATGCCAGTTCTACATCGTCACAGGCAACGTCTACAACGACACCACACTGGCAAACATGGAGGCACGCGCCAACTACAACATGCTGAACGAGGCATTCCAGAGCCGTGCCATGCAGCACATCGACGAGATTCGCAAGATGAACGCCGCCGGCGACAAGGCTGGACTGCAGGCCATGCAGGACACGCTGCTGGCACAGGCACAGCGCGACATTGCCGACAAGCCGGAGTTCAAGTTCACCGACGAGCAGAAGCAGGCATATACCACCATTGGCGGCACGCCACACCTTGACGGCAGCTACACCGTGTTTGGTGAGGTCATCGATGGCATGGACGTGGTGGACGAGATTCAGGAGGTCGAGACCGACGGCAACGACCGTCCGGACAAGGACGTCGTGATAAAGAAGATGACCGTCCTTGAAGATAAATAGGCACATACTGGACAACGGACTGCACGTGGTGCATGTCAAGTACCCCTATGCCAAGATGGTGGCGCTTGACATCGCCTACAATGTGGGTTCGCGCGACGAGAGTCCCGAGAAGACGGGGCTTGCCCACCTGATGGAACACCTGATGTTCGGCGGCTCCGCAAACATTGCCGACTATGACACGCCGCTGCAGAATGCCGGTGGCGAGAACAATGCGTGGACCAATACCGACATCACCAACTTCTACCTCACCATTCCGGCACAGAACGTGGAGACAGGCTTCTGGCTGGAGAGCGACCGCATGCTGAGCCTTGCCTTCAACCCCGAGAGCCTCGAGGTGCAGCGCAACGTGGTGATGGAGGAGTTCAAGCAGAGATACCTCAACCAGCCCTACGGCGACACGGCACAGCTGATACGCGCCATGGCCTATAAGGTGCACCCGTACCAATGGCCTACAATAGGCAAGGACCTGAGCCACATTGCCGGAGTCACCATGGACGACGTGCGCGACTTCTTCTTCCGCTTCTATGCTCCTGACAACGCCGTGCTGGCTGTCACGGGCAACATCGAATGGGACGAGGTGCTGCGTCTGGCAGACAAATGGTTTGGTCCCATCCCCTGCAGGAACGTCTGCAAACCGGCAGAACCTACGGAGCCGGAGCAGAAAGCACCGCGCACGCTTGCGGTGGAACGTCACGTGCCTGTCGACTCGCTGTACATGGCGTTCCACATGGACGGCTGCAAATCGCCGGACTACTGCGCCTACGACATGCTGTCCGACATCTTGTCGAACGGACAGTCGAGCCGTCTGACGCAGCATCTGGTCGATGAGCAGAAGCTGTTCACAAGCATCGACGCCTACGTCTACAGCACCATAGCTCCAGGACTGCTGCAGATTGCCGGCAAGCTGGCAAGGGGAGTAGGCATGGCCGAGGCAGAAGCTGCCGTGTGGAACGAGCTGGACGGACTGGCATGCAACAGCGTCGGCGACTACGAGCTGGAGAAGGTAAAGAACAAGTTTGAGTCTACACAGATCTTCGGCTTCATGAACTACCAGGGCGTTGCGGCACAGCTGGCATGGTTCGAGCTGCTTGGCGACGTCAACGGCATTGACCGTCAGGTGGACAGATACAAGAGCGTAAGCGCCGAACAGCTGCGGCAGGTTGCACAGCGCTGCTTCACACACAACAACTCCTCGGTGCTCTACTACAAGAGTGTGGCTGGCTGACAGATAGAACACACACGTCACCACATCATCACAAGTGCTGCAATGAACATCCTCAGGCACCACCACTCGGCATACTACAAGTCGCTCGTCGCACTGGGACTGCCAATAGCCATCGGGCAGCTCGGGATGATTATTCTGGGCTTTGCCGACACCTACATGATTGGGCAACACAGCACGGCGGAGCTGGGTGCAGCCTCGTTCGTGAACAGTCTGTTCAACCTGTGCATAATCTTCTTCACGGGCTTCAGCTATGGAGTGGTTCCAGTCATCGGCTCCCTGTTTGGTGCCGGACGACTGCGCGAGAGCGGACAGACGCTGCTGCAC
>CAVHJI010000129.1:0-5532 GCA_963636255.1 Bacteroidaceae bacterium | reverse complement strand
GCCATGAAGGCGGGCATAGATACGGCAGAGAGCCGCTACGTTGGGTATATCGATGCCGACCTGCAGACATCGCCGCAGGACTTCAACAAGCTGTTGCAGTACATCGGCGACTACCAGATTGTGACTGGCATACGTGCAAGGCGCAAGGATTCATGGTTCAAGAAGCTGCAGTCGAAGATAGCCAACGGCTTCCGCCGTAGCATGACTGGCGACACTGCCACTGACACAGGTTGTCCGCTGAAGGTAATGTGGAGTTCCACGGCCAAGAAGATACCTTTCTTCGATGGTATGCACCGCTTCCTCCCCGCACTGTTTGCCCTCGAAGGAGGTAACTTCAAGGAAGTGCCCGTACAGCACTTTCCGCGTGTGGCAGGAGTGTCCAAATATCATCTGTGGAACCGCTTGGCAGGACCGTTCAAGGATTGCTTTGCCTATCGCTGGATGAAGAATCGCTACATTCGCTATCAGGTCAACGAGCAGGACGTATGACAGTCACCGACTTGCTGATATATGGTCTCGGCTTCCTGGCACAGGCGTTCTTCTCGGCACGTATCCTGGTGCAGTGGATATTGTCGGAACGAGCTCACAAGGTGCTGTCGCCTAACTTGTTCTGGGTGCTCAGTATGGCAGGTAGCGTGCTGCTGTTCTGCTACGGATGGCTGCGCGACGATTTCTCCATCATCCTCGGACAGCTCATCGCCTACTACATCTACATCTGGAATCTCGACATCAAGGGTCTGTGGCACAAGTTGCCGCGACCGTTGCGTGCGGCTCTCATTGCTCTGCCTGTGGCTGCGCTGGCATTCGCACTCAACGATGTCGGCACGTTCATCGACCAGTTCTTCCATAACGACAGGGTACCGTTGTGGCTGCTGGTCTATGGCTCTACGGGACAGGTCATCTTCACCTTGAGGTTTATATATCAGTGGCAATACTCGTACCGCAAGCACGTGTCGGCACTGCCGCTGGGCTTCTGGGTAATCAGCATCATCGGGTCGGCAGTCATCGTCAGCTATGGCGTCGTCCGTCTCGACCCCGTGCTCATCCTCGGTCAGTCGGTGGGCTTCATCTCCTACTCGCGCAACATCGTGCTCAGCCTGCACGGCAGGAAAGCGTGAGGCTACGTGTCTTCCCGCTTTCCATGCGTGTACAGCCAACTCTTATTTACTTGACGCTGCACAGTCGTCCAGCGTGAAGCTGTAGGTGCCGGCACGACGGTAGGTCTTGGCTCCTATGTGCATGGTGCATCCATCGGGTATCTGCACGGTACAGTTGCCGCTACGTGTCAGGTTGATGCTGATTGTACCGTCGGCAACTGGCATGCTGCCGCATGCATAGTTCAGGTCCATAAGGTCGGGACGCAGCGTGAACTCATGCGGATCTGTGTCAGACTGTTGCAGTCCCAGTATGCCGCGTGCAGCAAGAACTATTGGAGGCACGCCGTTGGCACCATGACAGAGGCTGAGTCCGTAGGGACGACCATAGAACATGAGCTGTGTGCTGACAGGCGATGTGTACGAGAAGTTCTCGGGGAAGCGGCTGTATCCCTGCCGTAACCAGTCGCCCCACACATCGTGCAGCAGCTGGCGGAAGTCGGCGGTGCGTCCTGCCTTGATGTATGCCAGTGCCTCGTAGCCTTTCTCATAGCTGATGTTGTCCTTATAGCGTGGTATGGATGGCAACACGGTGTCGAACAGTGTGTCATAGTCTTTGGCAGGGTAGAGGTCGGTCAGTACTGCCCAATACTGTGCATGGTGACTTAGGCGAGTGTCGGGCGTGCCGTCCTCGCGCAGTCCGTTGATGAATGCCTTGCGGCTGTCATCCCAGAACACCGATATTATGCTTTCGCGCAGTGCGTCGGCACGTGTCGTGTACTGCCGGGCACGGCTGTTGTCGCCCAGCAGACGTGCAAAGCGTGCGGCGATGCGGAAGTTGGCATATAGCAGCATCTGCGGGTAAGAGGCAATGCCATAGCTGTCGGGACCGTTGTCACGCGACCATCCTGGTATGAATCCGCTCGTTGGTTTGCTGGCACTGATGAATCCGCGTTCGTCCTGTGACTGCATGTAGAGGTCCATCTGGCTGTCAATGCGGTTGCGATACATGCGTACGGTGCAAAGGTCAGCATAGCGCAGATAGTCGGTCTGCAGTGTCAGCAGTGCATGTAGCGGATAGTCCACGATGCCCCAGTCGGCCTCGGTGGGCGATGGTGGCATCAGCGACACCGATATGTCATTGCGCACCATCTGACGGTCATCGAACGCCAATGCCATGCCCAGTGCACTGATCGATGCGTCCATGGACCATGGCAGGAAGTCGCGCTTGATGCCATCGAGGTTGAAGTCGTGCATTGACGTGTGCATGGTTGCCATGCCTGCACTCCACAGTTGGTTGAGCTCCTGGTCGCTGCATTCGAAGTCCATATGATAGTCGGCTGGCCACATCTGCATGTCGAAGCTGACGTTGCTGACGGTGCAGGGTTGCGATGCCGTAATCTTGACGTAGCGCAGTCCGCGTTCTGGCAGACTGATGTTGCCTGGTACGGTGCTGTCTTCTATGGGTTGTTGCTCGAAGCGCTTGGTGTCCTCGTTGAGTACCTCTTCGATGCTCTCGCCTACGGTGAAGTGTAGCGTGCCGTTGCCTGTGGCGTTGAGCGAGACTGTGCCCACCTCATCATACCAGAAGTCGGCAATGACCATGCCGCCCTGTCCAAGGGTCAGCACGTCACCGTCGATGGTGGCATTCTTCAGTGCTATGTAGTTCTTGGGGCTTATGCTGACGCTTTGGTTCATGCGGCTGTTGGGAGACAGACCGGGCGTATTGTGACGTGCATCGGTCTCGGCAGGCATCCACAGTGCATTGTCGAGGCTGGCTTGCCATCCTTCGGCATCAATGCCACGCACAATCAGTGCGGGCAGCTGTCCGTTGGTCTGGACGTTGAACTGCAGTGTGTGGCGTCCGCGCTTCAGTGTCATGCCCTGTGTTGCTGTCTGTCCGTCGACCTGTGCGGTGACGTTGCTTGCTCCTGCTGCCTGCCATTGCAGTTGCAGGTCGGCATTGAGCTTGACGGTCTTGCGGAAGAAGGTCTGCTGTGCCGTGGGGTTGAACTTGCCCGGATAGCCAACGTTGACGCAACGTTCATGGCTCTGCGTGCGCAACCACTGTTGGCGATATGCGGCGAGTTGTCCGGGATACCATATATAGGATGTGCCGTCCCACGTCTCGTGGGTTGGAGCTTGTGCGGTGACGGCTTGCGGGTCCAGTGTAGGATCGAAGCAGATGGTCTGTGCCTGTGTAGCCGCAACGGTCAGTGCGGCAGCCATGGCTATAAGTCCTTTTTTCATGATGTGTGTGGCGTGTCGGTCGTATGATTAGTAGTGGTACATCTTTACGTGCAGTACCTTGACGCTGTCATATCCGGCATAGACATTGCGCTCGTCGCCGTTGAGCAGACGTCCCGGGCGGAACGTACCGTCCACGAATGTACCTTCGTAGATGCTGTCGTAGCCGCAGAAACGGTTCTTGAGCCCAGGACGCACGCTTATGTCGGCATTGAATCCGTAGCCCACGATGCAGAACTCATCGTCGGCAGTCTGCACTATCAGTGCTCCGCCCTGCTCAATCTTCTCGGGTTCGTGCTGTGCACCATTGCCACCGTTGGCAGGTGCCATCAGTGCACCTATGTCAAATCCCTTGCGCGGACTGAACCGCAGCTGATAGTTGCCCATGCTTATGGTGTCGGTCTCGTGTCCGCTGTAGAGGTAGATGCCGCGCATGCGGTCTGTGCCGAGGTTCGACGTGATGAGGCTGCCCATGCCCTGCATGGCTGCGTAGCACTGTGCCAGCATGTCCTCATTCTTGGCGCGTTGTGGGTTCTGCTCGTCGGTCGTGGCATCGATGCCGAATGGCGAGAAGGCTATGGCGTCGTGCTCGCCTATGGCATAGAGTGCACGTGCACCTATGAGCGTACTCTCAGGTATCAGCACCGGATTGCCGCGCCATGAGAAGGCATTGCATATCCAGTCCAGCTGCTGCATGTAGGAGTTTGGTGTCAGTATGTCGAGCGACGGAGCGCAGGCACGGTAGATGTCGAAGAACTCCGGTATGGAGCAACCATTGCCCAGACTGCGTCCGCGTGTGTTCATGCCGAAGACCGATGCGTTGGTGAAGACAGGCAGGGGATAGACCTCCTTGCCTGCACTTGCCATCTTGTCAAGGTAGGTGGCATAGCCGTAGGCAGTGAACAGATGCTCAGTGGCGTTCGGTATGGGGTCGTCGGCACGGTTGTTGTCTTCGCTCTTGCCGAAGATGGTCTCCCAGCTGCCTGTGGTCTTGTTGCCGTTGGCAGCCCACAGCTTTTCCAGGTCGGGTTGCAACGATCCCTTGTTCGACTTGAGATAGCCGGTGATTGTCGCGGGTACGTTGGCACGCCATGCACGCTCGGCTGCAGCACTGTAGTCGCGCTTGCTGCCGCGCAATCCTGGCTCGTTCTGCAGCTGTATCATCACTATGGTGTGGTCGGTGTCCACTGCCTTGACGTGACGCAGCAGTTCCACGTATGCTTTGGTGTCGGCCTGGAGTATGTTGTCGTCGTAGACGCTGAGCATCTCCATCTCATTGCCTTGCTCGTCGACAGCCCTCGGAAAGCGCTTGGGATTGTGCTTCACCCACGATGGGGCGTAGGTCATGAACGGGTTCTTCCATGTGCCGAACCACAGCAGCACCACCTTCATGTCGCGCTCTCGTGCCTCGCGGATTATGTAGTCCACCAGCGTGAAGTCGAACTTCCCTTCCTCCGGTTCGGTAAGTTCCCATGAGGCTGTGGCTATCACCGAGTTCAGGTTCATGCGTTTCAGATTGTCCCATACGTGGTTCTGCTCCATATAGTCTATGGATGATGCCGTGGAATTGTGCAGCTCTCCGCAGTAGAGCACGAACGGTTGTCCGTCGACGGTGAGGCATGTTGACGTGCCGACTTTTTGCAGTTGCGGCACCTGAGCATTGGCAGTGCCGGCGAGGAGCATCGCTGCCAGCGATGCCAGGAGTAGGTTCTTCATGGTGTGTGTCGTCTATATTAAAATACAAACGCCCTGTTGCCATTGTCATGACGCAAGGCTGCAGCGCAAATGTACTGCAAATACCTTTTTATGACAACTCCTGCCCGTTCAATATCTGCCTGTACCACTCCGCATCTTCGTCGGAGAAGCAGAAGAAGACGACATTGCCATAGCATTATTCTCTTTTGGTGGTTAATGAATCCGGACCATTATCCTTTTCTTGACATCTCTCACCTGCAGGGCTGCCAGGCAAGTGCAATGTTGCGAAATATTCTTGAATACTCCATCATCAGGAGTGCGGGACCTGTACAATTTTCTTTGGTCTTTTGCAAGTCTGTTCAAAAGCGTTTGCCAACTGTTAAACATCCGTTCAATAACCGTTCAAAAAAGCCCTGTTTTCGTTCAAAAGTCTTCGATTTAGAACGAAACCGTTCAATAAATCCGTGTTTGCCCCTTGAGGCACCCTAACGATGGG
>CAVHJI010000128.1:4836-5640 GCA_963636255.1 Bacteroidaceae bacterium | reverse complement strand
CCCTTGCGGGCACCGTGTGTGGAGATGAAGTACTCCAACACTGACAAGCCTTCCTTGAAGTTCGACAAGATCGGGTTCTCAATGATCTGTCCGCCTTCGGCACCGGCTTTCTGAGGCTTAGCCATCAGACCACGCATACCGGAGAGCTGACGAATCTGCTCTTTAGAACCACGGGCACCGGAGTCAAGCATCATGTAGACTGAGTTGAAGCCATCATTGTCTTCGGACAGAGTCTTCATCAGGATGTTCGAAAGCTCAGAGTTTACATGCGTCCATATATCAATAACCTGGTTGTATCTCTCGTTATTGGTTATGAAGCCCATGTTATAGTTGTTGATGACCTGCTCGACCTCTTCATATCCCTTGTTGACAAGTTCCTCTTTCTCCTTCGGGATGATGATGTCACCAAGGTTGAACGACAGTCCGCCCTTGAATGCCATGTAGTAACCGAGGTTCTTGATGCCATCGAGGAAGTTACATGCTTTCGTGACACCGCACACCTGAATGACGTGGCTGATGATGTCGCGCAGAGACTTCTTGGAAATGATGGTATTGAGGTATCCGGCTTCGTCCGGCACCATCTGGTTGACGATGACACGTCCGACAGATGTGTCGTGCTTCATTACCTTAACTATATTGCCATTCTCATCGACATCGTTCACAACGACGCTGATGATGGCGTGAATGTCGCACTTGCGCTCATTGTATGCGATGATGGCCTCTTCAGGTCCGTAGAACGTAAGTCCTTCGCCCTTGGCACCCTTACGGAGCTTGGTGATGTAGTACAAGCCAAGTACCATATCC
>CAVHJI010000128.1:2723-4826 GCA_963636255.1 Bacteroidaceae bacterium | reverse complement strand
GCACGGTGATAGGTGCGCCATTGGCAGGGTTAAGGATATTGTGAGGTTCGAACATCAAGAGCTGCGCCTCGAGTATTGCCTCGTTGCTCAACGGGAGATGCACTGCCATCTGGTCGCCATCGAAGTCGGCATTGAACGCCGTACATGCCAATGGGTGCAGCTGAATTGCCTTACCCTCGATCATCTTAGGCTGGAATGCCTGGATACCAAGTCTGTGCAACGTCGGGGCACGGTTCAGCAGTACTGGATGTCCCTTCATTACATATTCGAGGATATCCCAGATGACGGGGTCTTTTCTATCTACAATCTTCTTTGCACTCTTGACAGTCTTGACGATGCCACGCTCAATGAGTCGGCGGATGATAAATGGCTTGTAGAGTTCGGCAGCCATCAGCTTAGGCAGACCGCACTCACCCATCTTCAGCTCAGGACCTACAACGATGACCGAACGTGCTGAATAGTCGACACGCTTACCGAGAAGGTTCTGACGGAAACGTCCGACCTTACCCTTCAAGCTATCTGACAATGACTTCAGAGGACGGTTAGACTCCGACTTGACTGCGCTTGCCTTGCGGGAGTTGTCGAACAAAGAGTCGACTGCTTCCTGCAACATACGCTTCTCGTTGCGGAGGATAACCTCCGGAGCCTTTATCTCAAGGAGACGTTTCAGACGGTTGTTTCTGATGATTACTCTTCTGTAGAGGTCGTTCAAGTCAGACGTAGCAAAGCGTCCTCCATCCAGAGGAACGAGCGGACGCAGGTCTGGCGGGATGACAGGGATAATCTTCATGATCATCCATTCGGGCTTGTTGAGTCCCTTCGATGCACGGAACGACTCAACAACCTGCAGTCTCTTCAGAGCTTCTGTCTTACGCTGCTGTGAAGAGTCGCTCTCTGCACGGTGGCGCAACTCGTATGACAATGAGTCCAAATCAAGACGAACGAGAAGGTCATAGACAGCCTCGGCACCCATCTTTGCAATGAACTTGTTCGGGTCGCTGTCGTCAAGATACTGGTTGTCTTTCGGCAGCTTGTCCAAGAGGTCAAGATATTCTGTCTCCTCGAGCAATGCCATCGGTTCAACCTCGTCCTTGAGGACACCGGGCTGAATCACGACATAACGTTCGTAGTATATGATTGCGTCGAGCTTCTTTGTGGGCAGACCCAGCAGATAGCCAATCTTGTTAGGCAGGGAACGGAAATACCAGATGTGAGCCACTGGCACAACAAGCTGTATATGACCGCTACGCTCGCGTCTAACCTTCTTCTCTGTAACCTCAACACCACAACGGTCGCAGACAATACCTTTATAACGTATGCGCTTGTATTTTCCGCAATAGCACTCATAGTCCTTTGTAGGACCGAAGATGCGCTCACAGAACAGACCGTCGCGTTCCGGCTTATATGTACGGTAGTTGATTGTCTCGGGCTTCAGAACCTCACCAAAGGAGTTTTCGAGAATCTCCTCAGGTGATGCCAGTCCGATGGTAATCTTCGAGAAATTGGTTTTTTGTTTATTGTCTTTTCTAAAAGCCATACTTATATTGAGTGTATAAAGTTCATCGACTATGTGTTTCTTATTCAAGGTGAATGCTCAGTCCAAGACCTCTCAACTCATGCAACAGCACGTTGAAAGATTCCGGTATTCCCGGAGTTGGCAGAGGTTCGCCCTTGACAATGGCTTCGTAGGCCTTAGAACGTCCGGTGACATCATCTGACTTAATGGTCAGGATTTCCTGCAGGACATGAGCTGCGCCGAATGCCTCGATAGCCCAAACCTCCATTTCACCAAAACGCTGTCCACCGAACTGGGCCTTACCACCCAACGGCTGCTGTGTAATCAGAGAGTACGGACCGATGGAACGTGCATGCATCTTGTCATCGACCATGTGGCCGAGCTTCAACATATATGTCACACCTACCGTAGCCTGCTGCTCGAATGCTTCACCAGTCTCGCCATCATACAGTGTGGTCTTACCGTAGCGCGGCAGTCCTGCCTTGTCTGTCCATTCGTTCAAGTCGTCGATTGAAGCACCGTCGAAGATAGGTGTAGCGAACTTAACACCCAGCTTACGTCCGGCACGACCAAGGACAGCCTCAAGT
>CAVHJI010000128.1:2014-2713 GCA_963636255.1 Bacteroidaceae bacterium | reverse complement strand
TCATACGCGAAGGCACACCCAGAGGGTTCAAGCAGATATCCACTGGAGTACCGTCTGCCAAGAACGGCATATCCTCCTGACGAACGACTCTCGACACAATACCCTTGTTACCGTGACGACCGGACATCTTGTCACCTACACCAATCTTACGCTTCTTGGCGATGTAAATCTTAGCCAGCTTTATGATGCCAGATGGCAGCTCATCGCCGATGGTGAGAGCATATTTCTGACGCTTCAGCACTGCATCCATCTCCTTGTACTTCTTCAGGAAGTTCATTATGAGAGTACGGATGAGATCATTGGTATGGTCGTCGTCGGTCCAGTTGCTCAACTGCACTCCGCCGAAATCCATTTCGGAGAACTGCGATGCAGAGAACTTAACGCCCTTGGCAATAAGCTCTACATCCATGTAATCCTTCACGCCAGCAGAAGTACGTCCTTCTGTCAACTTCAGCAACTTGGTTATAAGAATCTTGCGCAAGTCTTCAACCTTCGCCGTAAACTCGTTGTCGAGTTTTTCCAACTCAATCTTGTCTGATGCCTTAGTCGAACGATCCTTTACGGCCTTCGAGTAAAGACGGGTCTTGATGACTACGCCCTTCAGCGAAGGATTGGCTTTCAGAGAAGCATCCTTGACATCACCGGCTTTGTCGCCGAAGATGGCACGAAGCAGTTTCTCTTCAGGCGATGGATCAGACT
>CAVHJI010000128.1:0-2004 GCA_963636255.1 Bacteroidaceae bacterium | reverse complement strand
CACCGGGCTCTACCCTTGCGCCGACTCTGATGATACCGCGTGCATCAAGATCCTTTGTAGCCTCTTCGCTGACGTTAGGAATGTCCGATGTCAACTCTTCCATTCCACGTTTAGTCTCACGTACTTCCAACGAATACTCGTCTACGTGGACAGAGGTCATTATATCCTCACGTACGATGCGCTCGTTCAGCACAATGGCATCCTCGTAGTTATATCCCTTCCAAGGAATATAGGCAACAAGAAGATTCTTACCCAACGACAACTCACCATCGGCTGTAGAATAGCCTTCGGTAAGTATCTGTCCCGTAGTAACGCGCTGTCCCTTCTCGCAAATAGGACGCAGGTCAATGGTCATGCCCTGGTTTGTACGGTGCCACTTGGGAATGTTGTATGTCTTCTCAGCACCTTCGAAGCTTACGAAGTCCTCTTCCTCCGTGCGGTCATATTTGATACGTATAGTCGTTGCATCAACGAACTCGATTACGCCATCGCCCTCAGCTGCAATCTGAGTACGTGAATCACGTGCCAGCTGACGTTCGATGCCTGTTCCAACGATAGGAGACTCAGTGCGCAACAATGGTACTGCCTGACGCATCATGTTAGATCCCATCAACGCACGGTTAGCATCATCGTGCTCAAGGAACGGGATAAGGGCAGCTGCAATTGAGGCAATCTGCTGCGGAGCGACATCCATATAGTCTACCTCATCGGGTGACACTACTGGGAAGTCAGCATCCTGACGTGCATGGATTCTGTCGCCAATGAATGTTCCATCGTCCTGAACGGCAGCATTACCCTGAGCTATTATCTTCTCCGTCTCTTCCTCAGCAGTGAGGTAGACAAGTCCCTTGTCGGAGAGATCGACCTTGCCGTTAGTAACCTTGCGGTACGGTGTCTCGATGAAGCCAAGGTCATTAATCTTCGCATATACGCAGAGAGATGATATCAGACCGATATTCGGACCCTCAGGTGTCTCGATAGGACACAGACGGCCATAATGTGTATAGTGTACGTCACGAACCTCAAAACCGGCGCGGTCTCTTGACAGACCACCAGGACCAAGTGCAGACATACGGCGCTTATGCGTGATCTCTGCCAATGGGTTCGTCTGATCCATGAACTGTGACAAGGCATTCGTGCCGAAGAACGAGTTGATGACAGACGATATAGTCTTGGCATTAATCAGGTCGGTAGGAGTGAACACCTCATTATCACGTACGTTCATACGCTCGCGTATGGTACGAGACATACGTGCCAAACCTATTGAGAATTGGTTTGACAACTGCTCACCGACTGTACGCACACGACGATTGCTCAAATGGTCGATATCATCGACATCAGCCTTTGAGTTAATCAGTTCGATGAGATATTTGATAATCTCAATTATGTCTTCTTTTGTAAGGACCTTGACAGACATGTCAGTGTCCAGACCAAGCTTCTTGTTTATTCTGAAGCGGCCTACATCACCCAAGTCATATCTCTTCTCTGAGAAGAACAGTCCATTGATGACCTCACGTGCACTCGAATCGTCGGCAGGGTCAGCATTGCGCAACTGGCGGTAGATGTACAGCACAGCTTCCTTCTCCGAGTTGCTGGGGTCTTTCTGCAGTGTATTATATATAATGGTGTAGTCCGACTGGTTTGCATCTTCCTTGTGCACCAAGATATTCTGCACGCCCGACTCGAGAATAACATCAATATGTTCCTCTTCGAGTATGGTTTCACGGTCGATTACAACCTCATTACGTTCGATTGAAACGACCTCACCGGTATCTTCATCCACAAAATCCTCAATCCAAGTCTTCAACACTCTGGCTGCGAGCTTGCGTCCAAGCACCTTCTTGAGGTTGGTCTTGTTTACCTTAACGTCTTCTGCCAGGTTGAATATCTCGAGGATATCCTTATCGCTCTCAAAACCTATCGCTCTCAGCAATGTGGTTACCGGCAACTTCTTCTTACGGTCGATGTACGCATACATCACATTGTTGATGTCGGTAGCGAACT
>CAVHJI010000127.1:0-5659 GCA_963636255.1 Bacteroidaceae bacterium | reverse complement strand
ATCATGGAGTCGCCCTCCACGCGGATGAGGTAGCTGGCGTCGGGATGCGGACAGATGAGGCGCAGGAGGTCGATGTCCTGGCTCCGCTCGTCGTTGTCGAGCGGCGTGGGGAAGCCTGCCTTGATGCCGAGGTCGAAATATGGCAGGTGCATCGCCTGCATGGCGGCTGCGGGGTAGACGGTGCCGATGGTGCCGAATGCTGTCTCGGCTCCGCAGACAGCCTTCTCGATGCAGGACCTGATGAAGTCGGTCTTGCAGGCCTGGCTGTCGATGACTTTTGCCAATGCTCCCGGGGCACGGAAGGCGTAGAGCTTGCTGTCGGTGGTGGGACGTCCGGCGCCGCGACGGGCTCCGCCGCGCTTGCCTCCGGTCTGGTGGGTGTTGTCTGTCTCTGTCATGTCGCTATGCCTCCTCATCATTGGTCAGGTCGAGTGTCATACAGATATGCATCAGCCCTTCCATCATGAAGGGTTCGGAGGTGGCGACGAAGCCCAGGCGCTCGTAGAAATGCTGCTTGGTGAGCTGCGCCTCGATGTCGATGTGGCGGACTGCGGAGATGTGCTGGCGGACGGTGCCGATGGCTGCCTTCATGATGAGCATGCCGTAGCCCTTGCCGCGGTCGGTGGTGATGACGCGTCCGATGCTGGTGCCTGCCATCTTGGTGCCTTCGGGGCAGATGCGGCACATGGCGACGGTGCGGTCGCCGTGTGTCAGCCAGAGGTGGATGGCGGTCTGGTCGTTGCCGTCGACGTCCTGGTAGACGCAGTCCTGCTCCACGATGAATACCTCGGAGCGGATGCGCAGGAGTTCGTATAGCTCTGCGACGGTGAGTTGGTCGAATGTCTTGATGTGGAGTTGGCACTCGGACGGGATGTCGTAGTGCCAACGGTTGCTGCCGGTTGATGTCATGGTGGTGCTGGTCCTCCTCTCTCTTTAGTGAATCGTCTGCAAAAATAGGGGATTGCGTTGAAAGGTGTATTACGTTATTCAAAAGTTTCGCTTAACGCAACACGTAACACATAGGAGCCTCACCCCAGCCCTCCCCTAAAGGGAAGGGAAAAAATACAATACAATATCACGCATCACATAACACATAAATCGTCCGCGGACAGAAAAAACCAATGGGACTGAGAGAATTCTTGTCTTGTATTTCGACGGCGTGGAATAAAAATGGCTGGCAGGACTTTCGCATTACGCGCGTCGGCAGTATCTTTGTCAAATCAAATTATATTTGTGTGTTGCAGATGAAAAGCGTGAGAAACAAAGATAAGAAAGACAACAAGGACATTAAGGACAGTAAGGAGATGAAGGAAAGCAAGGGGCTGGGGCTCATGGCCTTCTTCAAGAACGAGACGCTGCACTTCGCCCTGGGGCTGATGCTGCTGATGTTCATGGTCTACTTGCTGGTGGCGTTCGTGTCGTTCTTCTTCACGGGAGGAGCGGACCAGAGTCTGGTGGACGGAGCTTCGGCAGCCGACTTGGCTACGGGCGATGTGGAGGCAAGCAATCTGGCAGGGGCGCAGGGCGCACGACTGGCCGACCGCTTCATAAACGGAGCCTTCGGCGCTTCGTCGTTCTTCTTCGTGCTGCTGCTGGCGGTGGCTGGCATCAAGCTGATGCGCATTGCACGCATACGGCTGTGGCGCTGGTTCATCGTCTGCTGCGTGATGATGGTGTGGACGTCGCTGTTCCTGGCTTATGCCACGCAGCACCTCTTCGACGACAGGTTCTTCCTGCTGGGCGGACTGCACGGGTACAACATGGACCGCTGGCTGGAGGCGCAGATTGGGGCTCCCGGAGTGGCGCTGCTGCTGCTGGTGACGGCTCTGCTGCTGATGATCTATCTCAGCGCACGGACGGTGGTATGGCTGCGTAAGCTGCTGGGATTCGGATATCTGCACCGCAAGAAGAAGGAGGCGGCAGAGGCAGAGGAGGGCACCGTGCCGGAGGAGTTCACGACGTCGTGGACGACACCGAAGGCATCGGGCACGATGGCTGCAGCGGCAGGCACGCAGGAAAAGGTGGACGTCGCTGATGAAGAAGTTGACGATGAGGCTGCTGACGCGGAGGATGGCGACGATGAAGATTACGACGACGACAGAGGCGGGGATGCCTCGTACAAGGAGAAGGTGACGCCGGCAGGCGGTCCGATAGATATGGAGGTCGAGGTTGCCAAAGGCGGCAGTGACGATGAGCCTGCCGACGGCACGGAGCCGGCACCGGACTTCACCGTGGAACAGACCCCCGACGAGGCTGCCGACGTGGAGGCCATGGAGCCGTATAACCCGCGTCTGGATCTGGAGAACTACAAGTTCCCGACGGTGGACCTGATGAAGCACTTCGACAACGACGAGCCGTCGGTGGACATGGACGAGCAGAACGCCAACAAGGAGCGCATCATCGAGACGCTGAAGAGCTTCGGCATTGCCATAAGCTCCATAAAGGCAACAGTGGGACCGACGGTGACGCTGTATGAGATAAAGCCGGAGGAGGGCATACGCATCTCGAGAATACGCAACCTGGAGGACGACATCGCCCTGAGCCTGTCGGCATTGGGCATCCGAATCATTGCCCCGATGCCCGGCAAGGGTACCATAGGCATAGAGGTGCCGAACATGAATCCGAGGATTGTATCGGGACAGAGCATCCTGGGCAGCAAGAAGTTCCAGGAGACGACATACGACCTGCCGCTGGCCTTCGGCAAGACCATCAGCAACGAGGTGTTCATGGTGGACTTGTGCAAGATGCCGCACATCCTGGTGGCTGGCGCCACGGGACAGGGCAAGTCGGTGGGACTGAACGCGATGATCACGTCGCTGCTTTACAAGAAGCACCCGTCGGAACTGAAGTTCGTGCTGGTGGACCCGAAGAAGGTGGAGTTCAGCATCTACTCGAAGATTGAGAACCACTTCCTCGCCGAGCTGCCCGACAGCGTGGAGCCCATTGTGACGGACGTGAAGAAGGTGGTGCAGACGCTGACATCAATCTGCGTGGAGATGGACGCACGCTACGACCTGCTGAAGCTGGCAGGACTGCGCAACATAAAGGAGTATAACCAGAAGTTCATCGAGCGCCGGCTGAATCCGGAGAAGGGACACCGCTTCCTGCCATATATCGTGGTGGTGATCGATGAGTTCGGCGACCTGATTATGACGGCAGGACGCGAGGTGGAGCTGCCGATAGCCCGCATCGCACAGCTGGCACGTGCCGTCGGCATACACATGATCATCGCCACACAGCGTCCGACGACGAACATCATCACCGGAACGATAAAGGCAAACTTCCCTGCCCGTGTGGCTTTCCGCGTGGGGGCAATGATAGATTCGCGCACCATCCTGGACCGTCCCGGAGCCAACCAGCTGATTGGTCGCGGCGACATGCTGTATCTGAACGGCAGTGATCCCGTGCGTGTGCAGTGTGCGTTCATCGACACGCCGGAGGTGCAGAATATCGTGGACTTCATTTCGCATCAGCAGGGCTATCCGACGCCGTTCTACCTGCCGGAAGTGGACGAAGGTGACGGCGGACTGTCAGACGGCGGCGGTGCTGGAAGCGTGGACATGGACCGTCTGGACTCGATGTTCGAGGAGGCGGCACGTCTGGTGGTGATACATCAGTTGGGCTCAACGTCACTGATTCAGCGCAAGTTCAAGATTGGCTATAACCGTGCCGGACGCATCATGGACCAGATGGAGCAGGCTGGCATCGTCGGTCCGTCGCAAGGCAGCAAGCCACGCGACGTGCTGTGCGTCGATGAGGCGGACCTGCAGGTGAAGCTGAACAATCTTAACCTGAGATGACAAGAATGGTAACCGTTGTCGACAGACTGATGCCGAGAAGGACAGTCGCCTGCATGGTGGCACTGATCGTGTCGCTGCTGTGCGGCACGGAGGCATCGGCACAGACTGCCAGCATGACTGCCCGCGAGGTGCTGGATCGTGCTGCCCAGGCATATAGGAGCAGCAGTGGCGGCGTGGAGATGAGGTTCACCGTGAGCACCGGCGGCGACGGGACGACGGGCAACATCAGGCTGAAGGGCAACAGGTTCGTGCTCGATGCAGGAGGCCTGCGCACGTGGTATGACGGCAAGACGCAGTGGACGTATCTGGAACGGACCAACGAGGTGAACATTGCCGAGCCGACGGAGGCGGAGTTGCAGGCACTCAACCCGTATGCGTGGCTGGACCTGTACAAGCAGGGTTACAGTCTCGCTCTCGACGGCACGACGGCAGTGCAAGGCGTGTATAAGGTCGTGATGACTACAACCAATCCGCGACAGCGTGACCTGCAGAGCATCGTCGTGATGATTGACCGTGCGTCGTTCCAGCCGAAGGTGGTCAGCATCGCCGGACACGGTGGACGCGACCTCACGGTGATAAGCATCGACTCCTTCGCGGCACAGCAGAACTTCCCCGACAGCCTCTTCACATTCGACCGCTTGCAGTATCCCGATGCGGAAATCGTGGACCTGAGATAAAGACAAACACAGCTGCACTTGACGATTGCGATATTACTAATATGAATGGGGCACAGACTGAGCTTGTTGGCAACCGGTCAAGGGCACGTCTGCAAATACGAGAATGGATTAACTTATTATCAGTCACTTATATAAAATTGATACAAAAAACATGGAAACGGAAAAGACAAAACTTCTGATTGTCGGCTCGGGGCCTGCGGGCTATACAGCCGCGATATATGCCGGACGTGCCAACCTGGCACCGGTGCTCTACTGCGGACTGCAGCCGGGCGGACAGCTCACGACGACTACCATCGTGGAGAACTTCCCGGGATTTCCCGAAGGCATTGATGCCAACCAGCTGATGGAGAATATGCGGCAGCAGGCGGAGAACTTCGGGGCGGACCTGCGTCAGGGCGTGGTCACTGCCACCGACCTCAGCAAGCGGCCGTTCCGCATCACCATCGACGACGATAAGGTGATTGAAACGGAGGCACTGATCATTGCCACGGGTGCTGCTGCCAAGTACCTCGGGCTGGACGACGAGAAGAAGTATGCCGGACAGGGCGTGAGTGCGTGTGCAACGTGCGACGGCTTCTTCTATCGGCGCAAGGTGGTGGCTGTCGTGGGCGGCGGTGACACAGCCTGCGAGGAGGCAAACTATCTGGCAGGGCTTGCATCGAAGGTCTACCTGATTGTGCGCAAGCCGTTCCTTCGTGCTTCGAGCATCATGCAGGAGCGCGTCATGCAGAATCCCAAGATTGAGGTGCTGTTCGAGCACAATGTGGAGGGTCTGTTTGGCGACAATGGCGTGGAGGGCGCACACGTGGTGAAGCGCCGCGGACAGAGCGACGAGCAGCACTACGACATTGCCATCGACGGCTTCTTCCTTGCCATCGGACACAAGCCCAGCTCCGACGTGTTCAAGCCTTACGTGCAGACCGATGAGGCTGGATATATCGTCACCGACGGTGCATCGACACGCACCAACGTGGAGGGAGTGTTTGCTGCCGGCGACGTGGCAGACCCGCACTACCGTCAGGCTGTGGCTGCTGCTGCCGGAGGCTGCAAGGCTGCAATGGAGGCAGAACGCTTCCTGGCAGGAAAATAAGGTGTTGGATGTTGAATGTGTTATGTTTTATGTGTTATGTGATAGTCCTACAGGGACTGCATGGTGCATAACACATAGAACGTAACACATAG
>CAVHJI010000126.1:0-5681 GCA_963636255.1 Bacteroidaceae bacterium | reverse complement strand
AGAGTCGGCAGTAAAAGGCAAGAAGGTACTATATATAAAAGGTGCACCGGAGATCATACTTGGCAAGCGCAGCAAGGTACAGACAGCCGACAGTGTGGAAGCTGCACCCGAGAACTTCAAGAAAGACACCGAGGCATTCCTGCTGGAGAATCAGAACAAGGGCATGAGAACATTGGGATTTGCGTATGCAGTCATCAATGACGACAGCAGCGTCAAATGCGCTGATGCCATTGCCGATGCCGACTTTGTATTCCAAGGCGTAGTGGCAATCAGCGACCCCGTACGTCCTGAAGTGCCTGCTGCAGTGGCACAATGTTGCAAGGCTGGCATAGAAGTGAAGATTGTGACAGGCGACACTCCTGCCACGGCGAGCGAGATTGCACGACAGATAGGACTGCAGGTCGATAAAGACAGTGACATTATATCAGGTCCCGAGTTTGCTGAGCTCGATGATGCCGAAGCACAGAAACGAGCCATGGAGATAAAGGTGATGAGTCGTGCACGCCCCAGCAACAAGCAACGTCTGGTGCAGCTTCTGCAAAAGAGTGGAGCTGTAGTTGCCGTGACAGGTGACGGCACCAACGATGCACCCGCACTGAACTATGCGCAAGTGGGACTGTCGATGGGCTCAGGCACGTCTGTGGCAAAAGAGGCAAGCGACATAACCCTGCTCGATGATTCGTTTGCAAGCATAGGCACAGCAGTGATGTGGGGACGTTCGCTGTACAAGAACATACAGAGGTTCATTCTGTTCCAGCTGACAATAAACTTCGTAGCACTACTGGTGGTACTGCTCGGCTCGTTCTTCGGTACCGAACTACCGCTCACAGTGACGCAGATGTTGTGGGTGAACCTGATAATGGACACCTTTGCAGCAATGGCACTGGCATCGATTCCGCCCAGCGAAAGCGTGATGAACGACAAGCCGCGCAAATCTACAGACTTCATCATCACACGCAGCATGTGGACAGATATCGTTGTCTACGGCATTGGATTCCTCGTAGCACTCCTGGCATTGCTATACTACTTCAACCACGAACCCGGAGGCATGACGGTGCATCGACTGACCATCTTCTTCACCGTATTTGTGATGTTGCAGTTGTGGAACCTCTTAAATGCCAAGACATTCAGCACCAACGATTCAGCATTCAAGGGTCTGAACAAATCCTATGGTCTGGAGGCGATAATCTTCATCATTCTTGTCGGACAGCTGGTGATTGTGCAGTTTGGTGGAGATGTGTTCCGTACAGAGCCGCTCAGCGTGATGGAATGGCTCAAGATCATCGTGCTGACATCCGCAGTCCTATGGATTGGAGAGCTGACAAGACTTGTACGAAAGCTTAAGAGCAACAAGAATGCTTGACTTGAGAGAAGGCATAAAGAACGTCGTATTCGACTTCGGCGGCGTACTCATAGACCTTGACCGCCAGTGCTGTGTCGACAGCTTTCGTCGTCTGGGATGGACAGGATTCGAAGCCGAACTCGGCATCAGCCTCAAACAAGGATTCTTGCAGAAGTTCGAGTTAGGATTGATTCAGCCCTCCGACTTCCGCAAGTCTATACGCGGAGCCATCGGGACAGCAGTCAGTGACAATGACATTGATGCCTGCTGGAACAGCTTTCTTGTTGGAGTTCCACAGTCAAAGCTTGACATGCTTCTCAGGCTGCGCCAACGCTTCAACGTGTATCTGCTAAGCAACACCAACGCCATTCACTGGGAGTGGTCGGTCAAGAATGTATTCAGCCAGAATGGACACAACATCAACGACTATTTCGACGGCATATTCCTGTCGTTCGTCGAGCATCTTGCCAAGCCAGACAAGAAGATATTCCAGCATGTCATCGGCAGCACAAGCATAAAGCCAGAAGAGACGCTATTCATAGACGACTTGCAGCAGAATTGCGACACGGCAGCAACTATGAAGTTCAATACCTATAAAGCGGAGGCGCATGAAGATCTGCAACACTTATTCTGATGTCGATGCGGCCGTAACAGCCACAATAGGCTTCTTCGACGGCGTACATCTGGGGCATCAATTCCTCATCAGGCAGATGATGACAGCGGCAAACGAGAGCAAGACTGCCTCGATGGTGGTGACCTTTCCCATTCACCCACGCAAAGTGCTGCGTTCGGACTTCCAACCGCAACTGCTGACAACAAAGGAGGAAAAGTGTGAACGGCTGGAGCAGACAGGTGTCGACTATTGTCTGATGCTAGACTTCACACCACAGATAGCTTCACTCACGGCACAACAGTTCATGGCGATGCTCCGGGAGCAGTGTCATGTCAAGGTCCTTGTAATAGGCTACGACCATCGCTTCGGGCACAGTCGCAGTGAAGGATTCGAAGACTACTGCCGCTATGGCAAGGAGCTTGGCATCGAAGTGCTCAAGGCCGAGCCCTATGCCTTGCCCGACGGACGCAGCGTGAGCTCATCGATGATACGCAACATATTGCTTCAGGGTGATGTGTCGGAAGCAAACAAGTGCCTCGGATACAGCTACACGCTTGGCGGAACGGTAATGGACGGCTTTCACATAGGTCGTACATTGGGCTTCCCGACTGCCAACATCCGTCTTGACGATACCGATAAGCTGCTGCCCAAAGACGGTGTGTATGCCGTGACGGTATCTGTCGACGAGCATCAATATGGCGGAATGCTGAACATAGGTTGCCGTCCGACGATATGCAACGATGCAGAACGCAGCGTCGAAGTACACATCTTCGGACTGCATGCCGACCTTTATGCACAACATATACGAGTGTCGCTGATTAGGCGTACACGCGATGAAGTGAAGTTCAATACGCCTGACGAGTTGGCAGAGCAGCTGCACCGCGATGCCATACAGATAAAAGGAGTTCTCAGGACAAATCTCTTACCCTGAAAGCAAGTACCACTTACTTGATGAAGTCAGTAGTACTGACTTCCTAAGGCAAGTATTCTTGGCTGAGGCTAACATCATGTTGACATTCCGATTTTCCTTGTCAGATTTCCGATTGTGTTAACGGCTCACTTGTCAACTTTTGTAAGCTCATACCGGAAGGCTTGCCAGAGCTTATATTAGCGTCGGCAAAGTCTTATGTTTACGATGGCACTTTCAAACGTTTGCAATGGCACTTTCTTATATAAGACTTGGGCATTTCATATATAAGACTTTTGCATGCCTGATTTTGCCACGTTGTTGTGGTCATGGCGATTCGTGGAGCAAAGACTGCCCGCAGTACGGAAAAATCGTGTAACTTCGCTACCCCATTGATATGACGATTTATGTGGAAAGCAATTAGACTGGTACTGATATACTATGCCGTGCAGATTGCGGCATCGTTTGCCGTCGGCGGCATATATGGAGCGGTGTCATCGGCTTACGACTACGGACAGATAGTCACGGTGTCGCTGGTGGTGTCTGTTGTCGTGATGATGCTGATCCTTATCGCAATGGGCTATCAGAAGAATGCGAAGCAACTTTGGAACCCTTGCTCTGCACGCATACAGCTATGGTCTGTCGGCTTGGGACTGGCGGCAATAACATTCTCAGACCTTCTGTCGCAGGCATTCAGCTTTCTGCCGAACCTCATGGAAGATTCGTTCTCACAGATGGAATCGGGCTGGACAGGAGTGCTGGCAATAGCCTTGCTCGGCCCCGTACTTGAAGAGATGTTGTTCCGAGGCGGTGTCACCGAAGAGCTGTTGAAGAGATTTACGGCGGGCAAAGCCATTCTGTACTCTGCCCTGATATTCGGAATCTTCCACCTCAACCCCGCACAAATAGTTCCGGCATGCTTCGTCGGATTGCTGCTTGGATGGCTTTACTACAAGACACGTAGCCTGACGCCCTGCATCATAGTGCACATTCTGAACAACGGACTCAGCGTCGCACTGTCGAGGATGTTCCCTGAAGCCGATTCTTTGTACGACATTCTGGGATTGCCGCTATATGTGATGTCAGTCCTATTGGCGCTGGCTATCGTTGCCGGATACGTGCGCCGCGAATGCTAAAGCATACATACGCAACTGCTTGACCATGGCTAACAGTCCGTTGCTGCGTGTCGGCGACAGATGTTCGCGCAGACCTATACGGTCGATAAAGTAAAGGTCGGCATCGAGAATTTCCTGTGGTGTGCGGTCGTTAAGCACGCGGATGAGCAGTGCTATTATGCCTTTTACTATCAGTGCATCGCTCTCTGCCTGGAAATGAATCTTGCCGTCGATGAAGTCAGCCTGTAGCCACACACGACTCTGACAGCCTTCTATCAGGTTCGACTCGGTCTTATATTTCTCCTCTATGGGTTCCTGTTCGCTGCCGAGGTCAATGAGCAACTGGTATTTGTCCATCCAATCGGTGCAGTCATTGAACTCGTCGATAATCTCGTCCTGAATCTCGCTTATTGTCATTGCTTTGTTCTCTTCTCCAAAAAGTGGATTAATGTTCGTTGTATATCACTTGCATGACGGTCTGTCCCACTGCCTTCAGCGTGCCGGGATTGATGGCATCCATGTTGTCTTTCACCGTGTGCCAATGTTCGAAGAACGTATACTGCTGACTTGTGGGTATTATGTCGATGGTCGGAATGTGTGCTATTTCGTTGATGAACTTATGGTCATCGGTAGCCCCGACACCTGTCTGCGGGATGAAATAGTTGTCGTAGCCCAACGATTTGGCTGCGCCCCACACCTTGCGGTTAATGTCCTTGGCATATTGCTCTGAATAATATTCGTACTGAAAACGTGCTCCAGTGCCGCCAACCATATCGAGCAAGATGCCGAAACGAGCATTGTAGCCATCAACATGCGGCACTCGTGCCCAGTATTGCGAGCCGAGACACCACGACTCATCGGTATGTTCGCCGTCGTAGTCCTTATGATTGCCAAGGTCTTCGGCATCGAGGAATATTATGTCTATGCCAAGTTCCGGCAGTGAAGTCTGCAGATGGCGTGCTATCTCAAGCAATACTCCCACACCGCTGGCACCGTCGTTGGCTCCGAGAATAGGCGTGTAGTGCTTGCTGCTGTCTGGATCGTTGTCTGCCCATGGACGGCTGTCCCAATGCGAAAACAAGGCAATACGCTTCTTCGCCTCTGGCTTGAAAGAGCCGATGATGTTACGCGCCTTCACAATCTTGCCTTCATAGGAGGTCAAATCGGCACGCTGGTCATAGACCTTTGCACCAAACTGCTCCAGCTTGCCTGCCAACCAGTCTCCGCAAGCATCATGAGCTGTCGAGTTCATCGTGCGCGGACCAAAGTCCACCTGCGCCTTTACGTAATCGTATGCGCTGTCGCCATCAAAATATGGCACGTTCACTACTCTTGCCGGCTGCTCTCCTACGGCTGCCGTGTCCGTCTGTGTAGTCTTGCTTCCGCAAGAGAAGACGGCGAGTGCCACGAACGACGCTGCCGTCAGTATGGTATATCTTGTTTTCATCTTCTGAAGAATGTTAGTTTCACTCCGTCGTCTGCGACCGACAGTTCGACTCGTGCGCCCTCTATCATCGGCAGATTCCGCGTGACATGTCCCACAGAAAAGCCGAAGCATACAGGACATTGGCAGTCAGCAACGGCATCTGCCAAAGCTCCATAGAGTTCCTTGCCCAATTGTTGCCGTTCTATGTAGTCCGTAAACTGACCGATGATGAGTCCCGAAAGCCTGTTCAGGACACCGCCTATGCGCAGATTATAGAC
>CAVHJI010000125.1:0-5692 GCA_963636255.1 Bacteroidaceae bacterium | reverse complement strand
TATGATTCCGATGACAACCTCTTCATTACCTTGGCCAAGCAGTATGGCATCAACCACTACCGCTTCCATTCATGGTGTCCGCCGGAAGCCTGCTTCGAAGCTGCCGACGCTGAGGGCATCTACCTTCAGCCCGAGCTTCCCATTTGGGGCACGCTCAGCGATGGCGACGACAGCTTGCTGGACTTCCTCCTCGAAGAAGGACGCAACATACAACGTGCATACGGCAATCATCCGTCGTTCGTCATGCTTGGCATCGGCAACGAGATGCAAGGGGCACAGCCGCTGCACATGCTGGTCGATGCCCTCAAGGAGAACGACAGCCGACAGCTCATTGCCTCCGGCTCGAACAACTTCCTCGGCACCAACGGTCCTGCCGACAACGACGATTACTTCACGACCTGTCGCGTCGGCAAGGAGACGCCAGGGACATTCGACACCCAGGCACGTGCATCATTTTCCTTTGCCGATGCCGACGACGGAGGCTATCTGAACCACACATATCCCAACACGAGCATGGACTTCCGTCAGGCTGCAGCGCTGTGTCCCATTCCCGTCATCAGCCACGAGACGGGACAGTTTCAGATTTATCCCGACTACAGCGAGATGCAGAAATACACCGGCGTGCTGAAGCCGCGTAACATGCAGATTTTCAAGGATCGGCTGGAGCGTGCAGGCATGAAGGGTATGGACCGCGCTTTCCACCGTGCCTCGGGCAAGTGGGCGGCACTACTCTATCGCGCCGACATCGAGATGAACCTGCGCACAGCCCATTGGGGCGGCTTCCAGCTGCTCGACCTGCAGGACTATCCCGGACAAGGGTCGGCTTACGTGGGCATTCTCGACGCTTTCATGGACAGCAAGGGACTGATTGCTGCCGACGAATGGAGGCATTTCTGCAACGAGGTGGTGCCGTTGTTTGTGACGGACAAGCTGTGCTGGACTAACGGTGAAAGACTCATCGGCGACATCAAGATTGCCAACTATTCAGCCGGCGAAATGACGAATGCCATCATCAACTGGCAGCTTACCGATACGGAAGGCGCTGTCGTCGGCAACGGAGCACGGATGTTCAATGCCGCGCAAGGCGAGCTCTCGTTGGCAGCAAGCATCGACCTGCCGCTGTCGGCAATCAGCAGAGCACAGAAGGTGAGGCTCGACCTGTCGGTGCAAGGCACGGACTATTCCAACTCGTACGACCTGTGGGTCTATCCGGCAGGCAACATGCCCGACCTTAGCGGGAGCGGCGTCAGCATCACCCGCAGTCTCGAGGAAGCCATCACCGCATTGTCGGAAGGACGCAAGGTACTGCTCATGCCGGACCGGAATGAGGTGGCAGGACAGACCGTTGGCGCACTGTTCCAGACCGACTACTGGAACTACCGCATGTTCAAAACCATCTGCGAGAACATCGGTAAGCCCGTATCCCCCGGCACTCTCGGCATACTCACCGACCCTACGCACGGAGCTTTCGCCGATTTCCCCACCGAAGAGCACACCAACTGGCAGTGGTTCCCAGTAATCAAGCAAAGCTATCCGATGATTCTCGACATTCTGCCTGAGGACTACAAGCCGATAGTGCAGGTCATCGACAACGTGGAGCGCAACCATCGCCTCGGACTGCTGTTTGAGTTCAACGTCGGTGCAGGCAAGCTGCTTGTGTGCATGTCCGACCTCGAGAGCACGCTCGACAAGCCCGAAGGACGGCAGTTCTGTCTGAGCCTGCTGGAGTATATGCAGGGCCATCGCTTCAATCCGAAATACGACATCGATGCCAACAGTCTGCGCGAACTCTTCCACGCCAAGACTGCTGACGCCGACACCAAACAGCTGAACAACATATCATACTGACGACAAACACCCAATAGACACACACATAGAACCATGTATAAGTACGATAGCAGAACAGTAGTAACCCTCGATGCTGGCGGCACGAACTTCGTCTTCGGAGCCATGAGAGGATGTAAGTTCATCACCGAACCCATCAGGTATCCTTCCAACTCACACAATCTGGACCTGTGTCTCGACACGATGGTCCGTGGATTCCGCGAGGTCATAGATTCACTGGACGACGAGCCTGTCGCCATCAGCTTCGCCTTTCCCGGTCCGGCAGACTATTCCAATGGCATCATCGGCGGCTATCTGCCCAACTTCCCTTCGTTCAGAGACGGCGTCGCCCTCGGTCCGTTCCTGCAGAACGAGTTCGGAATACCGGTATTCATCAACAACGACGGCGACCTCTTTGCCTACGGCGAAGCTCTCTGCGGAGCCTTGCCCGAAGTCAACAGGCTGCTTGAGGAGCATGGCAGCAACAAGAGGTACAAGAACTTGATTGGGTACACCTTCGGCACCGGATTTGGCGTCGGCATCGTCGTCAACGGACAACTGAACCGTGGCGACAACTCGTGCGTAGAGACCTTCTGTCTGCCGCACAAGAACATCAGCCGCACCATCGTGGAGGAAGGTGTGTCCATCAGAGCCGTTAAGCGCGTTTATGCCGACGAGTCGGGCGACCACGACAGCACACTTGAGCCTAAAGACATCTGCGACATTGCCGACGGAAGACGTCCCGGCAATGTGGAGATGGCACGCAAGGCATTTGCCGAAATGGGCGAAGTGGCGGGAGATGCCATGGCGATAACCGCACAACTCATCGACGGCATCATCGTCATCGGCGGCGGCATCACGGCAGCACGCCATCTCATAATGCCATCGTTGCTGAAGGAGATGCGCAGCACGTTCACGACCGTAGGCGGCGAAGTTGTGCCACGCATGCAGATGGAGGTGTTCGACCTTGACAATCCCGAAGAGTTCAAGACCTTTGCCCGCGGCAACAGCCGTCTCATTGCCGTGAGAGGTACCGACCGTTCGATAGAATATGACAGCATGAAGCGCATCGGCGTCACCATCTCGAAGCTCGGAGCGCCAAAAGCAATATCGGTGGGAGCATACGCATTCGCCCTGTCGAAGATTGACGGACGTTCCTGAGACAAACGACGATTGACGCGTAGTGAGCCGGCGTCAGTCGAACTCAATGTAGCGGCTGATGCGGTTGAGGTCTTCCTCGGTGAACTCCTCATACAGCTTCAGCGGCCTCAACGACGAAAGTTGTCCGTGGCTGTCTCTGTATTCCTTTATGGCACGTGCCTGATAGAAACTTATGTACGGATGCCGCCGTAGTCGCGACACGCTGCTGCCGACAGGAATTTTGGCTATCATGGTGCTGTCGGCATAGAGCCATGTCTGCAGTCTGTCGGCATCGATGTTGATGTCCCGGAGTTGTTGTATGCTGTAGTAACCGCCCAGCCGACTTCTGTAGTCTGTTATCATCCGTGCAATGGTGCTGCCTATGCCTGGTATGCGCTTCAGCAGCGTAGTGTCGGCTGCATTGATTTCTATCAGGGTGTCGCATGTAAACTTGTCGGACGTGTAGTTCTGCCGTCTTGGTTCGCGTGGCAGCAACAACGACGCCGTGTCTCGTGTCTGTCGTTTGTCCTCTTCGGATATCCGTATGTAGCTCTCTATGCGTCCATACAGCGTGCTGTCCATTCCGTAGATGCGCAACAAGTCTTCCGGCTGGCGGAAGCGTCCGCCGCTATTGCGATAGCGCACGACATTGCGCGCTGTCCATGCAGGCAGTCCCAGCTGACGCAATTCGGCAGAATCGGCAGTATTGGGGTTGAATGGATGCATTGAGATTACAGCTTCGTCGGCAGCAGACGTTGCCGAACGCGCCGGAGCCTCGTCCCGACGTGCAGGCCTTCTGTCAGCTTCCTGCGTCTTCTGCATCAAGCTGTTATAGTTCTCTGTAAACTCCTGATCGGATATTTCTCCTTCTGTCTCCGTTTCACTGCCCTGTCGGCTGAAGTACACGGCAGTGTTTACGCCAATCAGCACAAATATGATTACCAGCAGGACGGCAATACCGCGTTTCTCTTCGGGCCTGTAATAGTGGAAGTCCTTAAAGAAACCCGACATGTCAGAACAGTCCTAACTCATTGACAAATATCAGTGCTATGCCTATCGGCGCTACAAACTTCAGGATGAAGACGAGGGCCTTGTATACCAGCGGCGGCAGAGTGCCGGCGCTGTTCAGCTCTTCGCGAAGAATCTTCGAGTCAAGATACCATCCGGCAAATATGGAGATGAAGAATCCGCCTATCGGCAGCATTATCTTGGCTGTGAAGAAGTCGAACAGGTCAAACAGCGTCATGCCAAACACCGTGAAGTCTTTACCGATGCCCATAGACAAGGCGCAGACCACACCGATGATGGTACAAAGGATTGAGACTATGCGTGCTGCACGTCCGCGTGTCATGTTGAACTCTTCGTTGAGATATATCGTCACCACCTCATGCAGCGAGATGGTCGATGTCAGTGCTGCCAGTGCCAGCAGGACATAGAACGAGAGGCTGAGTATGTACGCCAGCCAGGGGATGCTCGCAAAGGCTTGTGTGAACACGTTGGGCAGCGTTATGAACACCAGACTTGGACCTGCATCGGGTTGTATGCCTACCGAGAATGCCGCAGGGAAGATTATCACTCCGGCAAGTATGGCGACAAAGGTATCGATGCTTGCTACGCTGAAAGCCGTTCGTGTGAGATCTGTGCTCTTGGGGAAATATGATGCATAAGTGCACAGACAGCCCATGGCAAGACTCAGCGAGAAGAACGTCTGTCCCAGTGCCGACAAGAATGCATTGGCATTCAGCTTGCTGAAGTCGGGCTTGAAGAGAAACTCCAGTCCGAGATTGCCGCCTGGCAACAATGCCGAGCAGATGGCGAGCACCACAAGCAGAATGAACAGTACTGGCATGAGTATCTTTGCCGACTTCTCGATGCCTTTCTGCACACCTTTCGTGATGACGAAGTGCGTGGCCAGCATGAACAGCAACAGCCACAGCACTGGTCTGAAGGGACTGGCGGCGAAGTTGCTGAATGCTTCGGAGAACTGCGCAGCGTCCTTACCGGCAAAAGAGTTTGATGCTGCCGCATAGACATATTCCAGTGTCCAACCGGCAACCACATTATAGTATCCGAGTATGAGGAATCCTGTCAGTACGCCCCAACGTCCTACCCATTTCCACGGTGTGCCTGGAGCCAGCTTCTGGTAAGCTCCTGCCGTATTGGAACGCGAACGGCGACCAATGCTGAACTCTGCCGCCATGACAGGTATGCCGAAGAAAATGACACAAGCAATATAGAGAAGAATGAAGAGCGCACCTCCATCGTTGCCAACCTGATAAGGGAAACGCCAAATGTTACCTAATCCTACTGCCGAACCGGCTGCTGCCAGAATTGTACCTATCTTGCTGCCGAACGTCACTCTATTGTCATTTGCCATAAGTATGCTAAAAGTTTCAAAATGATTTATCAGGAGCTCTAAACAGGTGCAAAGATAAAGACATTTCCTTATCTTTGCAGGCATAATGTAAAAATTTAGGCCCGTGCTTGCATTACTGAAACGATACCCACTGTCATTGCTGATAATAGCGGTTGTGACTTACCTGTCATTCTTCCGCACTCCGTCGACCGGCCTTAGCGACATCCCGAACATCGACAAGGTTGTGCACGTATGCATGTATTTTGGCATGTCGGTGATGCTCTGGTTCGAATTCCTGCGCGGTCATCGCGATGGGAAGGTATCCTTGTGGCACGCCATCATAGGCGCAACGTTATGTCCGTTGCTCTATGG
>CAVHJI010000124.1:4880-5722 GCA_963636255.1 Bacteroidaceae bacterium | reverse complement strand
CCGGCAGAGTAGGTCAGGATTCCGTGTTGTCCGGAGAGGTTGACGTAGAGTGCGGAGATGTCGGTGTCGTAGATGAAGCGGTTGTAGAGGTCGTTCATCGGCGACAGGTTGTCTGCCGACGCTCCCGAGGCGTAGGATGCGGGGCTGTTCTCGTGGTTGTAGTTGCCCTTGTATCCTGCCTCCAGTCGCAGCTCCGGCAGCAGCTGGTTGGTATAGTCGAGGGCAGCCTCCCAGTTGCTGATCTTCACGTCCTGGTGCTGGCTGCGCCAGATGGATTCCGCCGTGCCGTCTGCCCATGTCTCTTCTTCGTGAATGTCGTTGTCGTTGGGACCTTGCCAGATGTTGTAGCTGACGTTCATGTCGATGTGGTGGTCGGTGCCGAACGTGTGTTCATAGCCCAGCAGGATGTTGGCACCGCGGGTGTCGCCGCTCTCGCGCGAGCTGTTGACGTTGCCTGCCCACTGGTCGGGCAGATTGCTGAGGTGTGTCGTCGAGGTGTGTCCCCACTTGTGTCCGAGTGTGCCGATGGCGCTGACATACAGTGTGTTGTTCTCGTCGGGCTTGTAGTTGGTGCCGAGGCGCAGGAATGCGCTGTTCTCGTGCTTCTTGTTTGTGCCGTCGGAGTTGAGGTAGCTGCCTGTGTCGTATGAACGGCGCGAGGTCGTGCCGCCAGGCGTGTGGTGGGACGACAGTCCGATGCCTGCAAACGACTCGAACTTGCCCGCGTTGTAGTTGATGTTGAAGTTGGCATTGGCGTTGCCGCGCGTGTCGACATCAGCCTCGGCGCTGCCGAAGTATCCGCTGCGGTGGTCCTCCTTCAGACGGATGTTGATGATGCCAGC
>CAVHJI010000124.1:0-4870 GCA_963636255.1 Bacteroidaceae bacterium | reverse complement strand
CCTCGATGCTCTCGATGGTCTCTGCCGGAATCTGTCGCAGAATCTGTGCGCGGTTGTCGGCAGTCATGCCCATCTCCTTGCCGTTGATCCACACCATCACGTCGGAATTGCCGCGCAGTGAAATCTCGCCGTCGCTGTTGACCTCTACCGATGGCACCGACGACAGCAGCTCGTTTGCCGAAGCGCCTGCCGACGTAATGTTGGAGCTGACGTTGAACACGCGGTGTTCGGTGTTCACCGTCATCTGGCTGCGCTGTCCGGTCACTACAACCTCCTGAAGCAGCTTGGTGTCGTCGGCAAGCAGAATCCTGCCAAGGTCGATGTCCGAATCCCTCACCTGCACCTCGCGTTCCTGGCTCACGCTGCCGATGTTGCTGAAGCGTATGAGGTATGTTCCTGCAGGCACCTTCTCGATGGTGAACGTGCCGTTGTCGGCAGTCATGGCACCGATGAGCAGCGGCGTGCCGGTGTTGGGATTGACGAGCACCACGTTGGCGAAGGCTATGGGTTCGGATGTGTTCTTGCTGAAGAGTACGCCGCTGATGTTGCCGTCGGCGAAGGCGTCTGCTGTGACCAGCATTGCAGCCACGAGGCTGATGGACTTTAGTGTATTCATATTCTCTCTCTGTCGATGTGTCCTTAGTCTTGTTTTTTGGTGCCGCAAAAGTATGTGTGGTCCTCTGCAACCGGGTTGCAAAAGGCTGACGAGCTGCGCTGATTCGAAATTTTTACCGTTTCGGACTATTGCATAATCCGACAAATACCCTACATTTGTGAAAACTATAGACAGTAGTTCCGGAAATGACTATCGTAGAGAAGAACATATGCCTGAGCCGATGTGCATTCCTGCAGCACGTAGCCTGCGTGCTGTGTCTTGCCGTAGTCATGCTGGTCGCCATGGTCGCTTGTCAGGACGGCGACCATGGAATAGCCCAGAGGCGTTTTTACTATGCGAAACTCGATTCCGCCCTTACCCGTATGAATGACTGCGAAGCCGATTTGCTTGTGCGTCTGAGGGGAATGAAGCAGGAAGCGACGACGAAGAGCGGCGGCGAACTGTTTTTCTACTGCAAGCAGATAGCAAGCAACTACATGTACTACATCCCCGATTCGGCTTTTGTCTATATCGACAGATGCTCAGTCATGGCCGATGAGAACGGCCGCTCTGACTGGAAGGCTGAAGCTGAGATAATGCGAAGCAGGGTACTCATACTCACAGGCATGCTGTCCGAAGCCCGCGAGGTGCTTAACCGGGTGAGCCGGATGCCGCTCACCGCCTCCAACCGCATGGACTACTGCGTAGAGGAGATCAACTACTGGAATGACATTGCCATCTATCAGAACGAAGAGCGGCCCTCGGAAAAGAGCATGCTGTATGCCGATTCTCTGCTTATGCTTGCTGACAGCCCGAACTCCCCGTACAATATCTACGGACGTCTGTTTGCCGCGCCGGAGGGTGGGGGTGATGGCTTCCTTGCCGACCTGACATCGTTTGTCGACGACATGGACCCCGACAGTGAGTGGTACGGACGTCTGGCTATCTATGCAGGTGTCATGACGGGGCTCAAGGGCGATATGCGCGATGAGAGCCTCAGGTATTATGTCAATGGCCTGTGCTGTGACGTGCGGCATGTGAGCCGCCACATGCTTATGCTACCCAGTGTGGCAGCCATGGCACTTGCCGACGGGGAGCTGGAATATGCCACACGCTTCTACAATGTGACGGTCTCTGTGCAGCAGGCCTTTCCGCAAAGGGTGCACAATAGCAGCGGTGGACTGCAGTCGAGCATGATGCGTTACCACGACCAGATGATGGAAAAAGTCAATTCCGACAGACGTGTTAGCAACATCCTGCTTGCCGTGGTCAGCACGTTGGCCATTGTAGCCGCCGTGTCTGCCGTGTACAACATCAAGCAGTTCCGCCGCAAGAGCGCATTGAACCGTGAGCTGCAGACAAGCATGAAGCAACTCGAAGACAGTCATGCAGCCATGCAGCAACTTGTCGATGAGCTGAAGAAGAAGGACGAAGAGCTAAACGGCAGAAACCGCGAACTGGAGGAATCCAATGCGCAGCTCAACGAAGCGAACTACGTCAAGGAGGAATACATAGGCGGTATGTTTGCCACCTGCTCGGAATATCTTGAAAAGATGAGCAAGTTCAAGCAACTCATCAACCGGAAGCTGAAGACAGGGCTGCAGGAGGACTGTGTCCGCCTGACAGAATCGGTCGACGTGCGTACCAATGTCGAACTGCAGGAGTTGTGGGCGCACTTTGACGATGTTTTCCTGAATCTCTTCCCTGACTTCGTGAACCAGTTCAACACACTCTTGCAGCCGGACAAGCGCATTGTCCTGCGCAGCGGCGAACGCATGAACACGGACTTGAGAATCTATGCCCTCATACGGCTTGGCATAAACAGCAGCGTCAAGATAGGACGCATCCTTGGCATTTCGTCACAGACAGTCTACAATGCCACCATGAAGATACGCAGCCGTGCCGCCAACCCGGACGAAGACTTCAACTCCAGCGTGCGCAACCTCAAAGGAGTCGAGGCCAAGGGCTGACGCAGAACTGTCACAAGACTGTCACAAGACTGTCGCATCCTTTACATGTATCTTACTAATAGCAAAGAGCAATATGCTGACAACCAGTGCATAGCGCATTGCATCATGTTACCGCCCCCTCCAAAACTCCCTTACTGGCAGAGGTTGCAGTACACTTTATTACATAATTTTGAAAAGTTTAAAACACACACGCATCCTTACGTGTAGGGAATGTGTGGATTTAAGGTTGGTACTTAAACTATACAAGCGTTCTGTTCAACGATGACCATACTGCGATGCCGGGACAAAGAGTCGCGTGCGTTTGGGTAGCGATTGCGCATGTAAGTTGTCCCGGCACCGGAGTTGGTATGAGTGATGTACACCTTATTATATATATATATGTGTGCGCGTTTGCGCATTTTACATGTATGAGATGGGGAACATCAGCTGTATCGGACAGCCGCACCATGGGAGACGAAGAACTTTTTATTAACTAATTGATTTAATATCTATGGTCAAACTTACTCAATTAAGGAGGCAGCTCATGCTTACTTGCATGCTGTTGCTCTGCTCTTCTGCCGCACTGCTGGCACAGGTGACTGTGAACGGTACGGTGGTAGATCCGACAGGCGAGCCAATCATTGGCGCGAATGTCCTGGAGGTAGGTACAACAAACGGTACCATAACAGACCTCGACGGAAACTTCTCATTCCAGATCAGCAAGATGGGTGTAGATCTGAGTGTCTCGTACATCGGCTACATCACACAGACTGTAGCTGCAGGAACGAACCTTAACATTGTGCTCCGCGACGACACTGAGACCTTGGACGAGGTCGTTGTTGTGGGTTACGGTACGACAAAGCGCAAGAACTTCACCGGTTCGGTGTCGACAGTGAACGTTGCCGATGGCGGCGTAGCCCTGACGGCTCCTACCAGTGCAACCGACATGCTCCGTGGTATATCTCCGGGTATCACCATGACGCAGAGCGGTGTAGCCGGTGAATCTCCTACAATCCAGATTCGCGGCCAGAAGTCCATCAATGGCGGTTCCGACCCTCTGATTGTCGTCAACGGCGTCATCTTCAAGGGCAAGATCAACGACATCGACCCCAACATCGTGGAGAGCATGAGCGTCCTGAAGGATGCGACATCACTTGCAGCATACGGCTCGCAGGCTGCCAACGGTGTCATCATGATTACCACAAAGAAGGGTGCACAGGGCAAGCCTATGATCAATTTCCGCGGTTCGGTCAGTGCAGTTACATCGAACTACAAGCCAAAATTGCATGACGGTGAAGGCTACATTGAACTCATCAATGCACGTCAGGGACTCCCTGAGGGCACGACATCGTGGATGACCTATCTTGAGAAGGCCAACTACGAAGCAGGTGAGGAGACCGATTGGGTGGACTACGTGTCGCACACAGGACTCCGTCAGAACTATAGCTTGAACGTCAGTGGTGCAACTGACAACATGGACTACTCTTTCGGCGCATCGTTCTCTGACAACGGCAACTTCATCAAGGGCAACAGCTTCAAGCGTAAGACCGTCAACGGACGTATAGGCACTACTGTCAACAAATATGTCAAGGTGGGCATGGACTTTAACTACGCCACTAACTCGCAGGATGGTGTAACTCCTTATTATTCGCGTTACTTCTCTCCTTACGGCGAGGCTTACCTTGAGGACGGCAAGACACTGCGCCGCTTCATCACAGAACATACAGCCGATGACGTGAACCCGTTGTGGCAGTCGAAGGGCGGCGTTGATGCACAGCTGCGCAACACCAATGTTACCGTAGGCGGTGAGATCGAAATCAAGATCCCCGGCATCGAGGGCTTGAGCTACAAACTGACGGGCAACTACAACACACGTCAGACTCTGCAGCGTCGATTCTGGCATGAGAACTACTTCGTGTCCATGACCGATCCTGACTACAGCACTGAGGTATTGGATTCACACCTCAATCAGGCATACGGAACAATCACCAACACAAAGACAACGTCTTACGTGTTCGATAACATCCTGACCTATACACGCCAGTTCGGCGAGCATTTCATCAGTGCAACTGCCGTATATACACGTGACTCTGACAAGATCGACGGCACCACACAGCGTGGTGAAGATTTCTCCGGTCTGGGCAATACCACTCTGGGCTACTACGGTCTTAACAATGCAGGTGTGCAGCAGATCACCGACATCACCTATACATTGCATAACAATGTCGGCTATCTGGGTCGTGTCAACTATTCATATAAAGACACCTATCACTTCAACGCCAGCGTGCGTCGTGACGGTAGCTCCGTGTTCGGTGCAGACAAGAAG
>CAVHJI010000123.1:2677-5771 GCA_963636255.1 Bacteroidaceae bacterium | reverse complement strand
CCTTAGAACCCAATGCCATCAGTCCACCGGCTATCCGCAACCGCGAAGCTACAATTATCCCGTGAGAAGAAGAAGTTCCCCCACCCTTGGTTGTCGGGCAAGCCTACGGAAAGTAGCGGGGATTATGTAGAAATGTGCCGGTTGTGCAGCATGTCAGGGGTCAACCATAGATTGCCGTTGCCAAAAGGTATCCCACTATGGTGGCTACCCCCACACAGACCAGCCCTGGCATCATGAAGCTGTGATTCAGCAGATAACGCCCTATGACGGTGGTGCCTGAGCGGTCGAAGTTGACGGTCGCAATGTCCGACGGATAGTTGGGTATGAAGAAGTATCCATACACGCTTGGCAGCACCCCAAGCATGACGTAACCCGGAAGTCCTAACGAATATGCCAGCGGAAGCATGGAGACGACCACGGCTCCTTGTGAGTTCAGAAGCATCGATGTGAGGAAAAACACCAGAGCTATCGCCCACTTGTGTTCCGTCACAATGCTGCCAAGGGCAGGCCGTATCTCTGCCATGTAGTTGGAGAAGTAAGTGTCTGCCAGCCATGCTATGCCATAGATGGCAACGACAGCCACCATGCCACTTTGCCACACTGTCCCTCCTACAGCAGCCTTAGGCTTAGCGCCCGACACGATGACCATCAGTGCCGCTGCCGACAGCATAACTATCTGAATCACCACATTCATCTTCAGGCGTTCGGGCATGCCACCTTCGGCAGAGACATACGTGGGAAGCAGTGCGGGGAATACTGCCAACGCCACTATGACACACAGTGCACATAGGAAGACATACACTGCACGCCGTGCGGCAGGCGACACCTGCTTGTCGAGTGTCGTCACGCTGCTGCCATACATATAGCTGTACATGGCTGGGTCGGCACACCGCTTCTTGAAGTTGGGGTCTTTGTCAAGGTCGAGTCCGCGCCTGTATGAGCATGCGGCAGCACACAACAGTCCGACAAGACTGGCAGGAATGGTCACGGCAAGCACCTGCGGAATGGTGATGCTGAAGCCACACTGTGACGAGATGGCTGTGAATGCCACGACGGCGGCTGCTATTGGCGAACATACTATGCCAAGCTGTGAAGCCACGGAGGCAACACCGCACGGACGTTCTGGACGTATGCCTTTCTTCAGGGCAATGTCGCAGATTATGGGCATGAGCGTATACACCACATGTCCGGTGCCGACAAGCATTGTCAGGAAGAAGGTGCATAGCGGAGCATAGAACGTTATCCTGTCTGGATGCCGCCGCAACAGTCGTTCGGCAATCTGTATCAGCCAGTCCATGCCGCCCGATGCCTGCATCATGCCGGCACAAGTGACGGCTGCTATTATAATATATATGACATCTGTCGGTGGCGTGCCGGGCTTCAAGCCAAAGCCAAGCACGAGTATGGCAAGTCCTATGCCCGAAATGGCTCCAAGAGCCAGACTGCCGTAACGCGAACCTACGTACAGCGCGGCAAGTACAACAAGCAATTGCAGTATTATCATCATAATATCAATGTCACATCAGCTATGTCTACACACGTATCGACACGCAAATGTAGATTAAATCGCCTTTATGGCACAATATTTGTTCGCGGCATTTTCGATTATATGTATATTTGCGTACGTTTATCGATGGGCAACGTACATAAGCCAATAGGTTTAATAAGTTAAAGAGGGAAAGGAAACAAACGTGAATTACCGATTTTCGCAACGAATATCAGACGTGTTGTCGTATAGCAAGGAAGAGGCAAACCGTCTGCACAACGGCGCAATAACACCGGAACATCTGCTGCTGGGAATCTTGCGCGATGGCAATGGCAATGCCGTGAAGGTCCTGTATGAGATGTTTGTGGACCTGAAAAGTCTGAAGAACGAACTCGAAGCCAACCTCAGAGAACAGTCGGACCTGACTTTGCGTGCCGACGCAGAGGTGGCTCTCAACGACGACGCCAACCGCATACTCAAGATAGGTATTCTCGAAGCACGACAGCTGCACGAAGATGTCGTCGACACCGAACACATACTGCTGGCCATCCTCAAGGACGGCACAAGCAAGGCTGCCAACGTACTGAAAGACGAATGGAACATAGACTATCATACACTCTACTGCAACCTCGTGCAGAAGCAGGAGCAACAACAGTCGCCACAGAGCGGCATGGGCTTTACCGAGGACGATGATGAGGAAGACGAGCACGACGACATGGCACGCGATAACGACAGCCTGGGTTCGCAAGGTGGAGCCGACAGTCAGCAGGCCACGCAGAGCCGTAATGGCCAGCACACGCAGAATCCCGGTACGCCTATGCTGGATAAGTTCAGCACAGACCTCACACGTGCTGCCGCTGAAGGCAAGCTCGATCCCGTGATAGGACGAGAGCGAGAGATAGAACGTGTGGTACAGATCCTCAGCCGCAGAAAGAAGAACAACCCCATATTGATTGGCGAACCCGGTGTGGGCAAGTCAGCAATTGTGGAAGGTCTGGCTCTCAGAATATGCGAGCATAAGGTCTCGCACATGCTCTACGACAAGCGGGTGCTGATGCTTGACATGGCTGGCGTGGTGGCAGGCACGAAATATCGCGGACAGTTCGAGGAACGTCTGCGTGCCATCATCAAGGAGTTGCAGGCGTCATCGAATGTCATTCTGTTCATCGACGAGATTCATACCATTATAGGAGCAGGTTCTGCCAGCGGCTCAATGGATGCTGCAAACATGTTGAAGCCTGCACTGGCTCGCGGTGAGATACAGTGCATCGGAGCAACCACACTCGACGAATACCGCAAGAGCATTGAGAAGGACGGTGCACTGGAGCGACGCTTCCAGAAGGTGATAGTAAATCCAACGACCAAGGAAGAAACGTTGCAAATATTGCGCAACATCAAGGGCAAGTATGAGGAACATCATTTCGTGACCTATACGGACAAGGCTCTGGAGGCTTGCGTGGAGCTGACAGGCCGCTACATCACCGACCGTGCTTTCCCCGACAAGGCGATTGATGCCATGGACGAAGCCGGCTCGCGCACACATCTCAGCGACGAGAAGGTGCCGCCACTGATTGAACAGCAGGAACAGGCTCTTGCCAATGCATTGAT
>CAVHJI010000123.1:0-2609 GCA_963636255.1 Bacteroidaceae bacterium | reverse complement strand
AAACAACGAACTGGCTGCCAGCTACCGTGACAAGGCACGCGACATATCAGACAACCTCGCAGAGCTAAAACGGCAATGGGAGGACAATGAACGCAGCAACAGTAAGGCTGTCGACGAAAACGACATTGCCGATGTTGTGTCGATGATGTCCGGTGTGCCGGTACAGCGCTTGGCACAAGCCGAAGGCGTGCGCCTGGCAGGCATGAAGACGGAACTGACGAAGAACGTCATTGCACAGGACGGTGCCATAGAGAAGCTGTCGAAAGCCATCATGCGTAGCCGCGTAGGTCTGAAAGACCCGAACAGGCCAATAGGCACGTTCCTGTTTCTTGGCCCTACAGGTGTGGGCAAGACATACTTGGCACAGCAGTTGGCAAAGTTCATGTTCGGCAGTACCGACGACCTCATACGTGTGGACATGAGCGAATATACCGAGCAGTTCAACGTGTCACGGCTTATAGGTGCAGCACCTGGATATGTGGGATACGAAGAAGGTGGACAGCTCACGGAGAAAGTGCGCCGCAAGCCTTACTCGATAGTCCTGCTCGATGAGATTGAGAAGGCACATCCCAAGGTGTTCAATCTGTTGCTGCAACTCATGGACGAAGGCCGCATGACCGACAGCCAGGGACGCACAGTCGACTTCAAGAACACGGTCATAATAATGACATCGAACATAGGAACACGCCAGCTCAAGGAGTTCGGGGCAGGCATTGGCTTCAATGCGCAACAGCGGGCACAGGACAAAGAATACTCGCGCAGCGTCATACAGAAGGCCCTGAACAAGCAGTTTGCTCCCGAATTTCTGAACCGTATAGACGAAATCATTACCTTCGACCAGCTGCAGCCCGAAGCTATACGCAGCATCGTGGCTCTCGAGATGAAGAAGTTAGCGGAGCGCGTGCAGAAGCTTGGATTCAAATTGGAATATGACGATGACGTACTCGACTTCATCGGCAAGCAGGGCTACGACGTGCAGTTTGGCGCGCGTCCTCTGAAGCGTGCCATACAGACCCATGTCGAAGACGGTCTGTCGGAGATACTTGTCAACACGTCCATGAATGCAGGTGACACCCTTCGCATCGTCTGCGACGGGCAGGCAGGCAAGCTTAGCTTCAATGTTGTCAATGAATAGAGAAAACCTACGCGAGCAGTCGGACACCATCTGCGCCATTGCCACAGCTCCGGGAGGGGCGTTGGGCATAGTGCGTGTGAGCGGTCCGGAGGCCATACAGGTGACATCGGCAATCTTCAAGCCGGCACACACAGGATTGCGGCTTGAGGACGTGCGGCCGTATACGCTGACCTACGGACAGATAACCGATGGCGCCGAGCCGCTCGACGACGTGCTGGTCTCACTGTTCCGTGCACCACATTCATATACAGGCGAAGACAGTACGGAGATTGCCTGCCACGGCTCGGCATATATTCTGCAGCGTGTGTTTCAGCTACTTGTCGGTGCCGGATGTCGCATGGCTATGCCTGGCGAATATACCGAGCGTGCGTTCCTTAATGGCAAGATGGACTTGAGTCAGGCAGAAGCAGTGGCAGACCTCATAGCATCACAGTCGGCAGCCACACATCGGCTGGCAATGACACAGATGCGTGGAGGCTTCAGCCGTGAGCTGCAGGAACTGCGCGAACAGCTCTTGCGCTTCACCTCGCTACTAGAACTGGAGCTCGACTTCAGCGACCACGAAGACCTTGAATTTGCCGACCGCAGCGAGCTGAAGCAACTGGCAGCACACATAGAAAGCGTCATCGGCCGTCTGACAGACAGCTTCAGTCTTGGCAACACCATAAAGAACGGCATTCCTGTTGCCATAGTCGGACAACCCAATGTGGGCAAGTCGACCTTGCTTAATGCTCTGCTGAAGGACGACAAAGCCATAGTCAGCGAAGTCAGCGGCACCACACGCGACGTCATAGAAGACTGCATCAACATCGATGGACTGACATTCCGCTTCATCGATACGGCAGGCATCCGTGAGACATCCGACCGCATAGAGACAATGGGCATAGAGCGCACGTTCAAGATGATCGATCAGGCGACCATCGTCCTTTGGCTCATCGACCCGACACAAGACAATAGCGACCTCGCAGAACTGCGCGACAAGATACAATCTCACTGCAATGGTCGCCAACTCGTGATTGTACAAAACAAGATCGACTTGCAGGAACCGGCACAACAGCAAGCACCTCTTATGTGCGATGGAGCTAAGATCATCTGCATCTCAGCCCGTGAAGGCATCCATCTCGACGAGCTGCAACAGTTGCTTGTCAGCCTCAGCGGTGCCCACAACATCAACAACAATGAGGTCATAGTCAGCAACGTGCGCCACTACGAATCGCTGTGCCATGCGCAGCAAGCCATACGCAGAGTGCAGACAGGACTTGAGGCAGGACTATCAGGCGACCTGCTGTCGCAGGACATCCGCGAATGCACCTACCACCTTGGCAATATCGTCGGCACAGTCACAAGCGAGGATGTGCTCCAAAACATCTTCCGCCACTTCTGCATCGGAAAGTAGCCAACTGCAAAGAAAACACTATTATCTGCAAATATAACCCCGAAAACCCTTGATACTCAAAGAAGTCTGCGAAATTTT
>CAVHJI010000122.1:0-5800 GCA_963636255.1 Bacteroidaceae bacterium | reverse complement strand
AGATGATGGAGTACTTGCGTATGTCGACACCATCCTGCTCTGCCATCTTGGAGGCAGCTGCCGACGGGCGCACCTGGAAGCCAACGATGATGGCATCCGATGCTGCTGCCAGCGTGACATCCGACTCTGAAATCTGTCCCACGCCCTTGTGTATGACGTTGACCTGTATCTTGTCTGTCGTGAGTTTTATCAGTGAGTCGCTCAATGCTTCTACTGAACCATCGACATCACCCTTGACGATGATGTTCATCTCATGGAACTCACCCTTAGCCAGACGACGTCCTATCTCATCGAGTGTCAACGTCTTCTGTGTGCGCAGTCCCTGCTCACGCTGCAGCTGTTCGCGCTTGTTGGCTATCTCGCGTGCTTCCTGGTCTGTATCGAATACATGGAATGTGTCACCTGCTGCCGGTGCACCGTTCAGTCCGAGTATCAGTGCCGGTTCCGACGGTCCTGCCTTCTCCATGCGCTGGTTGCGCTCGTTGAACATTGCCTTCACACGGCCATAGTTGGCACCTGCCAGTACTATGTCGCCGACCTTCAGTGTTCCGTTAGATACCAGTACGGTAGCCACATAGCCACGCCCCTTGTCCAGCGACGACTCTATTATAGAGCCTGTAGCTTTGCGGTTGGGGTTAGCCTTGAGGTCGAGCAGTTCGGCTTCAAGGAGCACCTTCTCCATAAGCTCAGGCACACCTATGCCTTGCTTTGCCGAGATGTCTTGCGACTGATATTTGCCGCCCCAGTCCTCAACGAGGAAGTTCATTGCAGCCAACTCTTCCTTTATCTTGTCGGGATTTGCTCCTGGCTTGTCTATCTTGTTGATGGCAAAGATTATGGGGACACCGGCTGCCGTAGCGTGGTTTATCGCCTCCTTGGTCTGCGGCATCACGTTGTCGTCTGCTGCTACGATGATGATAGCTATATCCGTGACCTTGGCTCCACGGGCACGCATGGCGGTAAATGCCTCATGTCCCGGAGTATCAAGGAATGTAATCTTGCGTCCGTCATCGAGTGTCACGTTGTATGCACCTATGTGCTGCGTGATGCCTCCAGCCTCACCGGCGATGACATTTGACTTACGAATGTAGTCAAGCAATGATGTCTTGCCATGATCGACATGTCCCATCACCGTCACTATAGGAGCACGCGGGGTCAAGTCTTCCTCCTTGTCGGGAGCTTCATCCACAGCTTGTGCCACCTCTGCACTGACATACTCGGTGTTATATCCGAACTCTTCTGCCACAAGGTTTATGGTCTCGGCATCCAGACGCTGGTTTATCGACACCATGACGCCTATGCTCATGCACGTTGCTATGACCTGCGTCACTGGCACGTCCATCATTATAGCCAGCTCATTGGCAGTAACGAACTCGGTAATCTTCAGTACCTTGCTCTCTGCCATCTCCTGACTTTCCTGCTCATGCAGTCGCTCGGATGCCAGTTCGCGTTTCTCCTTGCGGTACTTCACACCTTTGCTCTTGGTCTTCGTGGTCAGACGTGCCAGCGTTTCCTTTACCTGCTTTGCTACGTCCTCCTCATTGACCTCCTTCTTCAATGAGCCCTTCTTGCCGAAGCGGTCTCTACCGCCCTTCTTGCCTGAGCCATTGTCCATCGGGCGGTCACCGCCGAACCTCTTACCGCCTTGCTGACGGTCATCGTTTCCGCGGTCATTGCCCTTTATGCTGCTCGACACACTATTGATGTCGACTTTCTCCTTATTTATACGTTGACGTTTCTTCTTGCCACTTTGGCTGTCATCGCTATTGGCAGCGTTGTTGCCACCCTGCCCACCATCATGACGAATCTCATGTATCAGTGCATCCTTCATCTGGCGACGCTGGTCGGCACGCTGGCGGTCACGTTCTTCCTGTTCGCGCTTACGCTCTTCCTTCGATTTCCTCTTAGGACGTGTAGAGAGGTTTATGGCATCGAGGTCAATCTTTCCTATGACATTGATGCCTGTTTCTATATTCTCGTTGTGCAGGCGGAAGACTCCGTTGTCCTTATCCACTACACCCATCTTCTCGGCTTCCGTCTGCTTCTGTGTCTGTACAGGTGCAGGCTTCGGCTCTTCAGCTTTAGGTTTCTCTACTTGTGGCTTCTCAGCCTGTGGTTTCTCAACCTGAGGTGCTGTCGTGGTAACTGTTGCTACAGGCTCAGGCTTCTTGACTTCCACTTTAGCCGTCTCGACAGTAGCCTCCACGGGCTTGTTTGCCTCTGGCTTTACCGTTGCCGGAGCTGCCTCTTTAGGCTGCGCCGTAGCAGGTGTTTCTACTTTAGCAGGAGCTTCGCTCGTTGCCGGCTTCACCGCAGAATGGTTCTTGCCTATCTGAGACAAGTCAATCTTCCCGATGAAGACAGGACGTTTCACCTCCGTTACGTCTGCACTGGCGCTTGCTGTTGGCCTTGGTTCTGCTGTTGCCGCAGCCTGGCTCTTCGCCTGTTCTTTCTTCTGACGGTTCTGGATGAATCTCTCCGACCTGTCTTTCAAGTCCTTGTCTTTGCTGAATTCTTTCTTCAGCAGGTCGAATTGCTCGTCCGTGATCTTGGTATTGGGGTTAGCCTCAACGGTAAACCCCTGTTTCTCCAGGAACTCCACGGCAGTGGCAATTCCGACGTTCAAATCTCTTGTAACCTTATTTAATCTTATAGTCATATCTCTGTTTTAATGTGTTAATGTGCCTCTTCGTTGTTGCGGTCAACTAATGTGCCAATACCGGGTGTAGCCGCATCAACACATTGAGACTTCAAATAATGTCCGGAATCATTCCTCGAACTCTTTTCGGAGCACGTTCAGCACCTCGTCGACCGTTTCCTCTTCCAGGTCGGTCTTCTCGATGATCATGTCGCGCGGAGCGTTCAGCGCACTCTTGGCTGTCTCTATGCCGATAGACTTGAATGCGTCGATCACCCATCCGTCAATCTCATCGCGGAACTCGTCCAGATAGATGTCCTCATCCTCCTCGGCGGTATTGCTATTGTCAAGCTCGCGGAACACGTCGATGGTATAGCCTGTCAGCATGCATGCCAGCTTAATGTTCAGACCGCCCTTGCCTATTGCCAACGACACCTCTTCGGGCTTGAGATAAACCTCAGCCTTATGTTCTTCCTCATTCAGCTTGATCGACGTAATCTTGGCAGGACTCAGCGCACGCTGTATGAACAGCTGCATGTTCTGCGTGTAGTTGATGACGTCTATATTCTCGTTGCGCAGCTCACGAACGATGCCATGTATACGGCTACCCTTGACACCGACACATGCTCCTACCGGGTCTATGCGGTCGTCATAGCTCTCGACGGCAATCTTGGCACGCTCACCCGGGATGCGGGCAATCTTCTTTATTGTTATCAGTCCGTCGTTTATCTCAGGCACTTCAATCTCAAACAGTCTCTGCATGAACATGGGCGAGATGCGGCTCAGGATGATCTTCGGATTGTTGTTCTTGTTCTCTACTCTATCGACCACAGCACGCACGGTCTCGCCCTTGCGGTAGAAGTCACTCGGTATCTGTTCTGTCTTGGGCAGCAGCAGTTCGTTTCCTTCTTCGTCGAGCAGCAGCATCTCTTTCTTCCATATCTGATAGACCTCGGCAGTGATGATTGTTCCCACCTTGTCCACATACTTATTATATATGGCATCCTTCTGCAACTCCAGTATCTTCGATGCCAGCGTCTGGCGCAGGTTCAGTATGGCACGACGGCCGAACTTGGCAAAGTTCACCTCATCGGTAAACTCCTCACCTTCCTCATACGACTCATCCTCCTTGCGTGCGTCCGACAGTGATACCTGCAGGTTAGGATCTGTCACCTCACCATCTGCAACGACAGTACGGTTGCGGCGTATCTCGAGGTCGCCCTTGTCGGGATTCACGATGACGTCATAGTTCTCGTCCGACCCGAAGAGCTTGGCAATCACACTGCGGAAACTCTCCTCGATGACACTCACCAGCGTCGTACGGTCAATATTCTGCGAATCCTTGAACTCCTTGAAGGTATCCACCAGACTCACTACATCTTCTTTCTTAGCCATATTTAAAACAAGTATTTAGTATATTTCACGTTATTGTAATCGAAGTCCCTGTCTACGTCCACCAACTTCGGACGCTTTGCTTCGGGAAGTTTCACCTTCTGTTGTTCCGTCACCACGAAGTGCGTGGCATCTGCTTCCTTAAGTGTTCCGCGTACTTTCTTGCCGTCGGTAGTCAACACCTCAACAGGGCTACCCACATGACAGACATACTGCTCCAGTACCTTGAACGGCTGTCCTACACCTGCCGAGCCTACCTCAAGCTCATAGTCCTCGACATCACGGTTGAGCCTGCTGTTGACGTAGTCACTCAGGTCGGCACAGTCTTCAATCCACACACCGTCCTTGTGGTCTATCTCCACCACAATCTTGTTGTCAGCATCCACTGTCACGTCGACCAGGAAGTAGTCCTTGTCCTTAAGCCACTCGGACACGATGTCCCTTACCTTTTCTCTGTCTATCATATTGGTTTTGCAAAAATAAATAAAGAAGCTCGTAAAAACAAAGAAGGAGCTTAACAGCCCCTCCTCACAATTCATCTTCCGTGTGCAAAAGTACGGACTTTTCTTATTTCCACAAAATAAATGACACTAAAACAACGGACAACAGTAAAAAGCCGTGCTTCTGCGCTTCAGCCGCTATCCCTCTCGCCGTGCAGCCCACAGCTCGGCAGAGTTCACTAGGTTCTGCCAGAGGATGTAGCATCCTGGACCTACGGATGCTACAGGATTGAGGTAGGTGTAGGTAATCCAGATGGCGAAGGCGGTATTCTTCTGTCCCAATGCCTGTCCGGCATCGATGGAGCTGCCATAACAGCGTCCGATGAGCTTGCCCATGCCAAACTGCAGCAGGCACAGCAACAGCGAACCTATGGCTATCCATCCCAACAGTGCCGGAGTGGCATCACTATGGACTATATTCTTCACCGTAGTGCCAGTGACAATAGCCAGTGACATGCCCCACAGATAGAAGCCCAGGTCAGGTATAGAGGTGATGCGTTGCTGCAGGCGTGGCAGGAAGCGACGCACAATCCACCCCAGCAACAGCGGCAGTACAAGCACGAGGCACACCTTATTCATGATGATGAAGAACGCAGTCCAGAATGTGAGGTGGGCTTCCTTCTCTATCATCGGGAAGAATGTCGGTATGAGTGCCGCAGTCACAAAACTGGAGAGGAACGTATAGGTGGTCATGGAGTTGAGATTGCCGCCTATCTTGACGGTGATGACAGCTGCTGCTGCCGCCGTAGGGCCTATTATGCAGGTCAGTATGCCTTCCCACAGTATCTTCTGTGCAACAGACAGCTGCGCGAACAATATTACTGCGACCACCGCTCCAGTAAGCAATGCTTGGAACAAGATGACCCAGAGGTGCCACATCTCAGGACGCAAGCAATGGAAGTCGACCTTGCAAAAGGTGACAAACAGTATCAGAAACATAAACAACGGCAGTATGCTGTCGAAGAGAGGTTCGAACACACGCGAGGCTGCATCGAGTGCGGGCGTGCAGGCGAACGCCAGGTAAGCTGCCGCACCGATAACCATTGCCGAGGGCAGTGTCCAGTTCTTGAGGAACGTAATCAGTTTCATGGAGCACAAAGGTACACAGCATTTTGTTCCGCCGTTTTTGTTTGCAGATAAAAATAAAAGCATCTACCTTTGCGCCAACTTCTGCTTGCAGGTGTAAGCCCATGTGGAAGTTACGCAAGATGTGGCTGCTCGGATGGTGGAATCGGTAGACACGAGGGACTTAAAATCCCTTGGCTATTGC
>CAVHJI010000121.1:5006-5844 GCA_963636255.1 Bacteroidaceae bacterium | reverse complement strand
CTGCCGAGTCGTGCACCGTCCATGTAAAGCAACAGTCCGTGCGAGTGGCAGAAGGTGTGCAGGGCTTTGAGCTCGGACTTGGTGTAGATGGTTCCTATCTCTGTGGAGTCGGATATGTAGACCATGGCAGGCTTGAGCACATGCGGACGCATGGTGTAGAGGTCGAGTGCATGGCCGATGTCTTCGGGGCGCAGCTTGCCATCCTTGCCTCCGGCGGGTATCACGCGATGTCCTGTGGCTTCTATGGCACCTGTCTCGTGCGACCAGATGTGTCCGCCGTCGACACAGATGACTCCCTCATGTGGACGCAACAGTGAGGAAATGACGGTCATGTTCGCCTGGGTTCCGCCAATGACGAAATAGACCGCTGCCTGTGGGTTACCGGTCTTCTGACGGATGACGTCTATGGCGTCGCTGGTAATGGCGTCTTCGCCGTAGCCTGGGTGCTGAGCGAGGTTGACTTCAGCGAGGCGTTTCAAGATGTTGGGATGTGCTCCCTCAGAATAGTCGCAAGTAAAGCTGTGCTTGGTTATGCCTTCCATAATAAAGTTCCAATTTCAAGGTTTTTGTTTATGATGCGCAAAAGTATACAAAAGAACGACACGCTGCTTCCGGACCGTAGGTTTATAATTCGTATCTTTGCGCTGATGGACCGCCGTCCGCCTTGGCATGGCACGGGAACGGACATTTTTACCTAAAGGAAGAAACACTATGTCAGTAAAGGAAGATATAGAAGAGTTGCGGCAGACGCTGCACCAGCACAACTATAACTACTACGTACTCAATGCACCTGTCATCGGCGACAAGGAGTTTGACGACATGATGCACCGCCTCCAGC
>CAVHJI010000121.1:0-4996 GCA_963636255.1 Bacteroidaceae bacterium | reverse complement strand
TTCTACGACCCCGCATCGCCCACAATGCGTGTCGGCAGCGACCTGAGCAAAGACTTCCATCAAGTGGCGCACAAGTATCCGATGCTCTCGTTAGGCAACACCTACAGCGAGGCGGACGTGACAGAGTTCTACAACCGTGTGCAGGAACTGCTGCAGGGCGAGGACTTCGAGATTTGCTGTGAGCTGAAGTTTGACGGCACATCGATATCGCTGACCTATGAGGACGGCCGACTGGTGCGTGCTGCCACACGTGGTGACGGTGAGAAGGGCGACGATGTGACCGACAATGTGAAGACCATTCGCAGCATACCGCTGGTGCTGCACGGCGACTACTTGCCTGAGTTCGAGATTCGCGGTGAGATACTGATGCCGTGGGATGTGTTCGAGCAACTGAACCGCGAACGTGAGGCACGTGAAGAACCGTTGTTTGCCAATCCGCGCAATGCAGCCTCTGGCACGCTGAAGTCGCAGAGTTCTGCACTGGTGGCATCACGCCATCTTGATGCATACCTATATTATCTGCTTGGCGACAGTCTGCCGACAGACGGCCACTATGAGAACATGCAGGTGGCAGCGGAGTGGGGCTTTAAGATCTCGAAGAACATGCGTAAGGTCAGGACGCTGCAGGAGATGTTCGACTACATCAACTATTGGGACACCGCCCGCAAGAACTTGCCCGTGGCTACCGACGGCATTGTGTTCAAGGTGAATAGCCTGCGGCAGCAGCGCAACTTAGGATATACTGCCAAGTCGCCACGCTGGGCGATTGCCTACAAGTTCCAGGCTGAGCGTGCGCTGACACGCCTTAACAAGGTGACCTATCAGGTGGGACGCACGGGAGTGATTACTCCTGTCGCCAATCTCGACCCAGTGCAGCTTTCGGGCACCGTCGTGAAGCGTGCCTCGCTGCACAATGCCGACATTATCGCTTCGCTGGACCTGCACATCGGTGATATGGTCTACGTGGAGAAGGGAGGTGAGATAATACCCAAGATTACGGGCGTGGACACGTCGGCACGCAGCATGCTGCTGGGCGACAAGGTGGGTTTCATCGGCCGTTGTCCCGAATGTGGCACTCCGCTGGTGCGCTATGATGGCGAGGCTGCCCACTACTGTCCCAACGACTCAGGCTGTCCGCCACAGATAAAAGGACGCATCGAACACTTCATAAGCCGCAAGGCAATGAACATCGACGGACTGGGACCTGAGACCGTCGACCTCTTCTTCCAGCGTGGGCTGATACGCGATGTTGCCGACCTCTACTCACTGCGTGCCATCGACATACGTGGACTGGAGCGTATGGGCGACAAGATGGCGGTGAGGATAGTCCACGGCATCAGCGACAGCCGCAATGTGCCATTCGAGCGCGTGCTCTTCGCACTGGGCATCAGGTTTGTCGGCGAGACGGCAGCCAAGAAGCTGGCGCGTGCATTCCGAAGCATCGATGCCATAGCTGCAGCCTCGGCAGAACAGCTTGAAGATGTCGACGAGATAGGGGAGAAGATTGCGCAGAGCGTCATTGCCTACTTCGCACAACCGCACAACCGTGACATCGTGGAACGTCTGCGCCAGGCAGGACTGCAGATGGCTATTGATGAGGAAGCCGAGGAAGGACGCACTGACAAGCTTGCCGGACAGACCATCGTCATCAGTGGCGTCTTCAGCCATCACTCACGCGATGAGTACAAGGACATCATCGAGCGTAACGGCGGCAAGAACACGGGCAGCATATCGTCGAAGACAGGCTTCATTCTGGCAGGAGAAAATATGGGACCTGCCAAGCTGGAAAAAGCACATAAACTTGGTATAAGGATAGTTTCAGAAGATGAGTTTCTCGACATGATTAAGTAGAATAATGCACGCTCAAGTGAAAAACAGCTGATATTTTGCCACGTCCAGATTATATTTACTAACTTTACCGCGCAAAAGCACGAATGCTTGCAACCATACATATATGAAACACACGAAATTGAAAGGCATGGGAGTGGCACTGATCACTCCGTTCCGACAAGATGGGAGCGTAGACTACAACGCCTTGTTGCGTATGGTCGACTACCTTCTGCAGAACAACACCGACTTCCTTTGCGTGCTCGGCACCTCGGCAGAGACCCCGACACTGACTGATGACGAGAAGCGCCGCATAAAGGAGACGGTGGTGGAGCGTGTCGCCGGACGCGTGCCAATCGTTCTCGGTGTGGGCGGCAACAACACACGTGCCGTCTGCGATGCGCTGAAGAACGACGACTACACAGGCATCGATGCCATACTGTCGGTCGTACCATATTATAACAAGCCGTCGCAGGAGGGCATCTATCAGCACTATCAAGCCATTGTGGACTCCACAGAACTGCCGATTGTGCTCTACAACGTGCCGGGACGTACGGGTACAAACATGACTGCCGAGACTACACTGCGCATAGCACGCGACTTCAAGAGCGTCATTGCCGTGAAGGAGGCTTCGGGCAACATCACACAGATGGACGACATCATAAAGAACCGCCCCGAGGGCTTCAACGTCATATCGGGTGACGATGGCATCACCTTCCCGCTGATAACGCTTGGCGCTGTCGGTGTCATCTCCGTCATAGGAAACGCTTTCCCGCGTGAGTTTAGCCGCATGGTGCGCCTTGCCCTCAATGGTGACTATGCCAATGCATTAGCCATACACCATAAGTTCGCCGAGTTGTTCAAGCTCCTGTTTGTCGATGGCAATCCTGCCGGTGTCAAGGCGATGCTCAACGTGATGGGCATGATTGAGAACCGTCTCCGTCTGCCACTCGTCCCGACGCGCATCACCACCTTTGAGGCAATGCGCAGAATCCTGAACGAACTCAACATCAAGTACTGACTAAGGCGCTGTAAGCGGTTAACCTCAAGAGCCATTAAGGTTAACCTCAAGAGCCATTAAGGTTAACCTCAAGAGCCATCAAGGTTAACCTCAGGAGCCATCGAGGTTAACCTCCCTGAAAGTTGGGTATGCATCTCTGAAAGGTGATCAAAGATAGCCTCTGAAAAGTTAGTACTACTTACTTGGCAAAGTAAGATATACTTCGATGGCAAAGTAAGTACTACTGACTTGACCAAGTAAGTGCTACTTGCTTTTTTGCGGGAATATTGTCCCACAAGAGGTGGTTGGACTATACAGTCCACCATGTGCGTACCTCTTCCAGGCACGGATAGGGTGTATGCTTATATGACAAGGTTTCACAGTCTCACTGTACTTATGACTCTATAAAACGAGAAGGGCCGGACATCCTGAATCGGACGCCCGGCTCTTCTCGTTATGTGTGTGCTCCGTACTTATCGTACTACCAGAGTGAACTCCGGCTTTGCACCTTCAGCATCAGCGGCAGTGATGTAGATGGTCAGTGTGTCGCCGCTGTCGTTCTTCGCCTTGAACATATACTCTGTTCCGCCTGGGATGGAACGCTTGCTCGTGGTGACAGGCGTGCCCAGCGGCATGGGATAGTCACCGCATGCAGCCTCAAACACAGCTTTGTCGGCATCGGTCACAGCCACCTGCTCGTAGAATGCCGGCAGCGGTTCCGACTTCTGTCCCTCGACATAACCATTGTCGATGAGGAACTGCTTCACCTCGTCGGCAGCCTTGGCGATGCGTGCATTACGTATGCCGTAGCCGTCGAGGATCTCTGCCTGTGGCAATGCCTTCTTCAGGTCGGCAATGCTCTCAACCAGTCCGCCACTGCCGAAGGTGCAGAATGGTACAATCTTCTTGCCTGCGAAGTCAACGCTCGAAACAAGTCCGGCAACGGGCTGTGCGTATGTGCCGAACCATATGGGATAGCCAAGGAAGATGGTATCGTAGTCGGCGAGGTTGGCCTTCAGTGGCTTCGCTGTAGGAACGGTGCCGTCGGCCTTCTCCTTCTGGCAACGCTCGATGGTCTCCTGATATGTACCATTGTAAGGCTCTTCCACCTCAATCACCTCGATGTCGGCAGCGTCGCCGAGGCAGCTCTTGATGGCGTTAGCCACTGTCTGTGTTGCTCCCGTCTGGCTGTAGTAGAGAATCAGGTACTTCTGTGCTGTCGCGCTTGCAGCTGTTGTCTCAGAACTCTTCTTTGACGAGCAGGATGCCACCAATGCCACTACGGCAACCACTGCGGCGAAGCCTGCCAATGCTAAAAACAATTTCTTCATATATACCTCTCTGTGTTTATGTATTATGGATATTAAAATGTTTCGATGTCTGTCTGCGACGTTCTGTCACTTCACCTTTTTCACCACGTGGCACGGATTGCCCACGGCGATGCTGTAGGGCGGTATGTCCTTTACCACCACGCTCCCTGCACCAATTACGCAGCCTTCGCCGATGGTCACTCCAGGGCAGATGGTGGCACTGCCGCCAATCCATACGCTGTTGCCTATGGTCACTGGTTCCGACCATTCGATGTCCTTGTTGCGATCGTCAGGTGTTGTGGGGTGGCATGCCGTGTAGATGCTGACGTTAGGTCCTATGTAGACGTTGTCGCCGATGCTGACGCGTGCTTCGTCGAGCACGGTGAGATTGAAGTTAATCACCACATTGTCGCCGATGTGTATGTTGCTGCCATAGTCGAACCGCACTGGTTGGTTCAGTGTCAGGTTCTTGCCACAGCTGCCGAACAGTCGTCGCAGTATCGCCATGCGCTCCTCCCGCTGTGACGGGCGCATGTTGTTGAAGAGCCACAGATCCTCGCTCGTGCGTCCAAGGGCTTCAATCAGTGTCTTGTCGCCTGCGAAGTAGGGCTTCCCGCTGGTCATCTGTTCCCAAATGGGGATGAGGTTCTTCTCGAGCAGGACGAGCTGCACGCCTTGTATGCCGTTGAAAGTGCAGGGCACGATGTCTGCCTCACGATAGCCCAAACGGGCATACATCTGTCGTGCCACGGCGTTGCATGCGTTGGTGTCGATGCGCAGCACGTGGCATCCGTTCTGCCTTGAGTAGTCTTCGTAGAACTCCACAAACCGTCTGCCGATGCCCTGACCTGCACACAGC
>CAVHJI010000120.1:0-5850 GCA_963636255.1 Bacteroidaceae bacterium | reverse complement strand
TCCTCCAGCTTCTCACCGATGTTGAAGCGACGCTCCAGCACATAGCCGTTGACAACATCCTTCAGCTTGGTGCGCATGAAAGTGTTACCCTTGCCAGGCTTCACATGGAGGAAATCGATGCAGAAATACAGCTTGCCATCCATTCTGATGGCCGTTCCGATTTTAATGTCTTGAGCATTAATCATACTTTCTTATCTTTATTACGTTTTATGAACACGAAATATATACCTTCTTCGTTCCAGAACAGCATAAGGGGAATGCCGTAAAAGGTGCCGCAAAGGTACGTCAAACCACGAAAAAACACAAAATCTTTGAGATAAAAAGATACTATGCTTGGTTGTTTTACAAAAAGTATCTAACTTCGCACCCTGATTTTCAGCAAATAGTAAACATAAAGCATATAAAGAGATGAAAAGAACATTCCAACCCTCTAACAGAAAGAGAAAGAACAAGCACGGATTCCGTGAAAGAATGGCTACTGCTAACGGCCGCAGAGTACTGGCTGCCCGCCGCGCCAAAGGCAGAAAGAAACTCACCATTTCTGACGAGTACAACGGCGTGAAGGCTTGAGACAAGCCTGACGCTGCTTTCCTTTCCGACACAGGAAAGGAAAAAACGCGCGTCCGCACGACATATCCCGATAGGTACAGCGGGCTGTCATGCGGACGTACTGTTTATGTCTATATGGTAGATCCTAATATGTGTCCACTGCCATACCGGCCGTGCCGGTCAGTGTCCTGCGACGATGTAGTCGCATACTGCGTCCTGCAGTGTGCGGGCATCGCGAGCCACAGTCTGGTTCTGGTTCATGATACTGAAGGCTATGAGCTTGCCGCTGCGCGTTGTCAGGTATCCTGCCAGACAGCTTATGCCTGTGTACGTTCCCGTCTTGCCATGAACACGACGATATGATGGCGTGCCGCTATTCATGCGATGTTCCAACGTGCCATCGACACCTCCTACAGGCAGCGACGGATAGAGGCGGTCGTAGATGTTCTTGTGGGCGTAAGCATATTTCAGGAATGCCACGAGAAGGTCGGGTGACAAGTAGTCGTACATAGACAGTCCGCAGCCATCCGCCATTTTGTAGTCTTGCGGGTTCAGTCCCATGCTGCGCATAATGCTGCGCGCTACCTCAAGCCCGTCGTCGGCACAAGCATATTTCGCACCACTCTTTTGTGCCGCCATGCGATAGAGCACAGCCTCGGCATTCAGGTTATCACTCTCTTTCATCATCTGCTCCAGCACATCCTTCATGCTGGTCTCGCAGACAGCGACAGACTGTGCCTCCGAACTCAGTGCATCAAAGCCATAGTTGCCGTCACACTCTATGCCGACAAGCCTCAGCCGTTCGACAAACGTGTGCATGAACATATCGGCAGACGAATGGACGTTGATGTCGGCACCGCGACGCGATGCCACGTTACCGCTTACAGTCAGCACATTGCCATTGTGCATCCAGTCGCGTGTCAGCTTGAAGGTTCCTGCCTGCCGACTGCGGCTGACGGTGTTGTTGACCACACTGTAATAAGTGGAGTGCGGAGTAGCCTCGACCGTGGCCTTCGTACCGGCTGCATTCGGTGTGGCTGTGACATGGACCGCGCCCTTATTGAGCATCAATGGCGACAGATAAGGCTGATAAGCTTCAGGATTGTCGTCCCAAAGCCAGCCGCTGCCGAAATACAGCGAGTCCTTCATCGACACATCACCCAGTATGCGTCCATCTATCTTCTTCACCGGCAATGCGGCAACAGCGCTCACCAGAGCATCCATGTCTTCATCGTCAAACTCAGGGTCGAAGCCACCGACAACATAGAGGTTGCCATGCAAGATGCTGTCGTTGATGCTGCCTGTGTGCCACACCTCGGTGCGGAATGGTTCGTCACTCTCAGGCAAGGACAGTGCAGCAATGGCAGTAATCAGCTTCATGGTCGATGCTGGGCGGCAGTTGCGGTCGGCTCTATAGCGATAGACCGACGAGTCGGCAGTCAGGTCATAGACAGCAATGCCCACATCGCCGCCACGCGGCAACAGCTTCTCCACAACGGAGTCAAGTCCCGCAACGAACGATGGCACAGTACGCCCCGTGCCTTGTGCTCTTGCCACATTGCAGCAGAGCACAAGGACAGCGGCAACTATACTATATAATAAGGAGTACCTCCTTGTCACGGTGGGGACTGATAAAAGTGCTTACCAAATCTTCACGCGGTCTTCGGGTGCGCGCCACATCTTGTCGCCTTCCTTCACGCCCCATGCTTCGTAGAACTCCTCGCAGTCGGACAACGGACCAATGACTCTCCACTTTGCCGGCGAGTGCTCGTCGGTCTTCACGCGGGTTATAAGTGCCTCATCGCGATACTTCACCATCCAAGCCTGTGCATGACCAAGGAAGTAGCGCTGGTCGGGAGTGAATCCGCCGATAATGACATTGTTCTTATACTGTTCGGTCTTCTTGAAGGCTTCGTAGCCCATGATCAGTCCGCCCAGGTCGGCAATATTCTCGCCCTGCGTGTTCTCACCGTTGATGTGCAGACCATTGATGACTTCATAGCCGTCAAATTGCTCCACAATCTTCTTTGTCTTCTCTTCAAACTTTGCCTTGTCTTCGGCTGTCCACCAGTCGGAGAGATTGCCCTTGGCATCGTACTTGCAGCCAGAGTCGTCGAATCCGTGTGTTATCTCGTGACCGAACGTACTGCCGCCGATGATGGCATAGAGTATGGCATCGTCCGGCATGCGGCCTTCGAAGCCTGGGACGATGATGTTACAGCCGGGGATACATATCTCGTTGTTCGTCGGACTGTAGTAGGCATTGTAGGTCTGCGGCTGCATGTGCCACTCGCTACGGTCGACAGGCTGTCCGTAACGCTTAACCATACGGTCGAAGCGCCAGCGGTTGGCGTTGATGATGTTGGCGGTGTAGGAGTCGCGCGAGATGTCCAGTGCACTCATGTCCTTCCACGTGTCAGGATAAGCCAGCTTCATGTTCACAGCATCCAGCTTCTGCAGGGCTTTCTCCTTTGTGGGTTCGCTCATCCAGTCGAGGTTCTTGATGTGGTTGGCGAACTCTGCTCTGATGGCATCGCCAATCTCTATGAACTTCTCCTTTGTGCCTTTGGGCAGATATTCTGCCACATAGACCTGACCTACGAGGTCGCCAAGGACAGAGTTGGTAACGTCGACAACTCTCTTCCAACGTGGGCGAGGCACTTCAGCACCACGCAGTGTCTTTGAGTAGAAGTTGAAGTTCAGCATATACGTCTCGTCGTCCATGTAGGCAGCCATACCGTCGACAACCTGGAACTTCATGTAGTCCTTAAGTACGTTCAGATCGGTGTGACGCAGCAGCATGCCCAGAGATGTGAAGAACTCCGGCTGACCTACAACAACACTGTCGACATTGTTCAGTCCCACACCAGCCATGAATGCCTTCCAGTCGAAACCGGCAGCAATGTCCGACAGACGGCTGACGGTCATCTTGTTGTAGTTGGCAAAAGGATCGCGCAGGTCTTCACGTTTGCGTGAGTTCTTGGCCAGCGATGTTTCGAAGCCCAGGATGTTGTCTACGGCTGTCTGAGCGCGGTTGTCGTCGTAACCCATCTTGCCGAAGATGCCCTTGGCGTATGTCTGGAAAGCCTGACGCACATTCTGCGTGTTGGCATCGTCGTCGACATAATAGTTGCGGTCGGGCATGCTCAGTCCGCCCTGTGACAGTGACACCACGTTGACATCGCTGTTCATCTCGTCCTGCGACACACCGAAACCGAAGAACGGAGTGCCCGATACGGAGCTGATGTATGCAGCAGTCTGTGCCAGGTCGTCCACAGATGTCATGGCATCGATGCGGTCAAGATATTCCTTCAGTGCCGATATGCCGGCAGCATTCAGCGTCGTGCTGTCCATGCCGGAGTAGTACAGGTCGCCAATCTTCTGCTTGTTGCTGCCCTTCTCGAACTGCGCAGCCGATGCCTCGAGACAAATCTTATAGACCTGTGCCTGCACGGTGTCGTCGACAGCCTTGAAGATGCCCACGCTGTTCTCGCTCGGGTCTATGGGGTGACTGTTCAGCCAAGCGCCGTTGGCATATTCGAAGAAATCGTCCTGCGGACGCACTGTCGAGTCGATGTGCGACAGTATGGGGTCTACCTGTTCTGCCGCTTTCTGCTGCGAGCATGATGCCGAAGCGAGTGACATTGCTACGACAGCCATGCAGCCGGCTGATTTGACAAATAACTTTTTCATTGTGCTTTGTGATTTATTGTACTGTGTGTGTTATATCATCTCGTGAAATATCTCTCCCACCGTCGGGTGCGGGAAGACCGTCTTCTTCCATTCGTCGGTCTTCAGCCCCAGCGTGATTGCCATGCCTGCCAGAGCCACAATCTCCGATGCCGGATTGCCCAGCAGATGAGCGCCGAGTACGGTATTGTCGTCGGCTACAATCAGCTTGCACATTCCGTTGACGCCCTCGTTCTCTGCCACGAAGCGGCCGGAGAATGTCATCGGCAGCTTGTGCACGCTGTAGTTGATGCCGGCTTTTGCGGCAGCCTCTTCGGTCAAACCCACGCCAGCAACCTCAGGATTGGTGTAGACCACTCCTGGTATGGCGTTGTACTTCATCGTGTCGTCCTTGCCCAGGATGCTGTTGACTGCCACCTCTGCTTCACGGACAGCTGTATGTGCCAGCATGGATGTGCCGGTCAGGTCGCCGCAGACATAGACGCCACTGACCGATGTCATCAGGTGACTGTCGAGGACAATCCTGCCGCGCTCACCACGCTCTACGTTGAGGTTCTCAAGTCCGTAGCCCTGTGTGACGGGACGTCTGCCGGTGCTCAGCAGCAGCTTGTCGGCAGTGACACTGTGCTCTTCGCCGTCCTTACGGCATGTCACCGTGAACTGCGACTGTCCGTCGCCGTTGCCGTCGGCATAGCCCACCGACACCACCTGCGACTGCAGCATGAAGTCCACACCGCGCTTGGCATATTCTGCACGCAGCATTGCCGACACCTCCTTGTCCAGTCCGCCCAGTATCTCGTCGGTCATCTCTATGACCGTAACCTTCGTGCCGAGGGTGCTGAAGAGTGAGGCGAACTCCATGCCTATGACTCCGCCACCAATCACTGCGAGCGACTGCGGCAGCTCCTTATTGTCGAGTGCCTCACGGTGTGTCCAGAAGGGAGTGGACTGCAGTCCCGGGATGGGCGGTACGACCGTCTCCGACCCTGCGCACAGAATCATGTTCTCGCACTCGTAGGTCTCACCGCCGCACTCGATGTGATTCTTGTCGACGATGTGTGCCTCGCCACCCACCACGGCGACGCCAGCTGCTGCCACCCGTGCCTTGATGCCGAGCACCAGCTTGCGCACCGTCTTCTGCTTGCGTGCTATCATCTTCGGCAGATCCACCGTCACGCCTTCGACGCTGACGGCATACTTCGCGGCATGCTGTGCGTTGCTGAATGTCTTTGCCGAATAGAGCAATGTCTTCGTCGGTATGCAGCCCTCGTTGAGGCACACGCCGCCCAGACTTCCTTTCTCGAACAGCACTGTCTGCAGTCCTGCCTTTCCTGCGGCTTCGGCAGCAGTATATCCTGCCGGGCCGCCACCGATTATGGCTACCTGATATGTCATTCTTCTTCTCCTTGTTTTGGTTCTTCACTACTGCTGCCATGTGCAGTCCTCTTCAGCAACACGCGCACAAACTCATCCTCGTTGTCGGGCATCAACGCCACCGCCCTGCCGTCACTACAGTGGACGAGCACGCAGCGCATGACTCCGTAGCTGCCTATCCTGAGCTGCTGTGCATGCTCCCCAGCCACAATGCCGGCAGCTGGTCTCTCCCCGCCC
>CAVHJI010000119.1:0-5853 GCA_963636255.1 Bacteroidaceae bacterium | reverse complement strand
GCTGTAGGTCGACAGTACCACCGGCACAAGCAGGAGCTTGTTGTCCTCACTCCATTTCTGCTCCATGCTGTCGTCCCATGCGGAGCCTGCGGCAGCCTTTGCCTTATGTTTCTCCTGAAGACTGGTGGTCACCAGTCGTGCTATGTTGCTGAAGACGTATTTGTTTGTCTCGGATGCGTTGTGCGTTGCGGTGTATGTCGTGGCATCGTCGGGCAGCTCGTTCTGTTCGAAGAAGTCCTTGAGGTCTTTCTTTCGGATGAGCAGGAGTGTTGCAGGGTCGTCCATGCTGTACTCGTACTCGCTATCATGCTCGTAGTTGGTGAACGACAGCTTGATGGCATTCAGTGTGTCGTTGCCAAGTTGTGCGTCAATCTCGTCGTATGGCAGTGTGACTGCTGTGAAGATGCCTGCGGGCGACTTGATGTAGGTGTGGTCGTCTTCGGCAATCTTGGTCTGCAGCTGTGCGGAGTTCTGGAAGTGGTTTGCCTGAATGATTTCGCTGCTCGATGCGAACACGATGCGCGAGCTGTAGTACAGCGAGTCTTCGCCAGCCGCACCTGTTGAGTCTGTGACTTGCTTCTTCAGGGCCACGCCAAGCGAGTCGGTGTAGTGGTAGCGGAACTGCATCTGCAGTGCGACATAGTCCACGTAGAGTATGGTGCCGTCGCCATAGTCGTTCTTGATGTAGACGCCGGGGAACACATTCTCGACGAAGGTATCGGCGTTCTTGAAGTATTCCGGATGCTCGCGGTTCATCTTAAGTATGTCCTGTCCCATCTGTCTGTCGAGCTGTATGGAGACGTTGGGGTAGTAGGTGGCATAGCCGTTGGCATCTGTGCTCTCGCGCTCTTCGTCGGTGACGGAGAAGTCGTGGGCTGTATATGACTTGCTGCCGAGGTAGCCTTCCTGGGCATCATAGTACTTGTCTGTATCGATGTTGGTATAGCGATAGAAGCGTCCGTTGCTCTTGCGCTCCTGCAGCCAGCGGTCGTTCAGACGGTAGGCACTCAGTCGGCTTGCTGTCAGTGAGTCGCCGAACCATGTCGTGTAGTAGACCACGAGACGGATGTTGGTGCATGAGTCGCCAGCCATGGTACCAGTGGCAGTGCCGGTGGCTTCGTCATATTTGTAGACTGCCGGGAACGTATAGTTCTCCGTGCAGTTGAGCTCGGTGAGGAAGCTGGCTTCGTAGTATCCGAACTCCGGGTCGGTGTAGCGTCCCAGATAGCCTGTCTCGGAACGTGCATACACAGAGTCAGCCTCGATGGATTCAGACTGTGCTTCGAACGATGCGGTATATGTGTAAACGGCATCAGACTCGGGCATGAGGTTCATGCCAATGACTCCGGTGGTGTCATCGCACCCTACGAGTGCAAACAATATGGTCAGGAACGCAAATCCTGTGAACTTAAGTTTCATGACTGAAAGGATGTCTCTTGTGTAGGACGTTTGTATGTGTCTGTCTCTCTCTTGTGTGTTATGTGTAGTCTTGTTCCGTCGGCTCAGATGATGTTGTAGAACTCATGCAATGCTGCCGCCATCTCTTCCGCCGGGCGATATTCCAGGAAAGGCTTGCCCGACTGGCGTGCATATTCCAGAAGCTCGGGGTTGACGTCTTCCATCTGCTGCACAATGGCATCAGAGTTGTCGATGGCAAACTTGCTGAGTTTGATGTAGTCAACGGGATCTTGCAGTGATGCTACGTCCGACTCCTTGATGCCCTTTACGCGCAGCTTGGTTCCGAAGTCGGCATTGAATGTCTTGGTGAATGCATCGTTGTAGAGCGAATACACCACCTTTGAGTTTGCAAACGAAGGCTCCTCGTTGTAGGCTTTCTTGATGTAGATGGGCACTATTGCCGTGAACCATCCGTGGCAGTGGATGATGTCCGGACACCAGCGCAACTTCTTGACTGTCTCCAACACTCCACGGTCGAAGAAGATGCTGCGCTCGTCGTTGTCGTCATACTCCACACCGTTCTTGTCGCATGTCTGCTGACGGTTCTGGAAGTAGTCGTCGTTGTCGATGAAGTAGACCTGCAACCTTGCAGAAGGGATAGAGGCAACCTTGATAATCAGCAGATGGTCGGTGTCGTCTATTATCAGGTTCATGCCCGACAGGCGAATCACTTCGTGTAGCTGGTTGCGCCGTTCGTTCACGTTGCCCCATTTCGGCATGAATATTCTTGTCTCCCTGCCAAGCTCCTGAATGGCTTGCGGCAGCTGGCGGCATGTCTTCGATATGGGCGTTTCTGATACGTACGGGGCAATGTCCTGCGTAATAAATAGTACTCTACTGTCTTTTGCCATAATGATTGGTTATCTCCTTCCTGCCACAAAGGTAGGGAAAAACTAGCAAATCTTTGAGCATAGACAAGGGGGATATTGTGTTTTTTCAGTTTTTTATACTAAAACTCCCTCCAGGCTGTGCATGTCATGCACCCGGACTGCCGGCAAAGTCTTATATATGCGATGGCACTTTCAAACGTTTGCGATGGCACTTTTAAATATAAGACTTGGGCATTTCAAATATAAGCGTTGAAACGCCATATAGCAGGAGAATCGTACGACCACAGTCCCATTGATTTCCCGATGAGACGACTCAAGTCAGGATAAACAAAAAAAGGACACAACAAGCTATGAATGCCTGCTGTGTCCATTCTATTTGTTATGTGTGGATTGTCAGTCCTGCTGCAGCTTCTTGCTCATGGCTGCTGCTGCGCGTCGTCCATCGCCCATGGCGAGGATTACAGTCGCTCCACCACGCACGATGTCGCCTCCGGCAAAGATTGCCGGTATCGACGACTGCATGTCGTCATTGACCACAATCGTGCCCTTACGTCCCAGTTCCAGTCCTTCGATGGAGCGTGGTACTATCGGGTTTGGCGATACGCCGATGGCTACAATCACTACGTCTGCATCGAGTGTCTCGGTGGCTCCAGGTGTGGGTTCAGGACTTCTGCGGCCTGAAGCATCGGGCTCACCCAACTGCATCTTCTGCAGGACAACCTGCTTGACGTGTCCCTGCTCGTCGGCTACATACTCTATGGGGTTGTGCAATGTCATGAAGCAAACGCCTTCTTCCTTGGCGTGCTTCACCTCTTCCTTGCGTGCCGGCATCTCTGCTTCCGAGCGGCGATAGACTATTGTTGCAGTCTCGGCTCCCAGTCTGAGTGCTGTACGCACTGAGTCCATAGCGGTGTTGCCACCACCTACAACGACCACGTGCTTGCCAAATGGCACCGGTGTGTCGGTATCGTCGCTCGCTGCATCCATCAGGTTGACACGTGTCAGGAACTCGTTAGACGACATCACGTTGATGAGGTTCTCGCCAGGAATATGCATGAAGTTAGGCAGTCCGGCACCACTGGCAACGTATATGCCCTTGAAGCCTTCGTTCTCGAGTTGCTGCACCGATATGGTCTTGCCTATGATGCAGTCCTTGACGAATTCGACACCCATCTTCTTGAGGTTTTCTATCTCGGCATCGACGATGCTGTTGGGCAGACGGAACTCAGGTATACCATACTTCAGCACACCGCCAATCTCATGCAGGGCTTCGAACACTGTGACGCTGTATCCGTCCTTGGCCATGTCGCCTGCAAACGACAGACCCGAAGGACCGGAACCCACGACAGCAACCTTGATGCCGTTTGCCGGCTTCATGGCAGGTGTTGCCATCTTGCCGCTCTCGCGCTCGTAGTCTGCTGCAAAACGTTCCAGGTAACCTATGGCTACAGCCTCTCCGCCACTCTTGAGGTGAATGCACTTCGACTCGCACTGCTTCTCCTGTGGACATACACGTCCGCAGACGGCTGGCAATGAACTGGTCTCGCGCAGTGTATGGGCAGCCTCAAGGTAGTTGCCGCGCTCTATGTTCTTTACGAATCGCGGGATGTTGATGCTTACCGGACAACCCTGCACGCAACCGGGGTTGGCACAGTCGAGACAACGCTTAGCCTCTACCAGCGCCTGCTCTTCGGTGAGTCCCTGATTGACTTCCTCCTTACGCACATGGGCACGATAGTCAGGAGCAAGTTCGTTCATCTTGGCACGGGGAATGGCCATGCGCTCTTTGGGCTTCATGGACTTGCGCAGTTCCTGACGCCATGGCGCATTGCGGCTTGTCTCATCGTCCTCGGCGGTTGCCGGTGTTGCTTCAGTCTCTTCCTTCTTACCTGCAAGGGCGGCGGTATACTTGTCCATCTCTTCTTTCTCGAGAGGCTTGTATGCTCCCATGCGCTTCATCATCTCGTCGAAGTCAACCTTGTGTCCGTCAAACTCCGGTCCGTCGACGCAAACGAACTTGGTCTGTCCGTCGACTGTCACGCGGCATGCACCGCACATGCCGGTGCCGTCCACCATTATGGTGTTGAGCGATACGTCGGTAGGAATCTCGTATTTCTTTGTCAGCAGGCAGACGAATTTCATCATTATGGCAGGACCGATGGCGAAGCACTTGTTCACCTTCTCGCGCTGAATGACGTTCTCAATGCCGTTGGTCACCAGTCCTTTGGTTCCGTATGAGCCGTCGTCGGTCATTATTATCAGTTCGTCAGAGCTTGCTGCCATCTCGTCTTCCATGAAGATGAGGCTCTTGTTGCGTCCTGCCAGCACGGTGATGACTCTGTTTCCTGCATCCTTCAGTGCCTGTACTATCGGCAACATAGGTGCTATGCCCACGCCGCCGCCGGCACAAACCACGGTGCCGAAGTTCTCTATGTGTGTAGCTTGTCCCAATGGTCCCACAACGTCGGCAATGTAATCGCCCTCGTTGAGGCTGCACAACTTTGTCGATGTCAGTCCTACAGTCTGCACCACCAGCGTGATGGTGCCTTTCTCTATGTCTGCATTGGCGATGGTGAGAGGTATGCGCTCGCCCTTCTCGCCTACGCGTACAATTACGAAGTGACCTGCCTTGCGCGATTTTGCTATCAGTGGGGCTTCGACTGTCAGTTTGAATACTTTCTCTGAGAGTTGCTCTTTCTTTGTGATTCTGTTCATTTCTGTTGATGATTGTTAGTCACTTTGAATTACGTAAACCTCTGTCTCAACGTGCTGTGCGCCGTTTAGTCAATCATCTCAAAGCCTGTGTACGGCACCAGTGCCTTAGGCATGCGTATGCCGTTCTCGGTCTGGAAGTCCTCGAGTATGGCTGCTACGATGCGCGGCAGGGCCAGTGCGGAGCCGTTGAGAGTATGGCACAGTTCAACCTTCTTGTCGGCAGTGCGGTAGCGGCAGTGCAGACGGTTGGCCTGATAAGTGTCGAAGTTTGATACCGAGCTTACCTCGAGCCAGCGCTTCTGTGCTTCCGAGTAGACCTCGAAGTCATAGCATATTGATGATGTGAAGCTCATGTCGCCGCCACAGAGACGCAGTATGCGGTAGGGCAGTTCCAGCTTCTTGAGCAGTCCTTCAACATGGTCGAGCATCTCCTGATGGCTCTGACGTGAGTGCTCAGGCTTGTCGATGCGCACCAGTTCCACCTTCGAGAACTCATGCAGACGGTTAAGTCCGCGCACGTCCTTACCATAGGAGCCGGCTTCACGACGGAAGCATTCTGTGTATGCACAGTTCTTTATAGGGAGATCTTTCTCGTCGAGGATGACGTCGCGGTAGATGTTTGTCACCGGAACCTCGGCTGTAGGTATCAGGTAGAAGTTGTCCACCTGGCAGTGATACATCTGTCCTTCCTTGTCGGGCAACTGTCCTGTGCCGTAACCGGAAGCTTCGTTGACCACCGTAGGCGGCTGCACCTCACGGTATCCGTCTTTCACGGCCTCATCGAGGAAGAAGTTTATCAGCGCACGCTGCAGACGTGCACCCTTACCTTTATATACAGGGAATCCTGCAC
>CAVHJI010000118.1:0-5947 GCA_963636255.1 Bacteroidaceae bacterium | reverse complement strand
GGTGATATGTGTAAAAATAAAACTGATACTGATTTTAACTGATTTGGTCGCTTGGTTACATTGACCAACACAAAACTGATACTGATACTACTGATACCGCGACACGGGAAACGTGGTGAGATGCGAAGCGAAGTTCGCGAGCTTCGTCTGCACCGTACGAAATATGAATTGCACCATAACTCTAACTGTAATTGTAACTGTAACGGCAGTCTGTGAGCCGACTTCCTTCTGCTGTCTGCGGAGACCTTGCGAAGAACTCTGTAGGGCGTGTACGAGCGCTTAGAACAGAAAACGGAGGGACATCTGCGAGCCCCGAACGTCATCAGTCATTGATGGCAAGGGGCTGAATGTGAAAAAGCGAAGGGAATATCTTCAGGGTACGCCGAAGCTTCTGAATGTCAGTAAGGTATTGCCAATAAAATCTGCGTAAAATAATAGGCGGAACACTTGCGTCGGCTCGAAAAATTTACTATCTTTGAGCGTTGTTTTGTAGGAGATGTGTGTGATTCTGCTTTCGTGGTCGTCGAACGCAACCGTTTGTGGATAATCCAAGATGAAGTGGGGCTCATGGCGGATTAACAGTCGAACGGACAGTTCTTTGACTTGCTGATTTTTTTGTGTTCGAAGTCTTTTGTGTATCTTCGTGCGCAGATACAATAACTTTGACACTGATACGCCAATGTACGTGAAAAGATTCATACTGATGCTCTCGGTCATCGGACTGATGGTTGCCAATGCTGTGAATGCGCAGGACTGCAAGGTGGAGACATTTCGCACTGCCGACGGCAATGACGTCAGCATAGCCTTGATAAAACACGGCTCGCTGGCTCTGAACTACAAGGATGTGAACATTCAGATAGACCCTGTGGCAAACACAGGACGGTATACCGACTACAAGAAGTTCCCGAAGGCTGACATCATAATGCTGACACACGAGCATGGCGACCACTTCGACCCTGCCACGATTGACACGCTGAGCACAGCCGAGACCCGCCTCTACATGAACCAGCGGTGCTACGACAAGCTGCAGCGCGGCACGGTGCTGCGCAACGGCGATGGCATGAAGCTGCACGACGGCATTGCACTGGACGTGGTGCCAGCCTACAACATCACCGAAGGTCACCGGCAGTACCACCCGCAGGGCGTGGGCAACGGATATGTGTTTACCTTCGACGGCAGCCTGCGTATCTATGTTGCCGGCGACACCGAGGATATCGACGAGCTGTCTGCCGTCAAGGACATCGACGTGTGTTTCCTGCCCGTCAACCAGCCGTACACCATGACCGTGGAGCAGGCAGTGCGTGCCGCGCAGATCATCAAGCCGCGCATACTCATCCCGTATCATTTCAGCCAGACCGACGTGTCGCTCATCAAGCAACAGCTTGACGCAGCAGGCTCGGGCATAGAAGTTTGGCTCAGGGACATGCAGTGAGCCGAGGCGGCTGTCGTGGCGGCAGCGCGGAGCCTGCGGGCGCAGGAAAAAAATAGTGTGGCGCAAGTATAGTGTATTAAAAAGAGAATCGCTAAATTTGCGCGTCCAAACAAGAATACGGATATCAACAACTTAAACATAAAAAAGAAATGGTAAACTACAAAGATTTGGGCTTGGTGAACACCCGTGAGATGTTCAAGAGAGCCGTCAATGGCGGTTACGCCGTGCCTGCATTCAACTTCAACAATCTGGAGCAGCTGCAGGCTATCATCACTGCCAGCTCTGAGCTGAAGTCACCGGTCATTCTGCAGGTGTCTAAGGGTGCACGCGCTTACGCTAACCCTATCCTGCTCCGTTATATGGCACAGGGTGCCGTCGAGTTCGCAAAGAGCCTCGGCTGCAATCATCCTGAGATTGCTCTGCACCTCGACCACGGCGACACATTCGAACTGGTTAAGGACTGCGTAGACCTGGGCTTTTCCAGTGTCATGATCGACGGTTCAAGCAAGCCTTACGAGGAGAACATCGAGCTGACACGCAAGTGCGTTGAGTATGCTCACAAGTACGATGTTACTGTTGAGGCTGAGCTTGGTGTCCTGGCTGGTGTTGAGGATGAGGTTTCTGCAGAAGAGTCTCACTACACCCGTCCTGAGGAGGTCATCGACTTCTCAACCCGTAGCGGTTGCGACAGCCTCGCCATCTCTATCGGTACAAGTCACGGCGCATACAAGTTCAAACCGGAGCAGTGCACACGCGACCCGAAGACAGGCCGTCTGGTTCCTCCTCCATTGGCATTCGACGTGCTGCACGAGATTGAGAATAAGCTCCCGGGCTTCCCAATCGTCCTCCACGGATCTTCTTCAGTTCCGCAGAACTATGTTGACCTCATCAACAAGTACGGCGGCAATCTGCCCGATGCAGTTGGTATACCTGAGGAGCAGCTGCGTGAAGCATCGAAGAGCGCTGTTTGCAAGATCAACATCGACTCCGACTCTCGTTTGGCTTACACAGCAGGTGTCCGCGAGACATTCGCTTTGCATCCAGAGTACTTCGACCCGCGCCAGTATGGCAAGGTTGCACGCAACTACATGACTGAGATGTACAAGGGCAAGATCAAGGATGTCCTTGGCTCGGATCACAAGTTGGCAAACTGCGACTAATCGAAGAGTCGAAAGAAAAAGACAACAACGCTGTGCCACATTGGTGCACAGTATTCCAAGACTGCTGTGAAGACCTCACGGCAGTCTTTTTTCTACCGATTCAAAAAACAAAATGTGAACCCTACACGCGTATCACCCTAATGGCAGACAATTTCCTGGAGAAACACTTCGCAGAGTACGAGCAGCGCAAGGCCGCATGGCTCAAGAAACGCCGTTGCAGCAAGAAGCCGCCGCAGAAGGATGCCCGCCTGCATGCCTTCAGCGAGCCTACCGACGTTGTCGACATGCCGGCAGAGCTGAACGACCCGTTCTGCTACCAGCCGCATCCGTTGTGCCTGATGGCGGCACGCGACGTGCAAAGGTTTGTCGGCAGCAGGGCGGAGTGGGGCGACGAGCTGGGACGTGGCAAGATGTTCGGCGTTCTCGCCGTGAAGGACAAGGATGGCAGTCTGGGGTTCCTCGCAGCTTTCTCGGGTCTGCTCGACGGACGCAACGACATCCCTTACTTCGTGCCTCCGGTCTACGACCTCTTGCAGCCGCAGGGCTTCTTCAAGGTCGAAGAGGCTGAAATATCGCAGCTCAATGCCCGCATCGGCAGTCTGCAGCAATCGGATGCGTACAAGAGTGATGTGGAGGCGCTGGCACGTCTGCACGACGAGGCTGACAGCGTGCTTGGGACGTTGAAACGGCAGATGGCGGAAGCCAAGTCAAAACGCGACGAGCGACGTCAAGGCACTCTTACCGAAGCTGAGGAAGAGGAACTTACACGCGAGAGCCAAAGGCAGAAAGCGGAATATCGCCGCATGGAGAAGCAGTGGCGGCAACGGATGGAGATGCTGCAACAACGCGTCAGCAACGTCGACAGCGAGATTGACCGGCTGAAGCACGAACGCCACGAACGCTCTGCTGCATTGCAGGAGCGCCTGTTCCACCACTATGTGATGGTCGGCTGTGACGGCCGCCGTCAGGACCTGTGCCGGATATTCGACCAGGCACGCGGTCAGCTGCCGCCTGCCGGTGCAGGAGAATGTGCCGCACCAAAGCTGCTGCAGTATGCCTTCAAGCACGGCATGAAGCCTCTGGCGATTGCGGAGTTCTGGTGGGGAGCTTCGCCCAAGGACGTGGAGCGCGTGCACGGGCATTTTTATCCGGCATGCGACAGCAAGTGCCGGCCGATACTCGACTTCATGCTCCACGCTACGGACGCGCAGGAAGGCTGACGCCCACTGTGACGGGGCGTGCAGCCGCGGCGTTTTTTTTTGACTTAAGATGGGTTCTGTAAATTCCCCACCTTAATGGATTAAGTCAATTCTGGGGCCTACCTTAATTGAAGTAATAGAGGAATGTGGCGATTCCGTCGAGTGCGTGCTTCTTTCCGTTCTCAATCTCTATGTAGAACTGGATTTCGGCCTTGGCGATTCCACGCAGGTTGACGAGCGACTTCAGGTCGGCGACGAGACGTATGCGCTGTCCGCAGAGCACAGCCTGTCCGAAGCGCATCTTGTCCATGCCATAGTTGATCATCATCTTCAGATTGTTCACCTGAATGATGTCGTCCCACAAGTGCGGAAGCACCGACAGCGTCAGGTAGCCGTGGGCTATCGTCGAGTGGAACGGGCTCTCCACCTTGGCGCGTTCGGGGTCTGTATGTATCCACTGGTGGTCTTGTGTGGCGTCGGCAAAGAGATTAATCCTGTCCTGTGTCATCTCGATGTAGTTTGACACGCCGATTCTCTTACCTACATAACCTTCAAATTCTTCGTAGTTGTTGATTATAGCTTTTCCCATAGGTCGTAACTATAGTTTTGTTTTTCACATTTTCTTCTTTTGTGTGCAATTGTCGATTGCGGTGCAAAAGTACACAATATTTGCTACATTGTGCAGTTTGCTGATTTTTTTATCTGTGTTCGTGCCTTTGGGCAGTGGCGTCTCTGGCAGAAGATAAAATGCGCTTCACGCACAGTAATAAGGAACATTTGCACTATCTTTGTGCGGCGATAATCAAGTACCGCAAACACATATATCTATGAGCATATTTTCAAAACTGTTCGGAAAGAAAGACGATAGCGTCTCGGCAAAGAGTGCCGAAGACTTTATGTCGCTGACGCGCGTCTACTTCCAGTCGGCATTGGCCGTCAATCTCGGCATAACAAACGTGCGCTTCATCCCCGACGTCGCAAACTTCAAGCGGCTGTTCAAGGTTCCCACTGTGGGCGGCAAGTTGGGACAAGGCGAGAAAGCCGCTGCCCGCAAGATGTTGATGCAGGACTACGGGCTCAGCGAGAACTACTTCAAGGAGATAGACAACTCTATAAAGAAACACTGCCGCAACCAGATGCAGGTGCAGCCATACATGTTCATGTTCCAGGGCTTCACCAACGACCTGATGATGATGATAGGCAATCTCATGCAGTGGAAGCTGCGCATGCCTGCCATGTTCAAGAACACCATACGCAACTCCGTTGAGTCTACCGTGCACGAAATCTGCACCAAGACCATCTGGAAGAAGGACGATGAGCAGAAGACGGCTGCCGGCATACAGGCATACAAGGAGCGACTCAGCTTCTCCGAAGCATGGATGTCCGAACTGGTCTACAACATCGTGATGCTGGCAAAGACCGAGAAGAAGAAACCCGAAGACAAAGCCGAGGGCAAAACCGCCAAATAATCACAGACAAAATTGTGGAACATTGGCAGGAAAAAGATTAACTTTGCGCATACATAAGGAAGTACATTATAAACACTATCTTTAAAAATAAAGTAGAATTATGAAAATTGAGAAAATTGTAGCTCGTGAGATTATTGATTCACGTGGCAACCCAACTGTCGAGGTTGACGTTGTGTTGGAGAATGGTGTATTAGGCCGTGCAGCCGTTCCGTCGGGTGCTTCTACAGGCGAGAACGAGGCTCTCGAGCTTCGCGATGGCGACAAGGCACGCTTCGGTGGCAAGGGTGTTCTGAAGGCTGTCAAGAACGTCAATGAGGTCATCGCTCCGGCTCTCAAGGGCGACTGCGTGCTGAACCAGCGTGCTATCGACAAGAAGATGCTGGCTCTCGACGGCACTCCTACAAAGAGCAAGCTCGGTGCAAACGCCATCCTCGGCGTATCACTGGCATGCGCTAAGGCTGCTGCTGCTGCCCTGAACATTCCTCTGTACCGTTACATCGGTGGCTGCAATACATACACTATGCCTGTTCCTATGATGAACATCATCAACGGTGGTGCACACTCTGACGCTCCTATCGCATTCCAGGAGTTCATGATCCGTCCCGTAGGTGCTCCTAACGAGAAGGAAGCTATCCGCATGGGTGCTGAGGTGTTCCACGCTCTGGCTAAGCTCCTGAAGAAGCGCGG
>CAVHJI010000117.1:0-5965 GCA_963636255.1 Bacteroidaceae bacterium | reverse complement strand
GTGTATGGCTGCCAATACGCCTTATAGCATGGTCGGTACAGCACCCGATGCCTCGTTTTGGGTATTGCGTAGTGAAGATACTTACTCTGAGAATCCCATTGAACAGGACTTCTGGACAGCGGCAGTGGAGTTTGCCGACAGCGTCGGTGTCGACATCGTCAATTCCTCGCTCGGATATAATGAGTTCGATGACACATCAATGAACTTTCGCCTTCGCGATCTCGACGGAAAGTCAACTGTCATCTCCCGCACTGCCAGCCTCATGGCAGGTAAGGGCCTTCTGCTTGTCTGCAGCGCCGGCAATGACGGTGCTACATCATGGAAGAAGATAACGCCTCCAGCCGATGCTTTTGATGTCCTCTCTGTAGGTGCCGTCAATGGCGATGGTGAGCTGGCTCGTTTCTCTTCGGTAGGCACTTCTGCCGATGGACGCATCAAACCAGATATACTTGCTGTAGGAGTGGAAACGACCATCATTACGTCACAAGGCAGTGTGAGCCATGGCAATGGGACATCGTTTGCTGCTCCTGTAGCCTGCGGCATGATAGCTTGTCTGTGGCAAGCCTGTCCCAAGCTGACGGTCAAGGAATTGATAGATCTCGTCCGACAGTCGGGCGACAGGGCCGATTATCCGGATAATGTCTATGGCTATGGCATTCCCGACATGTGGAAAGCCTATCAGCTATATCTTCAGTCGCATGAAGAATAAAGGTATATGATGAGTTTATGGATGAACCGGCATGTCTCTCACTACAGCAGCTCAACGCCCTGATACGTCAGGCGGTAGCATCTGGCCTACCTGATACCTATTGGGTACAGGCAGAAATCAGTGAGCTCCATGTCAACAACGGTCACTGCTACCTCGAACTCGTGCAGAAGGAACCGCGGCGTGATGTCATTATTGCTAAAGCCCGCGGTATGATATGGAGCAAGGTCTTCGGCATGCTGAAGCCTTATTTCGAACAAGCCACCGGACAAGCTCTTGCTGCTGGCATAAAGGTGTTGGTCAGTGTGCAGGTGACATTCCACGAGGTCTACGGATTCTCCCTTACTATTGTCGACATCGACCCGAGCTTCACGCTTGGCGATCTCGCCATGCGGCGTAAGGAGATATTGTCACGTCTGGAGGAAGACGGGACTATCGACATGAACAAAGAGCTCCCATTCCCTCTGTTGCCGCAACGTATAGCAGTCATTGGCTCAGCCACATCGGCTGGATATGGTGACTTCTGCGACCAGCTTGCCTCAAATTCCAGTCACTATCGCTTCAAGGTGACACTGTTCCCTGCAGTCATGCAGGGCCTCGAACTGGAACAGTCTGTGCTTGCTGCACTCGATGCCATCAATGCTGTCGTCGACGACTATGATGTGGTGGTCATACTTCGTGGCGGTGGAGCTACGTCCGACTTGCGTGGCTTCGACACCTATAGGCTTGCTTCAGCGTGCGCACAATTCCCTTTACCCATAATAACAGGCATTGGTCATCAACGCGATGACACTGTGCTTGATGCCGTTGCCTTCCGTCGAGTCAAGACTCCTACAGCTGCTGCCGAATACCTCATAGCTGCCGTAGACAAGACCGCCGGTATGCTCGACGAACTCACTGCCCGCCTTTGGCAAGGTGCATTGGCGCTGCTCTCTCGTGGTAACGAACAGCTGTTGCGCTTACAGTCGCGCATAGGCATCGGCACGAATGAACGCCTCAGACGTGAAACCGTGCGTCTGCAGACGTTGCAACACCGCTTCATGCAAGGCGCACAACTGCTGCTCAAGGGTGAGCAACACAGTCTGCAACTGTTGCAACAGCACATCACTGATGCTTCGCCATCGCGGCTATTAGAGCGAGGCTACAGCATCACCATCAGTAATGGCAAGATTGTACGGCGTGCGTCCGATGTAGTTTGTGGCGACAAACTCATTACTATATTGGGCAGTGGAGAACTGACATCGGCTGTAGAAGACATAAGAACCCGTAAAAACAAGAGATTCAACCAATGAGCAATAAAACGGAAATGACCTACGGCGAAGCCATGGCACGCCTGCAGGATATCGTCAGCAAAATAGACAGTGGTGAACTTGAAATCGACCAGCTCGCCGACAGAATACGCGAAGCCAATGAACTTATAGCATTCTGCCACGATAAGCTTGCTGGGGCAGAGGCTGAAGTGAAAAAAATGTCATTTGAGGACGGTACAGGTGAATAAAAAGACTTAATTTTGCGAGATAAGTTACTATTTGGAAGCAATTAAAACAGCTAAATGATATGGAAGAATTGGATTGGAAACATCTGCCCTTCGGATATATAAGGACAGACTACAATGTGAGAATCTATTATAGTAACAACCAGTGGGGTAAGTTGGAAGTCCACAGCGAGGAGACCATCCCAATGCACATGGCTGCTACTTGTCTGCATTATGGTCAGGAAGCTTTTGAGGGACTCAAGGCCTATCGTGGCAAGGACGGACGCATTCGTCTGTTCCGTGTCGATGAGAATGCTGCGCGCCTGCAGTCTACATGTCGTGGCATCCTTATGCCGGAGCTCTCTACCGAACGTTTTACAGAGGCTGTGAAGACTGTGGTGAAGCTCAATGAGCGCTTCATCCCACCGTATGAGTCGGGAGCTACACTCTACATCCGTCCGTTGCTTATCGGTATGAGTGCACAGGTGGGCGTACATCCTGCTTCAGAATACCTCTTCGTCATCTTTGTCACTCCGGTAGGTCCGTACTTCAAGGGCGGCTTTGCCACCAATCCCTATGTCATCATCCGTGAGTATGACCGCTCGGCTCCTCTCGGCACAGGCATATATAAGGTAGGTGGAAACTATGCTGCCAGCCTCAAGGCAAATCAGATTGCCCACGACAAAGGCTATAGCTGCGAGTTCTATCTCGATGCCAAAGAAAAGAAATATATGGACGAGTGTGGTGCTGCCAACTTCTTTGGCATTAAGAACAACACCTATGTCACACCGAAGTCTACGTCTATCCTGCCGTCAATCACCAACAAGAGCTTGATGCAGCTGGCAGAAGACATGGGTATGAAGGTAGAACGCCGCCAGATCCCGGAAGAAGAGCTTGCCACGTTCGAGGAGGCTGGTGCTTGTGGCACAGCTGCTGTCATCAGTCCGATTTCAAAGATTGATGACCTTGAAGAGCAGAAGAGCTATGTCATCAGTAAGGATGGCAAGCCCGGTCCAGTATCTACAACCCTGTACAGCAAGCTGCGTGGCATCCAGTATGGCGATGAGCCCGATGTTCACGGATGGATTACATTCGTAGACTGACGTACGTACGACATGGGAAAGAACAAGCTGTCTAAGTTTGCCGACATGGAACGATATCCCCATGTCTTCCAGTTTCCGTATTCAGAGATTAAGGATGGCCAGTGCCCCATGCGAGGGCATTGGCACGACAGCTTCTTCGGCAATGACAATCCCATAGTGCTTGAACTTGGCTGTGGTCGTGCCGAATATTCGGTAGACTTGGCGCGTCAGAATCCATCGCAAAACTTCATTGCCGTCGACATCAAAGGCTCACGCATGTGGACTGGTGCCACGGCATCTCTTCGTGAAGGACTGAAGAACATCGCTTTCCTGCGCACCAACATCGAGATTATCGACCGCTTCTTTGCACCGGAAGAGATTAGTGAGATATGGATCACATTCCCTGACCCGCAGATGAAGAAGCCCGGCAAGCGACTCACGTCTACAGGCTTTCTTGAATGTTACCGTCGCATACTCGTGCCAGATGGAATAATCCATCTCAAGACCGACAGCAACTTCATGTTCACCTACACACGGCTCATGACCGAGAAGAACAGCTTGCCTGTCGTCTCCATGACCGACGACCTGTATGCTTCGCCTCTTGCCACAGACCCGGTGCTATCCATAAAGACATACTACGAACGACAGTGGCTCGACAGAGGCATCAGCATAAAGTACATTGCATTCCGACTGCCGCAACAGACGCAGTTTTTCGAGCCTGATGAGGAGATCGAGTTCGACGAATACCGCAGCTATAACCGCAATAAACGCAGTGAGCTTGTCAGTGGCAAATGAATGCAACTAACAGATTAACACCGACAAAAGAATTTGACATGACACTATACCCCAAACTGATAAAAGACGCGCTTGCCACTGTCCGCTATCCAGGAAACGGCAAGGACCTTATTGAGGCAGACATGATTGCCGACAATATGCGCATCGACGGCATGTCGGTCAGCTTCTCCATCGTGTTCGAGAAGTCGACAGACCCATTCCGCCAGTCTGTAGTGAAGGCTGCAGAGACTGCCATACACACTTATGTGTCGCCCGATGTGCAGGTGTCAATAACCACCGAGAGCAAGCAGGCTCCGCGTCCTGAGGCAGGCAAGATGCTGCCTAACGTGAAGAACATCATTGGTGTGTCGTCTGGCAAAGGCGGTGTGGGCAAGTCCACTGTTGCGGCAAACCTTGCCGTCTCACTTGCCAAACTCGGTCATAAGGTAGGATTGCTCGATGCCGACATCTTCGGTCCTTCCATCCCCAAGATGTTTCATGTGGAAGACGCGCGCCCCTATGCAGTCAAGGTAGATGGCCGTGACCTTATAGAACCGATAGAGAAGTATGGCGTCAAGCTGTTGTCAATAGGCTTCTTCGTTGACCCTGATCAGGCGACGTTGTGGCGTGGTGGCATGGCAAGCAATGCACTGAAGCAACTCATCGGTGAGGCTAACTGGGGTGATCTTGACTACTTTGTCATTGACCTTCCCCCTGGAACCAGCGACATACATCTCACCATCGTGCAGACCATAGCTCTTACAGGTGCCATCGTTGTCAGCACACCGCAGGCTGTCGCTCTTGCCGATGCACGCAAGGGAATAAACATGTTCATGAACGATAAGGTCGAAGTGCCTATACTTGGACTTGTTGAGAATATGGCGTGGTTCACTCCTGCCGAACTGCCGGAGAACAAATACTATATCTTTGGCAGGGAGGGCGTGAAACATCTGGCAGAAGAGATGAACGTGCCATTGCTTGGACAGATACCTTTAGTACAGAGTATATGCGAGAGTGGTGATGAAGGCGCGCCTGTGGCACTCATCTCCGACTCCATCACTGGCCGTGCATTCATGCAACTCGCAGCGCAAGTGGTGACGCAGGTCGACAGACGTAACATCGAACAAGCACCATCGCACATTGTCGAGATGCAGCATTGATGATGCAAAACTCAAAGAACTCCATGAAGACAGTATTCATTACAGGTGGCTCCACAGGCATTGGTGCCGCATCGGTCAAGAAGTTCATCGGGCAAGGATGGAATGTCGGCTTCATGGACATCAATGAGGATGCTGCCCGCGAGCGGATGGAAGAGATATACCGTCCTGAACAATTACTCTTTGTCCCGGGCAATACCAGGAACCGTGCCGATATTCATAATGCTGTCGAGGAGACGGTGAAGAAGTTTGGACAGCTGGACTGTGTAGTGGCGAATGCGGGCATTCACCGTCGCAACACTCTGCTGGACATCTCCGACGAGGAACTTGACCTCATGATCCAAACCAATATCTATGGTACGGTGAACACACTCCGCGAGGCGGTGCCACATATCATCAATGCTGGAGGAGGCAGTGTGGTCATCAATGCTTCCGACCAGTGGTTCATCGGCAAAGCACATAGCTTTGGCTACGGACTGACCAAAGGTGCACTGGGACAGATTGCCCGCAGTCTCTCCATCGACCTCGGACCTAAGAACATACGTGTCAATGCCGTGTGTCCAGGTACTATCCACACACCTCTGGTAGACAATCTGTTTGAGAAGTTTGCCAAGGTGGACCATTGCACCGTCGATGATTTTTGGCGTGAAGAGAATGCCCTGTATGCAAGAGGCTATGTAGGACGTCCTGAGGAAGTGGCAGAGATGATATACTTCTTGGCTTCCGATGCCTCGAGCTTCTGCACTGGAGGACATTATCTGATTGACGGTGG
>CAVHJI010000116.1:3648-6100 GCA_963636255.1 Bacteroidaceae bacterium | reverse complement strand
GCCGTAGACAGGCCGCTGCAACTCATCAATATACTCAAGTCGAGTGTTGACCTGCTCGTTAACCGACGCGTACTGATTGTCGTGGAGCCACACGCACAGCTGCGTCTGCTTGCTTGTGACCATACCAACGACAACGCTCGCTTCCTGTCTACACAGGTCATCGAAGCCTATGTGGGTGAAGGAGCGTCGTTCGACTTCTACGAACTTGAGGAGAACAGCACTGCAACAGTACGCATCAGCAACCTCTATCTCGACCAACAGGCATCGAGCAACGTGCTGCTTAATGGCATGACACTCAATAACGGCACAACGCGCAACATGACACGTGTGTCCCTATCAGGTGAAGGAGCTGATCTGAAGCTCTATGGCATGGCTGTGGCTGACCGATACCAGAGGGTTGACAACAATACCTTCGTAGACCATCGTGTGCCGCACTGCACCAGCGACCAACTATATAAGTATGTGCTCGACGGCAATGCTGTCGGTGCCTTTGCCGGACTGGTTAAGGTAGAGCCAGGTGCGCATCATACACATTCGGAGCAGGCTAACCGTAATCTCTGTGCCACGCGCGAAGCCCACATGTACACACAGCCACAGCTTGAAATCTATAACGATGACGTTCGTTGTAACCACGGAGCAGCCGTCGGACAGCTTGACGAGAGTGCATTGTTCTATATGCAGCAACGTGGCATTCCGCTCAAGGAAGCACGCCTGCTGCTGATGTTTGCCTTTGTGGGCGAGATTGCAGATGCCATACGCATTGATGCACTAAAGGAACGTCTGCATTATCTCATAGAGAAGCGATTCCGCGGTGAGCTTAACAGTGGCTGTCGCGGCTGTGAAATATGCAAACGATAAACAGGGGGACTGCTTATGTCGGAGACAACAGAATTCAACGCGCAGAGCTATAGGAAGGACTTCCCCATACTCGACGTGCAGGTGCATGGCAAGCCGCTGGTCTATCTTGACAATGCTGCCACCACACAGAAACCACGTCAGGTAGTAGAGGCGATAGAGCACGCCTATTATGAGGTTAATTCGAACGTCCACCGTGGTGTACACAGTCTCTCGCAGCAATCTACCGAGCTGTTGGAACAAAGTCGTGAGAAGGTGCGTGCCTTCATTGGTGCACGCAAGGCATGTGAGATTATCTTCACGCGCGGCACTACTGAGAGCATCAATCTTGTGGCATCGTCCTTCGGCGAAGCATTCATGCAACCTGGCGATGAGGTCATCGTAAGCACCATGGAGCACCATAGCAACATTGTGCCTTGGCAACTGCAGGCTACGAAGAAGGGCATTGTGGTCAAGGTCATCCCCATGAGCGACGAAGGAGAGCTGCTGTTGGACGAGTATGAGAAGCTCTTCACTCCACGCACCAGACTCGTGAGTGTCGTCCATGTCTCCAATGTGCTCGGCACTGTCAATCCGGTCAAGCAAATCATTGCTGCTGCCCATGCCCATGGCGTGCCGGTGTTGATAGACGGTGCGCAGTCTGTACCACACTTCGCTGTCAACGTTTCCGACCTTGATGCTGACTTCTTCTGTTTCTCCGGTCATAAGGTCTACGGACCTACAGGTATCGGCGTGCTCTATGGCAAGGAGGAATGGCTCAACCGTATGCCGCCATACCAGGGTGGTGGAGAGATGATAGGACACGTATCTTTCAGTGGCACGACATTCAACGAGTTACCGTATAAGTTTGAAGCAGGCACGCCTAATTACGTAGGCTCCATAGCTCTTGGTGCATCACTCGACTACGTTTCAGCCATTGGGATGGACCGTATCGGTGCCTATGAGGCAGACCTCACAGCTTATGCCTGCCGACGACTTGAAGGCATAGAGGGAATGCATATCTTCGGAAAGGCACGCCATCGGGGCAGCGTAGTCTCGTTCCTCGACCGTAACATCCATCATTTTGACATGGGTACGTTGCTCGACCATCTCGGTGTCGCCGTACGCACAGGCCATCATTGTGCACAGCCTCTCATGGAACGTCTTGGCATTGAAGGTACTGTCAGAGCATCATTCGCACTCTACAACACAAAGGAAGAGATAGACATTCTTGCCGACTCCGTGGAGCGTGTCAGCCGTATGTTCAGATGAGGAACACACTATGAACATCACTATAGACAAGTGGGCAGAGGCGGACCGTCCGCGAGAGAAGATGAAACGTTTAGGTGCATCGGCTCTCAGCGATGCCGAACTGCTTGCCATCCTCATAGGCTCAGGCACGGTGGATGATAATGCCGTCGATTTGATGAAGAAGGTCTGTGCCGATAGCGGCAATAGCCTCAGTGCACTTGGCAAGTGGAGTCTCAATGATTTCCTTGCCTTCAAGGGACTGGGCGAAGCCAAGAGTCTTAAGATTATGGCAGCCCTCGAGTTGGGCAAACGTCGTAGTCAGGAGCGCCCGCTTGAGAGGGCGCGCGTGCTTTGTTCGAACGATATC
>CAVHJI010000116.1:1835-3638 GCA_963636255.1 Bacteroidaceae bacterium | reverse complement strand
GATATCTATGAGTTGTTCCATGGTCAGCTCTGCGACCAACCTGTCGAGGAATTCTGGCTCCTGCTACTCAACCAGGCTTCCAAGGTAATAGACCGTGTCCGCATCAGTCGTGGTGGTATAGACCAGACGGCTGTCGACGTGCGTCTTATCCTGCGCGAGGCACTGCTTCGCAATGCCACGCAGATTGCTGTCGTGCACAACCACCCTTCGGGCAATGTACGTCCCAGCAATGACGACAAGCTGCTGACTCAGAGCATACGCAAGGCTGCCGAAATCATGCGTATTCATCTGATTGACCACGTCATAGTGGCTGACGGTGCCTACTTCAGCTTCAACGACGAGGGACTGCTCTAACCCTCGTGTCACAATTACTCTCGCCAAACAAAAACATGTGTGTCTGGGTGCACGTGAATGGATATCAGACTTAGTGGCCCTGCCCCAAAAAGTTAGTACCACTAACTTTCAAAGCAAGATATACTTCGATGGCAAAGCAAGATATACTAACTCGGCAAAGTAAGTACTACTAACTTTTCAGAGAGGTGACATGGTGACTTTGAAGGACATTAATGTATAGTGGCTTAGACATTAATGTCTCGAGGCATTCCGATTAATGTCTAGGGTTGTAGACATAAATGTCCTTTCCCGCGGTCGGAAAATGTCGTTGAACGGGGATAATATAAGCATCGGTCAGAGATAATATAAGACTTTGCCATTTCAAACGTAATACTTTGCCATTTTAAATATAAGACTTGGTCCGAGATAATATAAGAGCTTTTTCGCGGCCTTTGATAGGTGGCGAGACATAAATCACTACTTTTGCAGGAAAGCGAAACGAGATGACGAAATACGAGACTGAAGAGAAGATAGTGGAGATGCTCAAGACCGTCTATGATCCGGAGATACCGGTGAATGTGTATGACCTGGGACTGATATATAAGATTGATGTCAGCGACGACTCCGACGTGACCATCGACATGACCCTGACAGCGCCGAGCTGTCCGGCAGGTGACTTCATAGCCGAAGACATACGTCAGAAGGTTGGCACAGTGAAGGGCGTGCGCTCCACAACGGTGAATGTCGTCTTTGACCCGGAATGGAACAAGGATATGATGAGTGATGAGGCTAAGCTGGAGCTGGGCTTCATGTGAAACAGAGATAACAGAGGGGAGATGATAATGACTAAGAAGGTGTTCTTTCTGTCGGATGCGCATCTGGGGTCGCTGGCTATAGAGCATGGACGCACACAGGAACGCAGACTGGTGAACTTCCTTGACCAGATCAAGGATGTGGCTGGCGCAGTGTATCTGCTTGGTGACATCTTCGACTTCTGGTATGAGTACCGTTATGTAGTGCCTAAGGGATATACCCGACTGCTTGGAAAGATATCGGAACTGACAGACCGTGGCGTGGAGGTGCATTTCTTTACAGGTAACCATGACATTTGGTGCAAGGACTACTTTGAGAAGGAATGCGGCATGATTCTGCACCGCCGTCCGCTCACTACAGAGATTTACGGTAAGGAGTTCTATCTGGCACACGGCGATGGATTGGGTGACCCTGACCGTATGTTCTGCATGTTGCGCGGTATCTTCCATAACCGAGTGCTGCAGGTTCTGTTCTCGGCTATCCATCCGAGATGGGCTATGGCACTGGGATTGGCATGGGCAAAGCACAGCCGTCTTAAGCGCAGGGACGGTAAGGAACCTCCCTATATGGGTGAAGACAAAGAGTACTTGGTCCGCTATACCAAGAACTACCTGAAGACGCACCCTGACATAAACTATTTCATCTTTGGACACCGCC
>CAVHJI010000116.1:0-1825 GCA_963636255.1 Bacteroidaceae bacterium | reverse complement strand
GAGACTGGATAACGCAGTTCACCTATGCCGTGTTTGATGGCAATAAGCTGTCGCTGGAACGGTTCGTAGAGGGAGAAACAAGACCTGGCGAACAATGACAGAAGAGGAACGGTAGAGAATAACAACAGGAAATGAACATATAAACCAATAATACCATGAAGACAGAAGAAGAAAACAGAAAAGAACCGATGGTGAAGATGTCCGAAGAGATTGCAGCGGGTGTCTATTCGAATATGGCAATACTGGGACACTCGAGTTCGGAGTTCGTACTCGACTTTGTGAGCATGCTGCCCGGAATCCCGGCTCCGGAAGTCAAGAGCCGCATAATACTGGCACCGGAACATGCCAAACGACTGCTGGCAGCACTGCAGGACAACATCCGTAAATATGAGGAAGTATTCGGTCCCATTGATATGCACGAGGACTGTCAGACACCGTCTATCATGATGCCACAGGGACAGGCATAAACGAACTTTTAAGCTTTTTTATATCTTTGTCTCTAATTTGCGACCGGAAAACGGAATGCGGCGTTGAATATCCAAAAGATATTTGTATCTTTGCAGCCCAAAATGTACCCGTGAGGAAAGTAAATTAAAAACAAATATAAAATTAAAGTTTAAAATGCCTACAATTCAGCAATTAGTAAGGAAAGGACGTGCAGTTCTGGCAGACAAGAGCAAGTCTCCTGCACTGGACTCATGCCCTCAGAGACGTGGCGTTTGCGTGAGAGTCTACACAACGACTCCGAAGAAGCCTAATTCAGCTATGCGTAAAGTAGCTCGTGTTCGTTTGACTAACGGTAAGGAGGTTAACTCCTACATTCCGGGAGAAGGTCACAACTTGCAGGAGCACTCAATCGTGTTGGTACGTGGTGGACGTGTAAAGGATCTCCCTGGTGTACGTTATCACATTGTTCGTGGTACTCTTGATACCGCAGGAGTAGCTAGCCGCACACAGCGCCGCTCTAAATATGGAGCAAAGCGTCCTAAAGCAGCAAAGAAATAAACAAAATGAGTTTTTAACCAGTTTTGGTTTATTGGATGCAGGTTGAGTAAATGTCCCAGTGGGGGCGTTGAAGACGACAGAAGCAAACAACCAAAAACGAAACCCAAGTTTTAAAATGAGAAAAGCAAAACCAAAGAAACACGTGATCCTGCCGGATCCGGTTTACAATGACGTGAAAGTCTCTAAGTTCGTCAACCATCTGATGTATGACGGCAAGAAGAACACTTCTTTCGAAATCTTCTACGGAGCTTTGGATACAGTCAAGAACAAAATGCAGAACGAAGAGCTCTCTGCTCTCGAGATTTGGAAGAAAGCCTTGGAGAACATCACTCCGCAGATTGAGGTAAAGTCACGCCGTATCGGTGGTGCAACATTCCAGGTTCCTACTGAAATCCGTCCGGATCGTAAGGAGTCCATATCAATGAAGAATATGATTTCATATGCACGCAAGCGTGGCGGCAAGTCAATGGCCGACAAGCTGGCTGCAGAGATTATGGATGCTTACAACGAGCAGGGCGGTGCATACAAGCGCAAGGAGGATATGCACAGAATGGCTGAGGCTAACAGAGCATTCGCCCACTTCAAATTCTGATAAACGTAACTTTTAGGGTAGAAGATAAAATGTCAAAACAAGACTTACACTTGACACGAAATATCGGTATCATGGCGCACATCGATGCCGGTAAGACCACCACGTCGGAACGTATCCTGTACTACACCGGACTGACTCACAAGATTGGTGAGGTGCATGATGGCGCAGCAACAATGGACTGGATGGAGCAGGAACAGGAAAGAGGTATCACAATTACCTCAGCTGCTA
>CAVHJI010000115.1:0-6153 GCA_963636255.1 Bacteroidaceae bacterium | reverse complement strand
TTTGATGAATCCGGCCTTTACTGCAATAAGAAACTCGATTGGGCATGGATAGCACAGACAGTCTACTTCACTCTCCTTTTTCGGGGAAACGGACGTTCACGCAAGGAACTGGAAACCCGTTTCGGGGACTCGCTGGAAAGAATGATTGCAGTCACAGACCGTCATGGCGCATACTTCGCACTAAAGTTCTTGAACCACCAGGTCTGTATAGCCCATTTGCTCAGAGGACTGCAGTATCTAAACGAACTGGACACCGAGCAGCAGTGGTCGAAAAAAGTCGGGAGTCTGCTACAGGAGGCAGTCCATGAACGAAACGAAAAGCCACAGGCAATTATTGACAAACAACCGTGGCTGCAAAGACTTGAAGCACTGCTGACGGAAAATCTTGAGCACATGGCCGAGCAGTTTGTCGGACTCAAGAAAGGACTCGTCAAATGCAGGGGGTAAATATTCAACTTCCTTGAGAACCCCACAATACCATCTGATAATAATGCAAGTGAAAGAGGCATCAGAAAAGTCAAGATAAAAATGAAAAATTCTGGCCCATTCCGGTCAGGACAAGGTGCAGATACTTTCCTCGACTTGTTATCCATCATAGAGACTACCAAAAAACACAACAGTTCCCCATATGAAGCTATCCGCACTCTATTTTAAAGTGCGGATAGGAAAGGTTGTGGTTATCGCTGAATAGTTACAGGGGCTGACCTTTTACCTAAATTTCCTTAAACATCCACAGGAACACCGAACTAATCTGTACTTTTGCGCCAAATTACGGTGTGGTGTGCCCTGACCGCAATAGAGCGGGGCAGGCATGCTCCGTGCATGCGTTGAGAGCGATGGAGACCATTGACATCAGATGCTGTCCGCTATGTGGCAGCCGGCACATTGAAGAGGCTTTCGTGTGCATCGACCGCTATGCCAGCGGCGAGACGTTCCACGTATGCCGGTGTGCCGATTGCGGGTTCCGCTTCACGGGCGACGCTCCTGTTGAGGCCGAGATTGGGCGTTACTATGAATCGCCCGACTACATCTCGCACACCGACACAGAGCGCGGCGCGATGAATACTGTCTACCATTGGGTACGCAACTACATGCTTCACCGTAAGGCTGAGCTGGTGAAGCGGCTAAGTGGCAGGACTTGTGGGCGGTTGCTCGACATAGGCAGCGGCACAGGCTATTTCGCCAACACTATGACGCAACGGCACTGGCGGGTCGACACAATAGAGAAGAGCGTGGCTGCACGCGGCTTCGCTCTGCAGAAGTTCGGGCTTGACACGTGGACAGAAGATGCCTACACCAAGATTGCCGACGGTACCTACGACGTAATAACACTGTGGCACGTCATGGAGCATATCGAGCGGATTAACGACCTGTGGAGCGGGCTTCACCGATGGCTCAAGGACGACGGTCTGCTGCTGTTGGCAGTGCCAAACTGCAGCAGCTACGACGCACAACATTATAAGGAGGACTGGGCCGCCTACGACGTGCCGCGCCACTTGTGGCATTTCACGCCCGACACCATGGAGCGGTTTGCAAGGAAGTGGGGCTTCAGGCTCACGACTGTCAAGCCGATGCCATTCGACGCCTTCTATGTGTCGATGCTGACAGAGCAGCACCTGGGGCGCAGGATGAGTTTTGTGCGCGGCATGCTGACGGGCACGCGAGCATTGTTGGCATCGTGGGGAGACAAGAGAAAGAGCAGCTCGCTGATATACGCGTTTGAGAAGGAGTGACGCTGGAGAGCACAGATACAAGCAGGAGCACACATATATATAATGTATATGAGGAAAAGGAAGAAAAGACATTTCGGCATGCAGACGGTGACGGCAACGATAAGCACCACGCTGGTGTTGCTGCTGGTGGGCATGGTCACGTTCTTCGTCCTTGCCGCGCATGGTTTGGCGGGCTATGTCCGCGAGAACATGAGCCTGACGGCAGAGATTGACAGAGGGCAGAGCGAGAGCGACATCTTCCGGCTGAAGGCAGAAGTGGAGGCGAAGCCGTTTGCGCGGTCGGTGCAATACATCTCGAAAGAGCAGGCGCAGCACGAGTACGTACAGGCGATGGGTATTGACCCGCAGCAGTTTCTCGAATACAACCCACTGCCAGCCATGCTTGAGGTGAAGCTGGACGCCGCCTATGCCAACACAGACAGTCTGTCGGCAGTGGCAGAACAATTGTGTGCCGACAAACGGATAAGCCGCGTGGAATATCAGGAAGACCTGATGGACGTGGTGAACAAAAACATACGCACGGTGAGCATCGCACTTGTCATTCTGGCTGCCGTGCTGACGCTGATATCGTTTGCACTGATAAGCAACACCGTGCGACTGGCGATGCACTCACAACGCTTCATGATCTACACCATGAAGCTGGTTGGCGCAAGCCCCGCCTTCATAAGGCGTCCGTTCATGCGTCGCAACTTCATGATAGGGCTGGCGGCAACTGTGACAGCCGACTTACTGCTGTGGGCAGCAGCCTACTGGGCTGTGGGCATTGAGCCACAGATGTCGACAGTCGTGACAGCTGACGCCATGCTCGTCGTGTCGGGCGTGGTGCTAGCATTCGGACTGACCATAACAATGCTCTGCGCCTACTTGTCGACAAACAAGTACATCGGCATGAAGGCGAGCGACCTTTACTATATATAATGATGATGTAGAAGTACTATACACAATAATGTGGAATACCAACCCCCGAAGAACGAAACAACAACACGATATATGAAGAAAGATAACTTCGCTTTCGACAAGACAAACCTCATCATGATAGCCATTGGCGTGGCAGTGGTGGTAGTGGGATTTCTGCTGATGACCGGTCCGTCGTCGACCTCCGACCATTTCGAGCCGGACATCTTCAGCGCGCGACGCATCAAGGTGGCACCGCTGGTGTGCCTTGCCGGCTTCCTGTTCATGATTTACGCCGTTATCCGCAAGCCAAAGGACAACGGTGACCCGACAACACATAAGGATTGACGATGGACGAGCTGAATATTTTCCAGACAATAATCATAGCAATAGTCGAGGGACTGACAGAATTCCTGCCGGTGTCGTCGACGGGACACATGATCATCGCTGAAGCACTGCTGGGCGTGGAGAGCACACCGTTCGTCAAAGCCTTCACCGTGATAATCCAGTTTGGAGCCATTCTGTCGGTCGTGTACATTTATTGGAGGCGCTTCTTCTACCCCGAGACCATGCAGACCATGGGATACACGTGGTGGCAAGCCATCTGGCGCTTCTACCTGAAGCTGATTGTCGGCGTGCTGCCGGCGGTAGTCGTGGGACTGCTGCTTGGTGACTTCATCGACGAGAACCTGGAGTCGGTGGAGCTGGTGGCAGTGATGCTGGTCGTGGGCGGCGTGTTCATGTTCTTCTGCGACCGCATCTTCAACAAAGGCTCGGAAGACACGCCCGAGACCTACAAGCGTGCATTCATTATTGGTATGTACCAGTGCATCGCGGCAGTACTGCCCGGCACGTCACGGTCGATGGCAACAATAGTCGGCGGTATGCAGCAGCGCCTGACGCGCAAGGCTGCGGCAGAGTTCTCGTTCTTCCTTGCCGTGCCCACGATGTTCGGAGCCACATGCAAGAAGTTGTGGGACCTGATTGAAGACGGCGGCGGCAATCTGTTGCTCGAGGGCAACCACATGACCATGCTCATCATTGGCAACATCGTGGCGTTCGTCGTGGCTGTCGCTGCCATAAAGTTCTTCATCGCCTACGTCACCAAGTACGGCTTCAAGGTCTTCGGCTGGTACCGCATACTGATTGGAGGCATAATAATCGTGGCGCTGGCTGTCGGTGCCAACTTAAACATAGCATGATGCTCGATTTCGAAGAAGGAGAAATACTGTATTTCGACAAGCCTTACGGCTGGACGTCGTTCAGCGTGGTGAAGACCGTGCGCCACTTCATCTGCCAACGCTTGGGGCTGCCGCAGCGGAGCCTGAAGGTGGGCCATGCTGGAACGCTCGACCCGCTAGCCACAGGCGTCATGACCATATGCACTGGACGCGCAACGAAGAAGATTGAATCGCTGCAGTATCAGACTAAGGAGTACGTAGCCACACTCTGCCTGGGAGCCACGACGCCATCCTTCGACATGGAGCACGAGGTCGACCGCACCTATCCCACCGACCACATCACGCGCGAGCTGGTGGAGCAGAGCCTGCAGCACTTTGTCGGCACCATCGAGCAAGTGCCGCCCGCCTACTCGGCATGTAACGTCAACGGCAAGCGTGCCTACCTCCGTGCCCGCAAAGGCGAAGAGGTGGAGCTGAAGCCCAAAACGCTCGTCATCGACCGCATAGAACTGCTGGACTACAGCCTTCCGTCGGTGACCATAAAGGTGACGTGCAGCAAGGGCACATACATCCGTGCACTGGCACGCGACATCGGCGAGGCGCTGGGGTCAGGAGCATACCTCACCGGACTGCGGCGGACACGCGTCGGCGACATCACTGTCGACCAGTGCCAGCGGCCCGAGGACTTCGAACAATGGATAAAGGTGCAGCAAGTGGCACCGCACAAAGAAACGGAAACAAGAAAGGACAACGCATAATATGAAACTATCACAATTCAACTACCAGCTGCCGCAAGACCGCATTGCACAGTATCCCACGCAGTATCGCGACGAGGCACGCCTCATGGTCCTGCACCGCAAGTCAGGACAGATTGAGCACAAGATCTTCAAGGACATACTAGACTATTTCGACGACAAGGACGTGTTCATCTTCAACGACACCAAGGTGTTCCCCGCCCGCCTCTACGGCAACAAGGAGAAGACTGGAGCGCGCATCGAGGTGTTCCTGCTCCGTGAGCTGAACCCCGACATGCGCCTGTGGGACGTTCTCGTCGACCCAGCGCGCAAGATCCGCATCGGCAACAAGCTCTACTTCGGCGAGGACGACTCGATGGTGGCAGAGGTGATAGACAACACCACCTCGCGCGGCCGTACGCTGCGCTTCCTCTTCGACGGCACGCACGACGAGTTCAAGAAGGCACTCTACGCCCTCGGCGAGGCGCCGCTGCCACACGAGACCATACGCCGCAAGGTCGAGCCCGAAGACGCTGAGAACTTCCAGTCAATCTTCGCAAAGTACGAGGGTGCCGTGACCGCCCCCACCGCCAACCTGCACTTCAGCCGTGAGTTGATGAAGCGCCTCGAGATAAAGGGCATCGACTTCGCCTTCCTGACACTGCATGCCGGACTGGGCAACTTCCGCAGCATCGACGTGGAGGACCTCACCAAGCACAAGACCGACTCCGAGCAGACCATCATACCCGAAGCCACCGCTGAGCGTGTCAACAAGGCCATTGACAGCGGCCATCAGGTCTGTGCCATCGGCACGACGGTGATGCGCGCCATCGAGACCAGTGTCAGCACCGACGGACATCTGAAGCCCTTCGACGGGTGGACAAACAAGTTCATCTTCCCGCCCTACGAGTTCACGATTGCCAACGCTATGGTGTCCAACTTCCAGTTGCCGCTCTCCACGCTGCTCATGATGACGGCAGCCTTTGGCGGCTACGACCAGGTGATGGAAGCCTACGACGTGGCACTGAAGGAGGGCTACCGCTTCGGAACCTACGGCGACGCCATGCTCATAACCGACAAGTAATCCTGACTGTCGGACGAAAGACATATATATGAACCGGCTGTACTTGGGACTGGGGTCCAATCTTGGCGACAGGAGGCTCAACATCCTGCAAGCGGTGCAGCAGATAGAGAGTCAGATAGGGACGGTCATTTCCCTGTCTGACTTTTTTGAGACCGCACCCTGGGGCTTCGCCTCCGCCAACAGCTTCCTCAACGCCGCCGCGTGTGTCGACACCAGCCTTGCCCCGCTGCAGGTGCTCGACCTCACGCAGGCCATCGAGCGCAGCCTCGGTAGGCACCACAAGTCTGCAGACGGCAACTATGCCGACCGCACCATCGATATCGACATCCTGCTCTTTGCCGACCGCGTGATTGCCACCGACCGCCTCACTGTGCCCCATCCGCTGATGCAGCGCCGCCTGTTTGTACTTGAGCCACTGGCGCAAATCGCCCCCGATGCCATGCACCCGCTACTGGGCAAGACCGCCTCACTGCTGCTCGCACAGCTGCTTGAGGCAGAAAAACTGCACGCCTCTGTTGCACCTGACA
>CAVHJI010000114.1:0-6200 GCA_963636255.1 Bacteroidaceae bacterium | reverse complement strand
GAATAGACATCATCTTTTACAAATCTGGTCCCATAACTTCCTACTCCTTGGTGGAAAGGTAATCCTTCGTTGTTATTGTTGTAATACTTAGATTGCGGACTTTGCCCCATTACAATATCTGCAATATCTACAAGTTTTTTCTTTTTCCACCCCTCTGGCACATCATCAACGACTTTTACGTTTTCGTGTCCGGGGAAGTGGAGGTCAACGAACCATTCCTTGTAGAGACGCTGCGCTGCCTCCTCCAACAACTTTATCTGACATTGATAGTTCTCTATCAATGCATCGTAACGGCTTATTATGTTTACGATGTTATTTTGAATAGATACACAAGGCAATTCTATCGGGACATCACTAAGAATTGACGTGTTCAAATTTGCCATAGTTGCTCCTTTGGCGTGCTTCTCTATCCATCCTATGACGCTTTTCTTTTGTAACTGATAAAATACAAATTTAGGATTGGCATCATCTACATTAATGGATACTTTCAAACATCCAGTTCCACAGAGCCATCCCTCTTGCGCTTTAGTTATGTATGCACACTTGCCAACATCTCCTCGCCTTGAGTACACGATTTCTCCTTCTTTCACTTTATGGCGAGCCAATCTTAAGACATGGCATTCTTCAACTCTCGCTATAGTATCAGTTGAGACATTTCCTCCTATAATGTCTTTGGGCATAATAACAGGAGTTCCTTCTACCGAATAGTCGGATTGATGCAATTGGGAGCCGAAAGGGCCAGTCTGAATTGATTCAGCCACTTCCCCCAGCTTCACTTTTTTCCACTCCATCATACTTCTCCCTCCATATCCTCGTTGCCGAGTCTTTCTTTGGCTTCTGCCAATGATTTCTGAATTTGTTGGATGAGTATTTCTCGTGGAGGTAGTTCTGTGAGATATTTCGCCACTTTAATCCCGGCTTTGTCCAGTTGCAAAAGTTCTATCTGCTCTTCGCTACCTTCAGTGCAGAGCAGAAGTCCCAATGGACTTTCCTCTCCTGGCTCCACTTCGTTTGCTTCAAGCCAACGGAGGTACAATTCCATCTGACCTTTGTATTGTGCTTTGAAACGTCCAAGCTTCAGGTCTATCGCCACAAGACGATGCAACTTGCGATGATAGAACAGAAGGTCAAGATAGAAATCTTCACCATCTATAATCATGCGCTTTTGGCGCTCCATGAAGCAGAAACCATTGCCTAACTCTAGCATAAACTGCTCAAGATGGGCAACAAGACTATCTTCCAAGTCTTTTTCGCTGTACATTCCCTTCAGACCTGCAAACTCAAGGAAATACGGACTCTTGAAGACGAGATCGGGCGACAATTTGTTGCCGTCTCGCAATTCAGTAAGCTCTTGCTTGACAAGTTCATCTGGTTTTTGGGCGATGGCTGTACGCTCGAAGAGCATGCCGTCTATCTTAGACTGAAGCGTTCTTTTGCTCCAATGCTCTGAGGCCGCCATTGTGAGATAGAACTCACGCTGAAGCTCGTCCTTAATCGGCATAACTATCAGAAAATGAGACCATGACAATTGTCGCACCAGTGGTGCGACAATTTGAATATCTGAAAACAAAGCAGCAAATTTTATCATTCGGCGAATGTTTTTTTCGTCAAAGCCCTTCGAACCATATATGGCTTGCAATTGTGTCGCAACCTGCGTCACAATTTGTTTTCCATACGCAGCACGCTCATTTCCAAGTATATCACGATTGATACGCTCGCCAACATGCCAATACATCATGGTCAACTCATAATTGACCGTGGCTGCCACATGATTTCTCGCTTCGTCAATAATTTGGCGAAGGTCTTTAGTCAAGGCAGCAACCGTGCTATCGTCAGAAATAATGAGATTTATATCTTTTGCCATATCATTAGTCTATTTTGAGGTTGTTCCACTCCGCTTGTATCTCTTCCATCAGCACATTTGCCTCGGTATTGAGCTTTGCCAGCTCAGCATGAATCTCGTTCATGCGCTTGTGGAAGTCCACGCCGTCGTCTTCGGCTTCTGCCACTCCTACATAGGCACCGGGAGTGAGGGAATAGTTCTTCCCGGCAATCTCCTCGATGGTGGCAATACGGCATAGCCCTGCCACATCGTGATACTCACCGTCCATGCCGAACTTGGAAGTGAGCCATTCGTACTCACCGATATCTGTGAGCAAGCTGTTGAGCACCGCGCAGAAGTCTTCGCCCGTCTTGCGCATGGTCTTCACCTCACGTTTCCTGATGTTTTGTTCGGCAGCTTTGATGCACGCCTTGGTCTGCTCCATCTGTGCATTGATGCGGTCGCGGAGCTTGCTGATGTCAAGCGTAGCATTCTCTACCTGCCCCATCAAGCCCAGGAAATGCCCGCGGGTGTCCTCGTCGACGGCATCGACAAACGGTTGTGCCTCACTGCGGAGGGCACGGAAGCTGTCAAGGATGTGCTGCCGATAGTCGCTGACGAGCGCACGGTATTTGTCGGTCTCGCCACGATAGAGATGCACTATGGCCTGCAGGTTGCGCAGTTGCCACTCTGTCCATTCGTTGAGTGTGCGGTCAACGACAGTGTAGTAGTTGCGTGCATCGATGAAGAGTACCTTGTCGCGGATTTCGCGTCGCTTGTTGCGGTCGAAGAGCCACAACGAGCAGGGCAGCGAGAGAGTATAGAAGAAGTTGTTGCCCACCGACACCATCACATCCACGTCGCCCGTGTTGACCAGTTGCTCGCGGATGTCGCGGTCGCGGTTGTTGCTGTCTGTTGCCGACGATGCCATGACGAAGCCTGCACGTCCCGATGGTTTGAGGTAGGCATAGAAATAGCTTATCCATAGGTAGTTGGCATTGCCTATCTCCTTGGTCTTGGCATTCACGCCAGGCAGCCCGAAGGGCAGACGGCCGGCACTCTGTGCACTCTCTGCCTTGACCTTGTCGACATTGAACGGCGGATTTGCCATCACATAGTCGCACTTGCCCGCGAGGTTGAAGGCATCATGATAGAACGTGTTTGCCGCGTCGCCACTCACTATTTGTCCGTTCAGCCCGTGCACAGCCATGTTCATACGGCAGAGCTGTGCGTTATATTCCACCTTCTCCTGTCCGTAGAATGTCATCAGTGAGTTGGCATCCGTGCCGTTGGCATTGACAAAGTCACCGGTCTGCACGAACATGCCACCCGAACCGCAGGCTGGGTCGAGCATTGTTCCCCGCTGTGGTTCCAACACATTGACCAGCATCTTTACCAACGACTTGGGCGTGAAGAACACCCCGTCGTCGCTTGCCACAGCCTTGGCAAACTTGGAGAGGAAGTATTCGTAGATGCGACCTATGACGTCGCCGCCAATCCCGTCGAGTGTCTTGTTGTTGAAGATGCGGAGCAGTTCGCGCAGCAGTTCGTCGCTGAACATGGTGTAGGTCTTTGGCAATACACCTGTGAGCTGTTCGCTCTGCGCTTCCACAAGGCTCATGGCATTGTTCACAGCCTCACCCAGAGAGTTTATGTCCTGTCCGTTGGCAGACTTCAGTCCTGCTGCAGCAACATTGTCGGGCAGTGAGACGAGGAACTCAAACTGTGCCTCACGTGGCAGAAAGAGTGCACTCTTGGCAGCGAAGTCGCTTGGCTCGAGTGGCATGACGCGTCCGCCACGACTTGGACGGTTCTTCATCAGCTCTGCCTCCACCATCTTGTAGCGGCTGTAGGCATAGCGCAGGAAGAGCAGTGCCAGCACGGGCATGCAGTATTGATTGCTGGTGAGTTTGCTACCGGCACGTAGCAGGTCTGCCGACTCCCATAGGTCGGCTTCGAGTTTGCGTATGTTTATCTTTTCAGGCATTGTCGGTCAATTGTCGTTATCATCATGAGGTCACCAATCCCGACCTCAATGTCAGCAGTAGCAAATAACGGAAAAATTCGGCACAACGGCAAAAGTGCATCGACAATATGTGACGCATTGGGGAAAATCAGTGCGCTGTGCACCTATATATAATAAGGAGTAGCGACTGCGGGAAACGACATCCACCGGCAGGGATTTACAGATGACGGCAGACGCTGCTGACGCCCCCGAAAAAGTCTTATATTTGAAATGCCCAAGTCTTACGTTTGAAAGTGCCATCGCAAACGTTATCTATGGGCAAGTCTTATATATGTGTTGTGCGTCAGGTGTACTCTCAACCTCCTACCCGTAAAGACACAACAATAACGTAAAGCGTAACGCGCGACGCATAACACATGAAACACAACACGCAACAAGCAACAAGGGCTTGCCCCGATAAGAGCAAGCCCCTGTGACTCTATTTATGTGCTGTGTTGTCTGTCGGTCAGATGAGGTACTGCGAACTGATTGATTCGTTGTTCATCACGCGGCGTATTGTCTCGGCAAAGATGCCGGCGATGCTCAGCTGCTTCACCTTGGCGCACTTCTTGGTGTAAGGTATGCTGTCGGTGAAGACCATCTCATACAGCTGTGACTCCTGTATGCGGAACGATGCAGGGTCGGACATCACACCGTGGCTGGCTATGGCACGTACCGAGCGGGCGCCATTCTCCATCATCAGGTTGGCTGCTGTGGTTATGGTGCCGGCAGTGTCGACGATGTCGTCTATGAGTATCACGTCCTTGCCCTTGACGTCGCCGATGATCTGCATGGATGCAACGACGTTGGCCTTCTCACGTGTCTTGTTGCAGAGCACCAATGGCACATGCAGGTACTTGGAGTAGTTGCTTGCACGCTTCGAGCCGCCGACATCGGGTGTGGCAATCACGAGCTCGTCCATGTTCAGGCTCTGGATGTAGGGCAGGAATACCGACGAAGCATAGAGGTGATCGACAGGGATGTTGAAGAAGCCCTGAATCTGGTCGGCATGCAAGTCCATGGTTATGAGGCGGTCAATGCCAGCTACCGACAGCAGGTCGGCTACAAGCTTGGCTCCTATGGACACACGCGGCTTGTCCTTGCGGTCCTGACGTGCCCAGCCAAAGTAAGGTATGACAGCCACGATGCTCTTTGCCGATGCACGCTTGGCAGCATCGACCATAAGCAGCAGCTCCATGAGGTTGTCGGAGTTGGGGAAGGTGGACTGTACTAAGAATACCACAGAGCCACGGATGGACTCTTCGTAAGACACAGCAAACTCACCGTCGGCAAAGTGGGCTATGTTCATGTTGCCGAGCGGACAGTTCAGATGAGCGCAGATTTTCTCGGCAAGGTATCTTGAGTTCGTGCCAGAGAAAACCATGAATGGTGCTTGTTGACTCATTTCTTAAAATTAAATGATGTTGTCTATGGGATTAAATTTCTGCAAAGGTAGGAATTTCTCTACACGTGAAGCGTGGCGCTCTTCTTTTTTTGTTTCATGGTGCAGGAACATGGGGCATTCGACTTAAGGCATGGCTTTTCGTTTTGATGTGCAGGTTTATGCCTTTGGACTCGTCAGCTACGGCAGCACGGTAGGTTACCGGTATCTTTGCGCACAAAGCATGGTTACAACCTACGAAGGAGAACTGGGACACACGGTGGCTATGGATGTAGCCAGCTTCACCGACGTGCGCGACAAGACACTCGAGGACGTGCCCTACAAGATGCCGGGAATAGAGTCAGACGACTACGGCATGACCTACAACCAGATGCCGATAGACAAGATCTTCGTCAATGGTTCCGACACCTGGAGCAGTTTCAAGGTAGTGGCAGGCAACGTACTCGCCAGCCTGTACTATAAATTCTGAGCACAGCAGGACACGGGCTCGTAGTCTTAAAGAACCTGAAGCAAGTGTTTAAATAAGTGTCGTGTATGTCCACAAAAGTTAAACATTCTTCAGCTACAGCAAAATAGTCGGTTCTTTGCTTGCACGTTGATTAAAATCGTGTTACATTTAAACCGTAAAACTATTCACTACGAATGGTCTTGCACCGAAAGACACAATCGACAAGAAGAGGAGGAATAGACTTATGAATACAGAGAAGATAGCCAGAAATGCAAGACTTGTTTGGAGCACACTGAAGAAGACCGCAAGACGGATGACATTCATCGACCTGATAACACGGCTTGAACTGCAAGCCACTGAGCTGGCATATGCCATCGGGTGGCTGGCAAAGGAGAACAGAATCTACATGCTCGAGGAGAACGGACACCAGTATTTCCTTGCATCATGATTTGTTACGGTGGGTGTTTTCAGAACCCACCTATATATAATTAAGGAGTAAAGCACACATATATATAATAAGGAG